>NSHP01000052.1 GCA_002737125.1 Actinomycetota bacterium | reverse complement strand
GCCTGGTTCTCGTCTAGCGAGCGGTAGCCATCTGATTCGATTGCTGAGTAGTGGACGAACACGTCAGGTCCGCCGTCTGCCTGCTCGATGAAACCGAAACCCTTTTCTGCGTTGAACCACTTAACAGTGCCTTTTGCCATGGTGCTAAATCTCCTTAATGAGAGCCGTGATAGACGACCTGTCTTTCACGCGGTGAAGCCGTATCGTGCCTGCGTCCTCATTGGGATTTAGCGCTGACATGCCTTACCTAGGCATAAGTGTTGCCTACTAAGGGTCAGAAACCTAACGCCGGGGTCGCTGTTAGCTTCGGGCGGTGCCTATTCTGAGGCCCGTGGCCTACAAAATCGTTGCTATCACTGGACATCGCGTCAATTATGACTCGACCGCAGCCACCTAATATGGCGAGTACTTGACCGGGCGAAACTGCTGTTATCGCAGTCGGGTAGGGCAGATCTGGAGGTAGGCCATTGGGTCGTTGTTGGGGTCCAGGCACCTTCAAGCCCACTGGAGATGGTGTCAGCACCGTTACCGGTACCAAGGCTGTTCTTTCAGCCGAGCCAGAGGAGTAGATGGCTGTGCTCTTTGGTCCTACAGGTCCAACAGTGTGATGGTCGAGTAGGTGAGTGATGCGAGGGCGGCGACGGCGATCACCGTTCGTGACAACCGGACGGCCTGCTGCTGCGAGAGTCGTCTGCGCAAAAGTGATCCGGCTCGGGTGCCAAGCAGTAGGCAGCCGACGCCGACGGCATAAAACCACCACGGCAGGGAGGGCAACCCGAGGATCGGCAGGCTGACGATATCGATGCCGATGAATACCAATTGCAAGGTGCGCAAGAAATCACCATGGGACCAGCCTTGGTTGATTAGGTAGGAGGCGACGGGCGGGCCACCAACTCCCGCGTAGGTGTTGATCGCACCGCTCCAGACACCGGCGACAACACCGGAGACCGGGCCAGAACCAGATCGCCAGACGGCGAGGGTGATTAGTGAGGCCAGGGCTGACAGTGCGATGAGAATCGGCATTACTGCATCGGGGATGAGCTTGACCATCGCAAATCCAATGAGGACCCCGAAAGCTAGGCTCGGCCCGAGGATGCGAAAAGCGTCCCAGTGGATGCGGCCGCGCTCTTTGGTGAGGAGCAAACTGTTCTGAAGCAGTGCAAACAAGTTGATAAGGCCGACCGATGAGGGCCCTGGCATTATGGAGTTAACGATGGGGGCGGCGGTCAGATTGAAGCCGAGCCCACTCGACCCTTGGACGACCGCGCCGAGGAAGATTGCACCTTCGATGATGGCGATGCCGGGTAGGTCCACGTTCGGATGCTAGGCCCACCGGCTCATGAACTTAGCCTGCCATGTCCGAAAGCCATGTTTTTCGGGGTGATCGGTATATCGGTAGGCTCATGGTCCAGCAAGCGGGAAAAAATACCCGGTAGCCGGGTCGTAGGTTAACCGACCAAGTCCACTGACATTGTTTTGTCTGGTGCGCGCGTTGTCCTGGCGAAAACTGGCATCGAATCGCAATTACACGAAGAAAACGCACGCACCCAAGTGAATGGGCCTTCGGCTGCGGTCAGTTGCGTTAACCAGCCTTGGCGGCTTTCTTCCCCTTTGCGGTTTTGGCTACCCGGGCGCACGATGCGCAAAGTCCGAAGATATCGAGGGTGTGAGTGATCTCTTCGAACCCTTGTTCGCTGGCGATGTCATGGGTCCAACGCTCAACGGCAGGGCCTTCGACTTCGACCGTGAAGCCGCAGTTGCGGCAGACCAGATGATGATGGTGACCAGATCGTTGCCCGCAGCGCCGATACTGGGCTTCACCTTCGGCATTTACCAGCACATCTATTTCGTCAATTGCGGCCATCGCCTGCAGGGATCGATAGACCGTGGTGAGGCCAACATTTTCGCCACTTGATTTCAAAATATCGTAGATCTCTTGGGCAGATCGAAAGTCATCGATATCGAAAATGGCCGACGCGACCGCAGCCCTTTGCTTAGTTGAGCGTTGCCCGATTATCGGCCGGATGGCGCTTTCGGGGGCTGGGGTGGATCTGCGCGCTCCCTTACTTGCCATGCGCACTCACCTTCCTGCTGCTCTTTCCTGCCGACATTAGCGAACACGAGTTTAGTTGGGTCAACTTGATTTCGGGTAACTGCCTTAATGTCCACCTGGCCCGTGATGGTGCTCGGTTGGAAAGAGTGTGGCGGTGTCGTCGCGATTATGTAGGGCGCCTAGGCCATAGGCTTTCGTGAGGTTATCTAAGGTCAGCACCTGCTGGGGAGTCCCGCACGCCAATACTCGACCCGCGGTGAGAATGACATAGTCCGCCGCCTTGGCTTCCTCCAGATCATGGGTGGTCAGCACCACTGAGCACCCGCGAGTGGGCTCATCATGAATGATCTTGTCGATGGTTTTCGCCGAATTAAGGTCGAGGCCGGTGAGGGGCTCGTCGAGCAGGAGCAGTGAGTGATCTTGGGCGATTCCTTGGGCCACATAAACACGTTGACGTTGACCACCGGAGAGTTCGGACAGGTGGCGCTTGGCTAGATCGGTTATGTCTAGGTGTTTCATCGCTGCCTCGACTTTGCTGCGATCTGCGCGCGTTGGCCGCCTGAAGGCACCAAGGGTTGAGTACCTGCCCATTTGCACCGCTTCGGCAACTGTCAGGGGCGTGCCAGCCGGTACCGCTGCATATTGCAGCACATAAGAAACGCTTTTCTGGCTTTTCTCCGGTTCAACGCCCAGGACGCTGATGGTGCCAGAGTCAATGGGGATCAGTCCGGCGATTGCATGCAAGATCGTTGACTTACCGCTGCCATTAGGTCCGATGATTACGGTGATCTTGCCGCGGGGGATCTGGAAACTCGAAGTGTCGAGGGCGATTCGTTGCCCGCGCGCGATCACGAGATCGGTTGCGATGACTGCGTTAGGCATCGACAAGCACCTGGTCTTTGGCTCTTGGCTTTAACTGCTTCATTGCAAGGACGAGGAAGAAGAACACGATCGGGGTTAAGGCCATTGTGGCCGATCCGGCGGTCCCAAGGTGATAGCTAAGAGTCAAGCCGATCCAAACGGAAAATAGGGCGATCACCGCGGACGTGACCATCATGCGTGGAACTGTTCGGGAGATTAGGGCGGCGGCCGCGGGTGGTCCAACCAGGAGGCCGAAGACCAGCAGCGTGCCAACTGATTGAAAACTGCCGATGACCGCCGCGGCAATTAGCACGAGCAGCGCTGCGTGGGCGCGATTGGGGGACAGGCCCCAAATCTGGGCTTTCTCCTTGTTGAAGGACAGGGCGAGGAGTGGCCGGTAGAACAAAGTGGTGGCAGTGATGATGATGATCGCCAAGATGGCTTGGGTAATAAGGTCGACGGTGGTGATGCCTAGTGCGTCACCGAAGAGAATGGTGGTCAGGCTTCCCGAATAGGAGTCGAGCCGCGAGATGATCATGACACCAAGGGCTAACATCCCGACGAAGAGCAGGCCGATTGAAGTGTCCTCGCTCAAGGTGGTGTTGCGGTGCACGACCTCGATGGCTATCACCATGAACAGCGCAGCGAGGGCAGCGCCGATTACCGGGTTGATGTCAAGAACAACCGCAGCAGCAATGCCGGGCACGACTCCGTGCACGAAGGCATCACCGAAGAAGCTCATGCCCCGCAGCACCAACCAAGTCCCGACCACCGAAGCCATCAGCCCAGCAAGTGCCCCGCCCATGAGGGCACGCTGCTGGAAGCCAAGTGCAAAAGGCTCTAGGAACCACTCCATGGAGCTTAGCCTTTCAGACCGCCCGCGATCAGGTCGGCATTTGCCTGCATCATTGCGATATAGGTAGCTGCAGGGGAGTCGGGGGCACCAAGGCTCTCGACATAAAGCGGGATGATTTTGATCGGCATGCCGGTCTCTGCTGCAACCGCCTCAGCCAAACTTGTGGTCTGGGCGACGTTCGCGAAGATTGCGGTGACACCTTCCGCCTTGAGGGTCGCAACTAGATCGGCCAGATCCCCTGAGCTGGGTTCGGCGAGGGTGGAGCTCGACGGAATGACGGTGCCGGCAATCTCGTAGCCGTAAGTGTCAGCGAGATAACCCAAAGCTTCATGGTCAGTAACCAAGATCCGCTGGTCGGCTGGTACCGAATCCAAAGCGGACCGCACCCCTGCCTCGGCCGTGCGGATATTTACCGCCGTGGTGGCCGCGCAGGTCGCATAGGCGCCGTCGCCGGTGGAGTCTGCCAGTTCGGCACCGATGAGTTCTGCGGCCAATGCCATGCGGTTCATGTCGAACCAAAAGTGTGGGTCCAAGGAGTCGTGTTCTTGGCCGGCTTCTTCTTCGCCATGTTCGTTCGCACCCGCACCTAACTCGATCGGGTTGACGAGCGGCCCGACCTCAAAGACCTTCGCCCCATCGGCTGCGGCATTTTCAAATGCGTCGGTGAGCCCGGCCTCCAGCCCGAGGCCGTTAGCGACCACGAGATTCGCGGTGACCATAGCCGCGACCTGGTCGGATGAGGCGGAGAAGTCATGGGGATCGGTGCCTGTGGGCATAAGTACGGTTACAGTGCCGCCCGCGCAGGCAAGAATCTGACCGACCACATCGCCGAGCATGGTGGTGGTGGCCAGGACGTTAACGGCACTTGCAGTCGGTGACTCAGCGGGTGTTCCAGCTGGTGTTGCCGCGACTGAGGCGGCTGTGCTCACTGGTGCTGGCGGCTGCGGGGCACTGGAGTCGGCGGAGCCGCAGGCCGAAATTACGAGGGTGGCTGCGGCAATTAATATAAAAGCGGCTTTTCGCATTCCTCCAAAATATTACAAACGAAAATGAAAGTCAAATTCGTTAGAAGAAATAGCTAGATAGCGTTGTCAGGGGCCGGCCCTACGGTTAAGGATGAGGCCCAAGTGGTCGGCTCCACTACGTTCACCTAGCCTAAGGGGGCACCAAGGGTGGCAATGGTCCGGCGCACCCGTCGCCACCAGAAGTACCGCGAGCAGGTCATGCGTGCACATGGCGGGATCTGTCACATCTGCGGGCAAGGTGCGGCTGATGCCATTGATCACCTCGTGCCGGTAGCTTGGGGCGGCTCCGATGATCCGTCAAATCTCGCCCCGGCCCACACCTCGTGCAACTCCGCGCGCGGTGCGCCGGCGCCACCGCAGTGGACTTACGAGCGCCCATCGATGTGGCTGCCCGGGTACGGTCCGCGGTCAAGTTCGGGGGCGTCAAGAACTGGCCGATCCGGTTGCTCGGCATTTGGTGTCGGTGCCCTTGCGGGGGTAGTTATCGGCGGCCTTGTCACCTTATTGGGGATCCCGTTGCCGATTTCATTAATCGTGGTCTTCGCGGTTGCTGGTGCCGTTATCGCATTGATGCTGCGCCAGCCCTCGACCTCGGTGGTAAGGCAGCGGCCGGTGGCCCATGACGCGGCCGGCAAAGTGCTCCTTGATGCCCGCGGGGTGATTAGTAACGGCGGTCGGGCCTGCGATCTGACTCCTCCTGGCGATGTGCTCGAGCGCCTTGACGTGGAGATAACAGGAGACAACATTGACACCCTGATCAACTTGCTGCAGCTGGGCCCAGGGGCCGAGGGCTTTCGCGACGGACTGCTCGGGCAAGAGGGCGAAGAGCTAATTGTCTATGCGATGGTGCGCTTGACCGCCGATGTGGCGGCCACCGGTGACGACGACACCAGCGCGGCACCGATCGGACGCATCCTGGCTGACAGGTGGCGTCAATACCCGGGGCTGGGCGGTGGCCGGGTGTCTGTTCAGGTCGGCCTCGGCGTCGATGGCGCGGGCGCAACACGTTGCTGGGTCAGTTTTCGTCGCTCAGTGGCCAGGTGTTAGTTTTTGTTAATGGGAATTTCGCGACCAGCAGCCATCATCGCCGCATCCATCATTGCCCTTTTCACCGCGCTGCCGGCGGGGGCTGCCCCTGCTGATAAGCCAACCATCGTCAAGGTCTACCACCAAGCGGTGAGCCCAATTGCCACAAGCGGTTCAGGCATCGGCACGGTGCGCACCTTCTTCATTCCGATCGCCGTCGACGGCTTGGCGGCCGATGGTCAGTACCTAATCGGCACCCTAACCACCCTTAGCAACCCAATGGCCAGCGGCGAAGAAATTCGTTCGTCGAACCTGACCTACGTATTTGGCCGCGAAACCAGTCAGCTGGTGGTGGGCGGTATCTCGCTTTATCCGCCGGGTGGAGCCACCTTGGCTACCGGGCAATCCGTCATTCGGCCGGTCATTGGCGGATCAGGTATTTATGTCGGTGCGCGCGGTCAAGTGGTGTCGACCAATCTCGGGGCCAATGGCTGGACCCACGTCTTTAAGATTTGGACGCATTAAAGCCAACTTGAACAATGGTCCCCGCGACGAAGGGGAGGAGCCTGTCGCCGCGGGGCCACTGCAGCAATTACTTCGCGAGTAGAGCCGCCGCATCGACGTCCGGTGGGAGGATTACCGCATCGATAGCGTGGATGACGCCGTTGTCGGCGAGTACATCTACCGTGACAACTTTCGCGCCATTGACCTTTACTCCGTCCATCGTTGAGATCGTGATGGACTGACCTTCAACGGTGGCAACATCGCCATCGGTTACGTCTGCGGCCAGTACCTTCCCTGGGACGACGTGGTAGGTCAAGATCTTTGTGAGCAGGTCTTTATTCTCCGGCTTGAGTAGTGCATCCAGAAGGCCGGCAGGCAGAGCGGCAAATGCCGCATCCGTCGGGGCAAATACTGTGAACGGACCAGCGCCGTTAAGCGTGTCGACCAGGCCAGCAGCCTGAACGGCGGCGACCAAGGTGCCAAAGCCTTCGCTTGTTGAAGCTATATCGACAATGGTTCCGCCAGCAGCAGGTTTGGTAGCCACTTCGCCTGCTGCGGTGGATGGCGCACTGGTTGCTGACCCGGTTGAGCTGCTGCAAGCTGCAAGAGTGAGTGTTACTGCAGCGGCAGCTGCAATGAGTGCAGTGCGTCGAATGACCTTCATAAATTCTCCTAGACGTTGGGTAAATGGAGTGTGCACCTTGTTAAAAAAGTGGAACACGGTGGTGCGTAGAGCGCATCTTGAGAGGGCACCTAAGCTCCATGATTTACCAACTGTTCACTTAAGCGCGGATGTGATTCATGCCACGTAGTTAACCTGCGAATAGGAAGGCCCCCCTGCAACTTGCCAGGGGGGCCTTAATCCTTAAGGGGTTCTACTTTTTTAGTTCGAACCGATCCGCGTTCATCACCTTGTTCCAGGCAGCGACGAAGTCGCGCACGAACTTTTCCTTAGCGTCACTTGCCGCGTAGACCTCAGCCAATGCGCGCAATTGGGAGTTCGACCCGAACACCAGATCCACGCGGCTTGCTGTCCACTTCACCGCGTCGATGGCCCGGTCCTTGCCCTCGAACACGTTCTCGGTGTCATCTGCCGGCGTCCACGCGGTGCTCATGTCGACGAGGTTCACGAAGAAGTCGTTCGTGAGTTGACCCGGTGTAGTGGTGAGCACTCCGACAGTTGATCCCTTGTAGTTGGCACCAAGGACACGCATGCCAGCGACTAGTACGGCCAACTGCGGTGCACTTATGCCCAGTAAATTCGCCTTGTCTACGAGGAGTTGCTCGGCCGGGCGCACCTGACCCTTGACTAGGTAGTTACGGAAACCATCAGCGGCCGGCTCGAGAACCGCGAAGGACTCGGCGTCGGTCATCTCTTGCGTCGCGTCGGTGCGACCGGGGATGAAAGGAACGGTGATCTCGTGGCCGGCATCCTTCGCCGCTTTCTCGACAGCGGCGCAGCCACCGAGCACGATTAGATCGGCCATCGATATTTGCTGCGCACCGGAGTTGAACCCGGATGCAATGGACTCAAGGGTGCCCAGCACCTTGGACAATTGGGCAGGCTCATTGGCCTCCCAATTAACTTGTGGTTCGAGGCGAACCCGGGCGCCGTTGGCTCCACCGCGCTTATCGGTGCCGCGGAAGGTCGAAGCCGAGGCCCAGGCGGTCGCAACCAGTTCCGCGACACTGAGGCCAGAGTCGAGAATTTTCGCCTTCAAGGCTGCGATGTCACCGTCGGTGACCAAAGCATGGGTAACCGGTGGCACCGGGTCCTGCCAGATCAGGTTTTCGGCTGGAACATCCGGGCCTAGGTAGCGGACTTTCGGACCCATGTCGCGGTGGGTGAGTTTGAACCAGGCGCGAGCGAAAGCATCGGCGAACTCAGCCGGGTTGGCAAGGAAGTTGCGGGTGATCGGTTCGTAAATCGGATCTACCCGTAGCGCCAGATCGGCCGTGGTCATCACCGGTGCATGACCCTTGTTCGGGTCCTGTGCATCTGGAACGGTATTTGCCTCCGCGCCACCTGCGGGGATCCACTGCTGGCCACCCGATGGGCTCCTAGTGAGTTCCCACTCATTGCGAAGCAAGGTCTCGAGGTAGTTCATGTCCCAGGTGATCGGTGTTGAGTTCCAAGCACCCTCGAGCCCGCTGCTGATGGTGTCATCGCCGGTGCCGGTGCCCATTGAGTTCTTCCAACCCAGGCCCATCTCCTGCAAAGGCGCACCCTCTGGCTCTGATCCGACGAACTTGGCGGGGTCACCGGCGCCGTGCATCTTGCCAAAGGTGTGGCCGCCGGCAACTAGCGCGACGGTTTCGTAGTCGTTCATGGCCATGCGAGCAAAAGTTTCGCGGATATCGCGCGCCGAGGCCATCGGGTCTGGGGTGCCGTTGGGGCCCTCTGGGTTTACGTAGATCAAGCCCATCTGCACAGCGGCGAGTGGATTCTCCAAATTGCGGTCACCTGAGTAACGGCCATCGCCTAGCCACTCCTGTTCGGTGCCCCAGTAGGTGGCATCAGGCTCCCAAACATCTGCACGTCCACCACCGAAACCGAAGGTGTCAAAGCCCATGGACTCAAGTGACACGTTCCCCGTGAGGATGAAAAGGTCAGCCCAGGAGAGTTTCTTGCCGTACTTTTGCTTGATCGGCCACAGCAGGCGACGCGCCTTGTCCAAATTGGCGTTGTCGGGCCAGCTATTTAGGGGCGCGAATCGCTGCATTCCGGTGCCGCCGCCCCCTCGACCGTCGCTGGTGCGGTAGGTGCCGGCTGCGTGCCAGGCCATCCGAATAAAGAGCGGGCCGTAGTGCCCGTAGTCGGCTGGCCACCAGTCCTGCGAGTTGGTCATGAGCGCGGTTAAGTCTTTTTTGACCGCGGCCAGATCAAGGGACTTGAACTCGGCGGCGTAGTCATAACCTGCGTCCATTGGATCGGCCGCGGGTGAGTTCTGGCTCAGCACTTGCAGGTTTAGCTGGTTGGGCCACCAGTCCTCGTTTTGGGTCCCCATACCGACTGAGCCGTGTGAAACCGGGCACTTGTTGTCACTATCCATGGCGCTCTCTCCTTTATTCATGTGACGGTGTTATTGGACAGTTGAACATTGCAAGTCTTGGTGAGCGGCGGCATCGGCAGCACAGCATTTTGGGCAACGGCCCCAGTAGGCGACTTCGGCCTCGTCGATGTCATAACCCATGTTGTCGCTGGCCGTTAGGCAAGGGGTGAAGCCAACCGCGCAATCAACATCGATGATCTCACCGCACGATCGGCAAATAATATGGTGGTGATTGTCGCCAACCCGGGTCTCGTAGCGGGCCGCGGAGCCGATGGGTGCGATGCGCCGGATCAGGCCGACTTCGCCCAGCACCGCGAGTACGTCGTAGACCCCTTGGCGCGAAATGGTGCCGATCAGCCCGCGAACGGCTTCGGCCACGGCATCGGCGGTGCTGTGCGGTGATTCGGTCACCGCCCGAAGTACGGCGAGTCGCTGGGCCGTGACTTGGACGCCATGACTACCCAGGAGCTCGGCTAGGTCAGTTGGCACAGCTTAAACTTATCGAAGAGATTGGATTCAGTCAAAATATTGACAGAGTAACTTATGCCGCTTGCCGGCCGGGCTGCGGCTCATATCGAAAGTGCGCCAGCTGCTATGAGCTTACCGGCCCTTGCCTAAGGCCTTTGAAGGCCGCAAGTAGCAGAATTACGGATGCAAGCACAAGTACCGCGGCTCGCCAGGTGACGAAGAGCATCAAGCCCAAGTCGGCGACGAGTAGCACCCAAATAAGTGCAATGGCCGAACGGGAACGCTTTGCCGTGAGCCGCGAGATAGCCAAGTGGAGTAACCCAAGGCCAATTGCAAGGGCCATGATGAGCCACTTATTGTCTGGGAACCTACCCAGGGCCGCCATGAGGAAGATGACAACCCACAAGGCGATGCCGAGGTAGGCAAGGGCGTGAATTGCCACAATGGCTCGCGGTGTTTTAGCCGGCGTGTCTTTGGTCTCCATAGCTGACAACCGTAGCCAGTGGCGCAAATCGAAGGTCGCGGAGCCGAAACCTTGGCAGCGACCCTAGGCTTCAAGCTCGGAGCAGCACTTTTCAGTTTGAATGGCCACCTTCGAAAGGTGAGGAAATCCCCCCATTTTTGGCAACGGCGAGAAACTGTTCGTGTTTAAGCCTTGATATCGCACACTATTTTCCAAGAAGATGCTTTGTAGCTTAAACCCATCAAAAGGGAGCCTAAATGTCACTTGATAGATCAGGCCAAGCTAGACGCAATTTCTTAACTGGTGCGGCCGTGACAGTGGGGGCAGTTGGGCTAGCAGGGTTGGTGCCGGCGCAGGCGGCCCCGACACCGAACGCGCTGCGTGCGCCTGCTGCGCGGAGCGCGTCAGCGCGGCGGCCAATGATTAGAAGTGATCGGCAGGGCTATAATCGGCGTTGGTTCGCGCCCAATCTCAAGGGCGTTTATGTGCCGACGAGCACTGATCAAGTCGCTAATGTCGTCGCTGAGGCACTTTCGGCGCACGGCAAGAATGTGAAGGTGACCTCGGGTCGCCACTGCTACGAGGATTTCGTTTATAACGACCAAACCCATGCGGTTATAGATATGTCTGCCTTGAATCAGGTGGGATTTGACCCCGATTACAACTCTTACTTTGTTGACGCTGGGTGCGAAAACTGGACGGTTTATCGAACGATGCTGAACGCGTTCAATAAGACACTGCCAGCGGGTTCTTGCTACTCGGTCGGCGCCGGGGGTCATATCACCGGTGGGGGATATGGCCTGCTCTCACGTCTGCATGGCCTGACCGTTGACCACTTAACCGCGGTTGACATTGTTACTTGGGATGCGCGCTCCAGTTCAGCGAAGATGCGCCACGTGTCCGAGAAGAGCAGTGACGCTGCTGAACGAGATCTGTTTTGGGCACTTCGCGGTGGCGGTGGGGGCAATTTTGGCGTGATCGTGCGGTTCTACTTCGCTGATCCGCCTACGGCCCCAGCGCATGCGACCATCTGGACTTTGGCCTGGAATTGGTCGGACATGACGAGCGCAAGTTTTGCAAACCTACTCGCCGAATACGCTGACATGGTTACAACGATGCCCGATACTGACTTTTCACTACTGCGCTTGACTCATGTCGCCAAGGGTCAACTAGGCATGACTATCCAGATTGCCTCGCCTGCCGGTACGAATTCCGTCGAGCATCGACGTAAAGCCGAGGCAAGTGTGGCCAGTGCCACCAAGAGGTTCTCGGCGATCGCGCCGGCAGTGCGTCTACTCAAGCCGCTGGGCGGGCATCCGGGATATATGAGTTCTGTTCCGGTGAGTTCATCGGCCGTCCACCTCACTTATCTGGAAGCCCTTCAGGACCTAAATGGCATCGGACCGAATGAATTCGGCAAATACAAGTCCGCATATATGAAGAAAGCTTTCCCCTCGGATCAAGTTGATGCGATTTACCACTGGCTAAACGTGACCCCGGCAGGTGCTGACATGTCACAAGCACTCGTTCAGGTCGATAGTTACGGTGGAGAGATCAATAAGCGGTCATCGACAGCGACAGCGGTACCGCAACGATCTTCCATCATGAAACTGCAGTACCAGACTTATTGGAATAATGATTCGGTGCCCGGCAATCGCAATTCAGCGCCTTACTTGGCTCAAGCCGAAACCCAACTCACCTGGCTCAATGACCTATATCGTGCCGTTTATGCCGAATATGGTGGCACTCCAAACCCTGCAAACGACACCACCGGTACCGTTGGGGGCTGCTACTACAACTATCCCGATAGCCAGCTTGGCACGCACGCCCATGGGGACGCTGATAAGGCGCTTTGGCTTTATTTCTTAGATAACTTCCGAAATAATCCACGCAACCTCGTGTCCGTGAAGAAACATTGGGATCCGGAGAACTATTTCCATCATGCACAGTCGATACCGGTTAAGTAGCCGGTCGACTTTGCCTAATTTCGAAGTTCGAGTTGTATGGGAGTCAGAGCGGTAGCTGGCTGAACCTGCTGTTGGAGATACTTCTGCCGTCAGCGATTCCAATCCTCGAAT
>NSHP01000051.1 GCA_002737125.1 Actinomycetota bacterium | reverse complement strand
CGGCTGCTACAGCGGATTTAGGGCAAATACCAACGAGCAGAGCCTGATGAATTCCGGCAACGGCACCCAGGCACAAATCGGTGATATTCGTATCGAAAATGCCACCTTGGTGCTCGGACCAGAAGCCTCGGGCACCGCGACCTTGGCGACAACCCTCATCAACCAAGGCGCTGCCCCCGATTCGCTTATTGGGATTGAGATCAACAACAAACCGGTCTATGTCACACCGGGCGCCGGCGAACTGTCTGCCGGGGCTGCTGTTTCATTCGGATACAACAGCTCTTCTTGGATCAACTCCTACGAATTCACCGCACCGGTCAGCAGTTACGTCCCCGTCAAAATTCAGTTCAGGGATGCCGGAACCGTAATGCTGAGCGTTCTCACCGTGCCGCCGACGAATATCTACGAAGGCATCGCACCTGAGCCCGCAACCTTGCCGACTGCTAGTTAATTCTCCATCTTGTAGCCGAGGCCACGAACCGTTAGCAGGTGCACAGGGTTCGCCGGATCCTCTTCGATCTTGGCGCGCAGTCTCTTCACGTGGACATCTAGGGTTTTGGTGTCGCCAACATAGTCGTGGCCCCAGACTCGATCTATGAGTTGTGAGCGAGTGATCACTCGACCGCTGTTACGAACAAGTACCTCGAGTAGGTCGAACTCTTTCAGCGGCATCGCGACGGACTCACCACGCACACTGACAATATGACGGTCAATATCCAATCGCACCGGCCCCGCTTCAACCACGAGCGGCAAGATTTCCTCGAAGTCACCGTGTCGACGCAATACCGCGCGCACTCGGGCTAATAATTCGCGCGAGGAAAAAGGCTTAGTCACATAGTCATCAGCGCCGAGTTCGAGCCCAACAACTTTGTCGACTTCGCCATCCTTTGCGGTAACCATAATGATCGGCACCAGTGACTTGGTACGTATCTGTCGGCACACTTCGGTACCTGAAACTTCCGGCAGCATGAGATCAAGCAGGATCAGGTCGGCGCCATTTTTGTCGAACTCTTCCAGTGCTTTGTGCCCATCACCTGCTACCGCTACCTCATAGCCTTCGCGGCGCAGCATGAACGAAAGCGCCTCCGAGAAGGACTCCTCATCTTCTACGACCAATATCCGAGTCACGAGCTCACCTCTTCTTCGGGAATCGCCACAGCATTCCATGCGAAATCATCCGTGGACCCAGATTGTTGAACAATATATGCTGGCAACCGCATAGTGAAGCTCGAGCCGACGCCAACTTCGGACCACACGGTGCATTCGCCGCCATGGTTTTGGCAGACGTGCTTCACGATTGCCAACCCAAGGCCCGTACCGCCCGTTACGCGCGAGCGGGCCGGGTCGACGCGGTAGAACCGCTCGAACACGCGGTCAAGCTCATGTGACGGGATGCCGATCCCTTGATCCTTGACAGTGATCTCGACTAGACCGCCAACAACTCGCGTATCAACAGCCACTTTTGTCGAACTGGGCGAATACGCAATGGCATTGGCCAGCAGATTGCGAACCGCTGTCTGGATTTGGCTGAGATCGCCGTAAACGGTGCCATCGCTATTTATGGATTCGATGAACTCAATTTCGCTAATAGCAGCTACGGTGCGGACCTCATCGATCGCACGTTTGACGATCTCGTCGACCTTGATTACCTGGGCGTGAGTGAGTGGATCATCTCCCTGCAATCGGGAGAGGTCGATTACGTCCTGAATTAAATTCCCGAGACGTCCGGCTTCAATTTGCATGCGCTCAGCAAAATGACGTACCTGCCCGGCGTCATCACTCGCTGCAAGCACCGCTTCGGCCAAGAGCGCAAGCGCTCCAACGGGCGTCTTTAACTCATGACTCACATTGGCTACGAAATCTCTACGCACCGCATCAACTTTGCGTTCTTCAGCCAAGTCATCAATTAGCACGAGCAGCGCACCAGTGCCAAGGGCCGCCACCCGCACTCGCAACTCGAGTAGTTCGCGACCAAGGGGTGGGCGACGCACTCGCATTTCTTGCTCGCGCGCAGTGTTATCCTCCATCACCCGTTCAATCAGGTGCGAGATATCGGGGATCGTGACTAAATTCCGACTCACCAGGCCTAGTGCCATGCTGCGGGAACTAGCTCGAAGCACCGCGCCATCGGGGGCCACAACAATCGATGCGGATGGGAGCACACTAAGTACCCGCACGACTTCCTCGGGTACGCCATTCAGCGCATCGCGATGGGAGGCCGTCGCAAGGCGCGGGGTACCCGCCCCCGGAGCCACACGTTGACCTGCCACACTCGCAGGATAGGCCGAAACCGCCCAATAAACGAATATGGCGGCCACCGGTCGTCGTTAGTTCGCGTAGCATTAACCTCAGGCGCGAATTATTAACCTTTTCGCCTCCTGTAGTTCACCGTCGCTGGCCAGACCCCGAGCGACCCCTTACGCTGGGACTCCGAACACGCAGGGTGCCGCCACGGACTAGGAGCAATAGCGATGGCAACCGCCAACCCAACGCCTCTGGCGCTGGTCAATAACGACCTCGTGTCAATAACAACTCTGGTTGGTTCGGCGATGAACCTAGCTACGCAATCACTACTCGCCGCGGATCTAGCTTTGGCCGAGAAAGTAATCCAAGCGGATGCCAACATCGACGCCTTGTGCAGCGCCGTAGAGGATCGATGCCTTGAGCTAATGGAAGACGAGCGGCCAACCGGCAGTGAGTTGCGCTCGATTGTCGGTGCACTGCGAATTGCGGCCTCACTCGAGCGCATGGGAGATCTCGCAGAACACGTAGCTAAGCAAGCACGAATGCGTTACCCAAATGCGGCCGTACCCCAAGACCTCCGCGCAACCTTCGCCATCATGGGTGGTGTCGCAGAGGCCATTGTTTCTAAATCCGGCGCAGTGATCGCCACCAAGGATGTTTCACTGGCAAGTGAGATTGCGAGCCACGATGCTGAGATGGACAATCGTCACCGCGAGCTCTTTACCATCGTGCTGTCACCCTCCTGGGCGCACGGTGTTGAAGCGGCGATCGATGTCACCTTGCTGTCGAGGTATTACGAGCGGTACGCCGACCATGCAGTTTCAGTGACGCGGCGCGTGATAAATATCGTAACTGGCGAACCTTACGTCGCTGTAGATATCACTTCATAAAACTTACTCACCCCCGACTGGACGGAGACACCGCACATGCAACGCCGCTTGCAAGCCCCAAGACGCATTGCGGTGCTCTCCATTCACACTTCGCCCCTTGATCAACCCGGCACCGGCGACGCAGGCGGCATGAATGTCTATGTAGTTGAGACCGCGCGCCGATTGGCTGAGAGCGGGATTGAGGTCGAAATTTTCACCCGTGCTACCTCCTCAGACTTAGCCTCGGTCATCGACTTTATGCCGGGTGTGAAAGTTCGCCATATCACTGCCGGCCCCTACGAGGGCTTACTCAAGCAAGATCTACCAGCCCAGTTATGCGCTGTTTCGGCTGGTGTAATGCGTGTTGAGGCAGCACACCCGGAGGGTTGGTTCGATTTAATTCACTCGCACTATTGGCTATCAGGGCAAGTCGGCTGGCTAGCAGCAGACAGGTGGAATGTGCCACTTGTGCATTCAATGCACACGATGGCGAAAGTAAAGAACGCCGAACTTGCCGAAGGCGATACTCCAGAACCTACAATGCGGGTAATAGGCGAGGAGCAAGTCATAGCCGCCGCCGATCGCCTTGTTGCCAACACTATCGATGAAGCTGACCAGCTGACTACTTTGTACGGAGCAGATCCACATCGCGTCGACGTTGTCCACCCTGGTGTTGATCTAGATGTTTTCACCCCGGGTGACAAAATGCAAGCACGTGACGGATTCGGACTGCGACAAGATCAGGTTGTGCTCTTGTTCGTGGGCCGCATTCAACCACTTAAAGCCCCAGACATCTTGATCAAAGCGGCAGCCCACCTCGTACACGCTGACCCGTCGCTTCGCGATCGGTTAGTTATAGCGGTTTGCGGCGGGCCATCAGGCAGCGGGCTTGAGCGCCCAACCGCCCTTATGGATCTTGCGAATGAGTTAGGTGTCACCGACCTAATCCGCTTTGAGCCGCCAGGTGACCGGCAAACCCTCGCCGACTGGTATCGCGCCGCTGATATTGCCGTAGTGCCCTCCTACTCCGAGTCCTTCGGACTCGTAGCGGTCGAGGCGCAAGCCTGCTCAACTCCGGTTGTTGCATCAAGTGTCGGGGGTCTTCGCACCGCCGTTGCCGACGGCGTGAGTGGCGTGCTTATCGGGAGCCACGATCCCGTCGACTACGCACAGGCAATTGGTGCCTTGATTAACAACCCAGAACGCCTACATGAACTTTCAGCCGGTGCCCGGATGCACGCATCAACTTTTGGGTGGAGCGCAACTACCGCCGGACTAATAGCTACTTACCGTGCAGCGCTAGCCAACCGGCAATCTTCAGCCCAACTTGCTGCACTACCCGGATAAGACCCATGGGTGAACTATGAAAACCACCGATTCCATCACTTTCATTCGCCAGTATCTCAAATCGTGCGAACTTACCTATGAACAATCTGGCCAGGACACATTTGTGATCACTTTGCCAGGAGAACGCAAACTACAAACCAATATGTCCTTGACGGTTGGCGCCCACGCTATGACCATAAATGCATTTGTTTCACGCAACCCTGAAGAAAATCACGAAGCCGTTTATCGGTGGCTACTCGAACGTAATAGGCGCATGTATGCCGTCGCATTTGCCATCGACCATCTCGGTGACATCTACCTAACGGGCCGGCTACCCCTTAACTCCATCACCTCGGCTGAACTCGACCGAGTGCTTGGCTCGGTCCTTGAGTACTCCGACGGCGCATTCAACACCATCCTCGAGCTGGGGTTTGCCGCTTCCATTAAACGCGAATGGGCCTGGCGAATCTCCCGCGGTGAGTCCACGGCCAATCTTGCGGCCTTCGCTCACTTGACCGAAGTCGATCAGGCGCGCGGCCCTAACTAGCTATCCGGCAGGATGTGCCCATGAGTAACGCGCCCTACACCCTGATCCTGCTGCGCCACGGCGAGAGCGTTTGGAATGCCGAGAACTTATTCACCGGGTGGGTTGATGTGGATCTAACCGACAAGGGTCGGGCCGAGGCCACACGCGCTGGCGAGTTACTAGCAGAAGCCGACATTCTCCCCGATATTGTCCACACTTCAGTTCTGCAACGCGCGATCAAGACTTCGCAACTGGCCCTCGATGCGTGCGATCGGCTCTGGATACCGGTGATTCGAAGTTGGCGCTTAAACGAGCGCCACTACGGAGCCCTGCAGGGTAAGAATAAGAAGGAAACCCTCGAGCAATATGGCGAAGAGCAATTCATGTTGTGGCGGCGTTCATACATCGTCCCGCCTCCGCCGATCGACCCAAATGACAAGTGGGCGCAAACAGGTGATGCAAGGTACGCCGCGGTACCCCCAGAGGCGCTGCCCGACACTGAATGCTTGTCCGATGTTGTTGAGCGCTTGATGCCCTACTGGCAGGACGTCATCGTTGCCGAACACCTTCGCGCCGGCATGACCGTGATGGTTGCCGCGCACGGTAACTCACTGCGTGCCATGGTCAAGCACCTTGACAGAATTTCAGACCACGACATTGCCTCACTCAACATCCCCACCGGTATCCCACTTGTGTACCGACTTAATGAAGATCTAGAGCCCATCGTGCCCGGTGGCCAATACTTAGACCCAAAGGCCGCTATTGTTGCAGCCGCGGCAGTTGCAGCTCAAGGCAAAAAATAGTGCTGAGTAGAAAAATTTGAGTCCTTCATCAACGAAGGATAAAACCTGGGCCTGATCATGCGCCAATACTTAACCACCTAAATTTACCGGCTGTTATGCACTACGGGCTTCAATATGCCGTCTATGGCGAACTAACGTCTGGTGATATCGATGATTCGCGGACGAATATCGAAGAGATAAATCAAGGCGATAACGATGCCGGCAATACCAAAGATTGTCAGGGTTAGCTGCGGCAATACACCGGTAAGTACCGCTAAGCCGGTGAGGATCAGCCACAGCACTTTGGTCTGGCGACCAACCGCGGCAAATGCATCAGGGCGCCGGCGCAGGCAATCAACGAAAGCAAAAGCTTTCACCCCAAGGGTAATAACCCATAGCGCGAGCATTACTAGGTCCTGCACGGCACCGAACATGGCTGAACGTTATTACAGGGCCACCGGGCGATGGAAGGGCCCGTGCCAAGTGGCGCGGGCCCTTCCATGACTGAATCTACTTTTCTTAGATACCAACTACCTCGCGCAGCAAAGTAACGCCGTGATTGACCGAGTTGCGTACGTCGGTGGTCGTGGTCTCGACCCGCGTGCGAGCACTTGTTGCCATCGCGCTGAGATTCAGGTTCAAGACATCAACCTTGGGCAGGTGAACTTTCGGCAGCCCGAGCTTTGCCAGATCAAACTTGGGGAGCTCGAACTTGGGAAGGTCAAAGGGCAAACTGGCCTTAGCCGAGTTAGCGGCCTTGGACGTGGTGGCCTTAGCCGAGTTGGCGGCCTTGGACGTGGTGGCCTTAGCCGAGTTAGCGGCCTTGGACGTCGTGGCCTTAGCCGAGTTAGCGGCCTTGGACGTGGTGGCTTTAGCGGCAGCAGCTACCTTCTTGGCCGGTGCGTATTCCTTACTTGTCATGATTTCGCATCCTCTCGTGGTGTTACTTGCGCCTGATTCTCGGACTGAAATGCGGCGTAAATCTGCAACAGCGTCGATCGCTGCCGCTCGGTGAGCGTGGCGTCCGAGGCGATAGCCGTGGTGACGACGTCATCCCCCTCACGCTGCGCCAGAATGCCCGCCCGCACGTACAAGGTCTCCGCGGAAATCCGCAATCCCTGTGCGATCCGGCCGAGGATCTCGGCGCTGGGCTTACGCAGGCCTCGTTCGACTTGGCTGAGGTACGGATTGGAGACTTCAGCCGCCTTCGCCAACTGACGCACGGACATCTGCGCCTGATCGCGTTGCTCGCGGATGAACCCGCCGAGCCCACTCACATCGATTCTCGCCATAAGTGCAGTATGCACCCAAAGTGCTTGCAATTGCAAACGCGGGTGCTAACAGGGGCTAGCGCTACCTCTCTCACCCGCACCAGCCCCGTAGTGCCCGACTAATGGCACGCTGTAGCCCATGAGGGCGGTCGTGCAACGTGCAGCCGGCGGCCACGCGAGCGTCGACGGCGAAGTAGTCGGTGCATTTGTCGGGCCGGGCCTGGTGATCTTGGTTGGGGTAACGCATTCCGACACGACGGCAGCGGCCATGGCACTAGCGAACAAGATTTATGACATGCGGCTCTTCTCACGTGAGCATGCAATAGCTGTTGGAATCGGCCTGCCAGATGATGCGAGCCGCGAACTATCGGCGGCAGAACTAAAGCTTCCAGTCCTTGTCATAAGTCAATTTACTTTGTACGCAGAAACCAAAAAAGGGCGCCGGCCCACTTGGGATCAAGCGGCACCGCGTCCGGTGGCCGAGCCACTAATTGATGCATTTATTCAGACGCTGCGCGACCGGGGTGTTGACGTTGCTACCGGGCACTTTGGCGCCGATATGCAAGTGTCGCTGGTAAACGACGGCCCATTAACTATTACCGTCGAAGTTGACGGGTGAGGGATATCTTGATTAGCGACACCTGACAATGAACTACTGCACTAACCGGCGAATACCCCCAATGGCTCTTCCGCATCATTTGTGTTACTAGATGACGTGACACAAAAACCAAATGAGGTAATCGTCTGGCCGGGTGCAAGCTGCGCCGCCCAAGCAGCCGGATTTACTGTTACGGCGCTACCAGCTCTTGTTAGCGTGCCACTCCATGACTGCGAGATAACTACCGAAGTCGGCAAGCTAAAACGCAATGCCCAACCGTTAATAGTTTGTGACCCAGTGTTCTTGGTTTGCACACTTCGGCAGTAGCCGCCATCCCAGGTCGAGTCCTTCACCATGGTGACCGCGATACCTGAACCATTCGAAGCTGTGGGTGTGGGTGTTGGTGTTGGTTTCGGAGTCACCGTCGGTACCGGCACCGTGCCACCCACCGTTCGCGTTGTTGCCGTTACCGCGGCCGGAGCTGCGCCGTTTACACACACCCCAGTATCGATGAAGGCGGTACCGGCATTAGCGCTAGCCCAACTTGGCGGAGTAACAATCACGTGATTACCCGACCGCACAAAGGTGCCGTTCCACGATGTCGAAATTGTCCCACCGGTAGACAGGTCAAATTCGATTTTGTCGATGATGATCCGGTTGGTAGTACCATTTTGAACACCGAGTGTTCCACACCAGCCACCAGCCCACGATGAGTCAGTAACGATTTTTGACGTAATAACCCCGTTGGTGATCCCCGGATTCGACGGAGTTGCGGTCGGAGTAGCCGTTGGCGTGGCTGTTGGAGATGTAGTAGGCAATGGAGTCACCGTGCCGTCAAAGGCAATCGCCTCCTGGTTCATCAGCGAACGCAGCAAAGCCATCTTGGCGGTGTTGATGGTCTTCCAATCGTCCAACAGCACGCCACCAGTATCGCCGGAGTTAGGATTCCAGGCCCAGAACGTCCAGCTCATATTCTTACGCCCTAGGTAGTCCGCGAACTGTCTGATCCATCGACCTTCAGCGGTGTCCAAACCGACGTTCTTGGCGCCGAACTCACCGATCAAAACTGGAGCAGTGCCCGAGTCCGCCAGATAACCGAATCCCTTTGTCCAGCGGTCGGCCAAAATCGATGCTTGATTTGGGTCAGAGAACCATGGCTGGGCGAATACTCCCGGGCCGTACTCATGTGGTGAGTAAACAAGCTTGTTCGACTTTGAAAGGCGCACCGGATTCACGCGAGCACCCTCAAGGTTGCCGCCCCACCAATGTCGATCAAGTTTTTGTCCGCCAGCAACTTGACCCTCAATACCTTCAACAATAATCAGCATGTTGGGGTTCTGGGCAAGCACCGCATTGCCAGCAAGTTCTGCAGCACGGCGCCAGTCGGTAGCAGTACCGGTACCCCACGTCGCCGAGCCATGGGGTTCGTTCTTAAGGTCAGCGGCGATGACATTGGGCTTATCCGCATAACGTTTGGCGAGCGCCTGCCAGGTGGCGACCCAATTGGCTTCGGTATAACCGTTCTGCCCGTACCAAAGGTCATACATAAAGCCGTCATCAGCTTGCGAGTGGTTGTCAAGAATGATCATCAAACCTTGATTCGCGGCTTCATCAATGATTACATCCATCACCTGCTGCGGAGTCTTGCCGGCTAGAGCCGCATTTCGCCCGTTCGCATAATCAATGCCGCTGGTTGTTGAAGCCGCCATCGCCTGCAAAGAGAACGGCATTCGGATGGTGTTGAAGCCTTGGGCTTTTATCTGGGCCAGCATTTCCTTGTAGTCGCGGCTCCATAAACCGTGGGGTGCGTGGTTGGAGGTTTCGAACCCAAACCAGTTGACACCTTGCAAAGTGATGGTTGCCCCGGTGGCATCAACGATTTTGCTGCCACTTGTTGACAGCGGCAAGGCCGGCAGTCCAATTGCTGCCGATGCGGTAGGGGCAGCAAGCACCCCAACCCCGGCCGCGCCCAAGGTGGTGAGGATTACGCCCAATACGAGCGAAATTGCGGTATCGCGCTGGATTCGGGCATAGATAGTTGGGGTCATGTCCTAGGTATTCCCACCTGACCCAGTCCTGAAACCTAAATCATCAAATAATTTTCCTGGGCCGCGGGCACTTCGCCCTCGTCAGTGCGAATTGTGAGTACCGCCTCAGTGGGAACATTTCGTTTTACGATGGCGGTAGCCACCGGGCCAAGTTCATAATGACGTGCTCCGGTGCCGACCCAACCCACCTCTTTATCGCCAGCAAAGACGCGCGCACCGTGGCCGGGAAGGATTTCAGCCGACCCATCAAGATGCAATAGAACTAGGCGTCGTGGCGGTTTACCCAGATTTTGCACCCGCGCAACAGTCTCCTGACCACGGTAACAGCCCTTTTGTAGATGTACCGCCGAGCCAATCCAGCCCACCTCGTGGGGCAGGGTCTTGTGATCCGTCTCAGCACCCATCCTTGGCATGGCTGCCGCCACCCGCAAGGCCTCTAGTGCCCAACTACCGGATTGCGCCGGTGCCTTCTCGAGCCGCGAATTCAAATCTGCTCGCGCGATAATCACCTCACGACCGCGGAGACCGCGACCGGCAAAAGGCTCGGGAACCAGCCACGTCGGGTGCAGCGGATCAACTGCAGCAATTGGCTCCCACACCGCTGCGAATTGAGACGTGACATTTGTAATTTCGACGCGCAACATGAATTGCATCGATCTCAAGTATTTTTCTAGCGAATCCGCAGTGCCCGGCTCAACAATTAGCCATGAGATCTCGCCGTCGTCAACTAGGTGCAGTTCATGCTCTACATGCCCATGTGGGCTCAAAATTAGAACGAGCGCCGACTCATGTGGCTGGAGGTTTTCTAGATGCTGGGTTGTTAGCGTGTGTAACCAGGTGAGGCGATCGGGGCCGGTCACCGTGACAACCCCGCGATTTGAGATGTCGACGATGCCAATGCCTTCAACGAGTGACCGCTGCTCACGATGCGGATCCCCGAAATGCCATGCGATTGACTCGTCTGCGGTGCCGGCGGGGCCGGCGACCGCGTGCGGCAAATCCAATGAACTCACAATTCGTCGTCCGTTAGATGTTCGCCTGACTTGCCTTCGCACTTTGTGCAATGCCCATGTATGGCCATATGCGAGATGTCAGTCGTGAAACCTTGTTCACTTCGCAGGCGCTCGACAAAAGTTGATGCAACAGCTGCGGGGACACTAGCGACCACAGAGCAGCGATCGCACACCAGGTGGATATGGAGTTCTTCATCTACCGCGTGGTAGGTCGGAGCACCGTGCCCAATATGCGCGTGGGTAACTAACCCGACACTCTCGAGGACCTCGAGAGTTCGATAAACCGTTGATAGGTTTACCCCAGTAGCGGTTCGCTGCACTTCGACCAAAATGGTTTCGGGAGTACCATGCTGTAACCGCTCGACCGCTTCAAGTACTAATTGGCGCTGCGGGGTAATGCGAAAACCGTGTTCGTGCAGGCGTCGATCCCAATCTTCACTCGCCACTTTGTTCTCCTTCGCCAACCCGGAACAAAGTAGCCGCTAGGTGATTGGTCATGCTTTGGCCCATCGCTGCCATGTCAAATGTCCATAGCAATTGGCCTTCCACGAGACCATAAAGCCGTTGACCATCGGTGTACTCCTTCGCGCTTTCAGTGCGCGCAACAACGTCAGTCCGCAATTCGGCCCGCGCGCCGGTGATAACAGCGTCCTCGATGCCAGTTACCTCAATTTGGCCGTACCAAACTTCGGCAAAACCGGTCGGGTGTGCCAGTTGTACCTCCAGACGATTATTTGGCCGAGGGCGCCAGAATCCAGCTTCGGTGCCCAGCGGACGCACCCGGTTGCCGGCGTCGTCAAGTAGCCAACTTCGAGACCAATAGGAAAGGAACGGGCGGCCGTCAAAAGCAAATGAAACCTCTTGACCAAATCGAAAATCCTCGATCGTTGGGTACTGGCCGGTCCCAACGCCAACCCAACTCCCCACCAGCCACGAAAGTGGCAGTAGCTCGGCAGGAAGCACACCAACTGCTGTCGCGGCCACGGGTTACTCGCCGCCCGCCACGGGGCCCTTTACTAGGCGGTAGACGAGGAAGCAGGAACCACCGGCAAGAAGCAAGGTGGCCGCAATGAGGAGGGGGGCGGAGATGGCGTCAAGCACATACGGCAGCCTACTACCCATGAGTGAATCCAAGTCACGTCAATTGCTAATCAAAGTCATGGTCGGTGCCGATGCCCCAGAACGCTGTTCGCAAGGCTTTACCGTGGCCGCAGTGGCTGCTGCCTCTGGCATCGGCGTCTCACTTTGGCTAACGGGTGAAGCCGCTTGGTTCGCAATACCCGGGCGCGCCGAAGAGTTTGTCCTCGAGCACGCCGCGCCGCTGGCAGATCTACTCGCCGGGATTTTGGCCGCCGGCTCCGTCACCGTTTGCACCCAATGCGCACAACGTCGTGGGATTGGCCCAGAAGACCTAATACCCGGTATCCGAATTGCCGGTGCCGCAGTCTTTGTCGAGGAAGCTATCCAACCCGGCGTGCAGGCACTAACTTATTGATTCAGTTTGACCGTGTTAAGCGCTTGCCGAGAATGAAAACCTCGCAGCCCAGGCAGAAATTGAACGCAGCATTTAGGACAGCCGCAACGAGCGCGAACGCCACCGCAATAGTCGAGACCAAAGTGCCACCGAGTAAAGCCGCGACTAGCGCCATGGCCAAGAACCCAAAACCGACCAGCTGAGCAAACCGAGGTGGTGCTGAATCTTCTAACTCAGCCGGGGCGGGAAGCCGTGGCTGAATGAAAGTTCGAAATAGCCAGCCATAAGGCTGCGCACGTAATCCGATGAAGGCCCCCAAGGCAAAAACAATCGTCTGCCAGGCGATAACTACCGCACCAAATGCGGTACCCATGGTAATTAGCGCGATGGCCAGCACCACAGTTGTGATAGCTCCACCGAATCTGGGACCACGCGGATCAATGCTGACCCGCGTGCAAGGCCCGGATTCAGTTGCTGAGGTTAGGCCTGCGTTTGCGCCGGTTGAAATCGTCATGCACTTAAGATATGGG
>NSHP01000050.1 GCA_002737125.1 Actinomycetota bacterium | reverse complement strand
CGTACTTCATCACCGACGGTTTCCCGAGTGTGCCAAATGCCTTCGCGGCAAACATCGCCGCAAGTTTCCTCGCAAAGGCACCTACCGGCGGAGGGCCTACCGGCGGCGGACCACCCGGCGGCGGACCACCCGGCGGCGGACCACCCGGCGGCGGAGCACCACCTAGGGCTAAGACCTGATGCCCGCAGCCAACACCCCGGGCAGCGAGCCGAAAGCGGCTACCAGTTTTTGGCCAGCACCCACCGCCGATGCCCCCGTATCCGCTTGGGTGTCGGTACCAGGATCGAAATCTGCGACAAACCGCGCCCTCATTCTTGCCGCACTTGCTGATGGCCCAAGTCAGATTATTGATGCACTAGATGCCCGCGATACCCGGTTGATGGTCAATGCGTTAGTCGCTGTTGGCATTGATATTGAAATCAGCCCTGGTCGCCAACCCGGCAACTTTGACCTACTTGTCACCCCTCGACCACTACGCGGCCCCGCAACAATCGATGTCGGATTAGCTGGCACCGTATTGCGGTTCGTTCCTCCACTATCAGCGCTCGCTACCGGCGAAGTGAATTTTGACGGGGATATTGGTGCCCGCAGTAGACCCATGGCAACCACTCTTAACGCACTTGGCGACCTTGGCGTTAGCGTTACCGGTGAACAGTTGCCGTTTACCATCACCGCAACTGGTTCAGTCTCCGGTGGTCCAGTGACAATAGATGCGTCAACATCGAGTCAGTTCGTCTCTGCTCTCTTGCTATCAGGTGCAAGATACGAAAATGGCATCGCGATTGAACATATTGGGCCACCGATACCAAGTCAGCCCCATATTGAGATGACCATTGAAATGCTGGCAGAGCACGGCGTCGAAGTTGATACGTCAATAGTCAATACCTGGCGGATTCGACGTCAAACCATCCGGGCAATTGATCGGCGGATCGAACCTGACTTATCCAATGCTGCCCCCTTCCTTGCAGCCGCAATGGTTACCAAGGGCACTGTGACCATTAATGGCTGGCCGGCATCGACCAGCCAACCCGGCGATGCCTTACGCGAACTCCTTCAGCGCATGGGCGCCCAGGTCAGTCTTGATGAAACCGGCTTGACGGTTTCAATGTCGGGTGAGATTTTGGGTATCGATGCCGATCTTGGCGCGGTTGGTGAATTGACGCCAACCATCGCCGCACTGGCCGCACTGGCGAAAGGCCAAAGTCACTTAACGGGTATCGCGCATTTACGTGGCCATGAGACCGATCGTCTCAAAGCACTTGCGCATGAAATAACGCACCTAGGTGGCGATGCCGTAGAAACACCTGATGGCTTGCACATCCGTCCAACTTTCATGCATGGCGGCCGTTGGGCCACCTATGCCGATCATCGAATGGCAACGGCTGGTGCCATAATCGGCTTGCATGTGCGCAATGTAGAAATCGAAGACATCGCAACCACCGACAAAACCCTGCCCGACTTCCCGGGCCGCTGGTCGCAAATGCTCGGTGCCGAAATTGCTACCGGTGACGCGTGAGTCGACAGCGCGAGCGCATGAACCGCCTCGACGAGGACGACGTACGCATTCGACCCACCCGCGGCAAGTCAAGACCCAGATCTAAGGATCGCCCTGCGCACGATGAAGCCAAGGCTGGAACCGTCGTTGCCGTTGATCGCGGTAGATTCACGGTGGCCTTGGCCGACAGCGAGACCAATGATGAGCGCACGATTATCTACGCGGTTAAAGCGCGCGAGATCGGGCGAAAAGGCCTTGTCGTCGGTGATTTCGTCGACCTCGTCGGTGATCTCAGCGGCACCGAGGACACCCAAGCTCGAATTGTGCGACGCCAGGAGCGAATATCAACTCTGCGCCGCACCGCCGATGACACTGACCCGGTCGAGCGAGTCATCGTTGCCAACGCAACTCAACTTGCAGTGGTAACCGCCACCATCAACCCCGACCCGAGCCCGGGACTGATCGACCGGGCATTTGTTGCCGCCTACGATGCCGGCATTCAGCCGATGCTGATAGTCACCAAAACGGACCTACACTCTCCGGCTGAGCTGAACCGAATGTATGTGCAACTTGATGTTCCAGTTTTCGAAATTCACAAGAAACTTCCGACTCCAAGATTGGTTGATGCATTGCGCAATCAGGTGACCGTCGTCGTCGGTCACTCCGGAGTTGGTAAATCCACACTGGTTAATGCGATTGTGCCCGGCACCGACAGATCCACCGGTGGCGTTAACCTCGTCACGGGAAAGGGCCGGCACACCTCGACGAGTGTTGTTGCCATACCGCTGGCCGGCGGCGGGTGGATTGTCGATACTCCGGGTATTCGCTCATTTGGCCTCGCCCACGTCAACGCCGATCGCGTAATTAGCTCATTCGCAGATTTGGCACCCGGAATCACGAACTGCCCGCGGGCCTGCTCGCACGATGAACCAGATTGCGGTCTAAACCTATGGGCTCCTGATCAGCCAACTGCGGTACAAGAACGCCTTGCCTCAATGCGCCGGCTACTCGCCGGGGTGGCTCTACCAGCCGGCTAGTTGGTTTGCGAAATTTTGAACAACCAGGTGGCTTCAGCCCCGGAGTGCCCGACCCGGATAACCCAATAAGTTGCAAAAACCGCGAGCATAATTAGCAAAACGGCTAAGAATCGAAGCCAAACAGGCCGGTGGCGATTGCCGGGGATACCTCGATCAAAGAGCCAAAACACAAGAAGCACCACGAAGAACGCGAGCGCTATCCAGGGCATTTTCTCGCCAAGTTCTGAATGCACCTGCGGTAGGCCGACCCGCGCCGCCAAGTGCGCCCCAGACTCCTTACTGATGAACGAGAGCCCAACGCAGGCAAAGGCGAATAGCACCACCAATGGAGCGAAGCGCCGGGAGAAACGCGGCCAGCAGGCCATACAAATTGCCCCAATGGCGCTCAGGGGTAACAGCACCACGACCGAATGAATCACCAGGGCGTGCACCGGGAGTCCGAATACTGTGTCTAGCGGCAAGTCCACATGCCCCAATATATTGGCTACCGATAGATTTCAGCGCGTGACACCCGACCTAGCGTCTGACCTTGGGCTCCCTTCCGACCTTGAGCTCTCGTCTGACCTTGAGCTCGCACTCTCCATGGCCGACACCGCCGATGCAATCACGATGGCACACTTTCTTTCACTTGACCTAGTAATCGACACCAAACCGGACTTAACACCGGTCACCGAGGCCGATCGCCATTGCGAACAAACCCTACGTAAGATGCTCAGCGAGCAGCGTCCGACGGATGCCGTGCTTGGCGAGGAGTTTGGTGTCACCGGTGACTCGAATCGCCAGTGGATTCTCGACCCAATCGATGGCACGAAAAACTACGTACGCGGGGTGCCGGTATGGGCGACCTTGATTGCATTGGCACTCGATGACGAAGTAGTCATTGGGGTGGTATCCGCACCGGCACTTGGCCGGCGCTGGTGGGCCCGGGTCGGCGGTGGTGCTTGGCAGTCAACATTTGGCGCACCTTTCACCGGCTTGCGGGTTAGTTCAGTGCGCTCAATCGCCGATGCCTCGTTGTCGTATTCGGATTCAGTGGGTTGGGAAAGTGCGCTCCCGAAATTGGTCGCAGCCACTTGGCGTCAGCGCGCCTACGGTGATTTTTGGTCACATATGCTCGTTGCCGAAGGCGCCGTCGACATCGCAGTCGAGCCAGCAGATCTAGGCCCATGGGATGTTGCGGCGCTGATCCCGATAGTCACCGAAGCCGGTGGCACCATCACCGCAATTGACGGCACCCCGGCATTGCGGTGCGGGTCTGCGGTTTCGTCCAATGGCCTGCTGCATCAGGACTTGCTCCGGCTACTCGCCGACTGAGCTAACTCGCTCGCGAACCACCAATGGCATCCCCGCGGGTGGCCTTATCGTTACCAACGGGTTACCCGCGGGTAGTTGGGCCCCGCCCGCAAACTCGACCTCGAATCGCCCACCCAAGCCGGCCAACATTAAAACTCCTTCAAGATAAGCGAAATCTCGGCCAACACAAAGCCGTGGGCCGTAGCCGAATGGGATGAACGCGGTCCGATTCACTTTGCCGCTCAAGAACCGATCTGGATCGAAATCATTAGGCCGCTCCCAGATATCTGGATGCCGATGCAATAAGTAAGGGCTCAGAATGATCAGTGCACCTGCTGGGATTTCGCAGCCGCCTAGTACATCTGCTACTAACGCTTTTCGGGTTATCAGCCAGGCGGGCGGATATAGACGCAATACTTCATCGAAAATTGCTCGAGTGACCGGCAGGCTTGCATAATCGGCGAAGGTGACTGGCCGCCCTCCCACCACCTCATCAACCTCGGCTTGCATCCTTTTTTGCCAATGAGGGTTAGCTGCGAGCAAACCCCAGGCCCAAGTCAAGGCACTGGCCACGGTTTCGTGCCCTGCGACGATGAATGTGACCATCTGGTTACGAATCTCAAGGTCGGTAAGGCCGACACCGTCTTCACCCCGAACCGAAAGCAGGAAATCTAGCATGTCGGCGCGGTGATCACGCTTTAATGCACGTCGGTCTTGCAGCATCCCGTGCACCGAAGCATCCAATTGCCCGTTAGCTTTTCGCAAAATTCGATTGGCCGGGGTCGGCAGCCAACTGGGCGGAGATATCGGCACTCGCGCACGAGCAATAACGACATCTAGTGCACTTAATGTTGCGCTCGCTAACTGCTCGGCATCGCGTGATAGGTCTGTGCCGAATAAAGCATGGCCCACGACTTCTAATGCACCGTGCATCATTGCCGCATCAACATCAATTACGGTGCCCGAGCCAGCCCGACGCCAATCATCGGTTATGCGATCGGCCGCGACCGCAATGTGACCGGCTATGTCAGCAAGGCTCTCGTGATGAAATGCCGGCTGCACCATCGGCCGCTGGCGCCGCCACGCCTCGGTATCAGCTGTCAACAGACCCTCCCCGGTTACCAGCGATAGCGCGCGGTATTGGATTGTCGACTTACCGTAGTAGCGGGCACTACCCAAGAGCACGCGCTCGACTCCCGACGGATCCACCACTAAATAGCTCGGCGGGCGGGGTATCGGAAATTGAACTACGTCGCCATACTCCCGCCAAACTTGATTTAGATACAACAAAGGATTGTTGCGAATTTGTCCGAAGGCTTTTAGCATCTGCGGCCCGGCCGGACCAGGCGCCGTAGCCGGGGTGCCGAGATACGAGCGCTTAGGCACCGGACCGCTCACGTAACTTCCAGATCATGTAGCTAGAGATTGATATTGATTGGCATCTAGGATGCTGCCCAGTCTACTTCTCGGACCACATCCATTACTTCTTCAGGCCACCGACTGCTCGTCAACAAATAACCGCACGCGCGAAGTCAGATGTGCCAAAGAGTCGGCCACTACCTTTTTGCCGATTTCGCTTGCGTAGGCCGCATCGAAATCTTCACGGGAGTCGAACCAGAGTTCGGTTATCCCATCGCAGGACGCATCAAGGTTTTGCTCGACGAGATTAAAGACTATGCGCAGAATATTGGGCAGGTCACGCGCCATGGGCGCGTGCTCCTGGAGCCACCACTGCGCGAACTGCTCGTGGGTTAGGTCATCACGCCGGGTCAACATGATCATCGCCTTGAACATCGGACTCCTTAAGTGGGTTTTTTCACTCGAGCATTTGGGCGACCGCCGGTGCTTAATGCCAGTGCAATCACCATCTCGTCGGCGTGCGGTGCATCGGGGATAGACAGATCCACCGAATCCATGTCATCGAAGACCCAGCGATCATCTTTGTTACTAATCGGCATGGTGATCTGAGCGCCCGGGCCGCCGACCTTCTTGGTGCCGGTGATGATGTCAGCGCCACCGCCAATTGCTGCCCGAACCGGGGCCCCAAACCGCGGGTGCAGCACCGCCGCGGTGTGTTCACGATCACCATCAACACCAACGATCGCACCCTTGCCGTAGCCGCGCACTGCCTCTGGCTGCACGCCAATTGCAGCCAGCGCGCGAAGTGCTTGCTGTACTAATAGTTCAGCAGCTTGCCTGCCAAGTTCTTCAAGCCCGCTTAGGTCATCAACTTTACCTTTTCCGGCGAGTGGGTTTTGCACCACCGCGGCAGCCACCACAATTATCGTGGGCGGAGTTACATCTGCACCTGCCTCACGGCAGGTCTCTTGGGTGGTGGTCACAATCAACCTAACCTTCATACCGATACAACGCCTTCTTTCGCAGCACTCGATCCATAAAAAGTGCTGCGCTCCCTCGTGGTTCGGCCGATCGGGTCGCAGACTAATTGGAAGTCTGCGGGAGTTAACCCTTGCCCATGCGCGGCACCAGCGGCGCGGGAGATGTTCTCATCCATCAAGGTGCCACCGAGGTCATTAACTCCAGCCTGAAGTAACTGCCGGGCTCCATCAACTCCCAGCTTGACCCACGAGGCTTGGATATTGTCGATCTGCCCGTGGTACGCGATGCGCCCAACGGCGTGCATTAGCACCGTCTCGCGCCAAGTCGGACCACGCCGAGCCCGCCGCTTCAAGTAAATAGGTGAGGCCATATGCACGAAGGGTAGCGGCACAAATTCGGTGAATCCACCGGTTCGCTTTTGTACCTCGCGGGTACGCACGATGTGCCGAGCCCAGTGCTGCGGTTGCTCAATACTGCCGAACATGATCGTCACATTCGAGCGCAACCCAATTTCGTGGGCAATCTCATGGCACTCGAGCCACTGTTCGGTATTGACTTTGTCCGGGCACAAGATCGCGCGGATCTCATCGTCCAAAATCTCTGCCGCGGTGCCCGGAAGGGAACTCAGTCCGGCTTCCTTCATGCGAAGCAAGTACTCACGCAGCGGCTCACCGAGCCGGCGCGCGCCCTCGGTGACTTCAAGGGCCGTGAATCCGTGGATGTGCATGTCAGGGACAGCGGCTTTTACTGTTCGGCACACCTCGACGTAGTAGTTACCGTCAAAATAGGGATGAATCCCACCCTGTAGGCAAACTTCGGTGGCCCCAAGGGCTGCGGCCTCGCGCACTCGGTCGGCAATTTGCTCATTGGTCAGCAGATAAGGGGCCCCGCGTAGATTCAAGGACATTGGCCCTTTGGAGAAACCACAGAAGGTGCACTTGAACGTACAGACATTCGTGTAGTTGATATTGCGGTTGTGGACGAACGTAACTTCATCGCCATTTACTTTTGCCCGTAAACCATCTGCGAAGGCTGCGACCGCAGTAACTTCGGCACCGCGCGCGGTAAATAAAGTAGTGATCTCGGCCACATCAAGTTCTTGCCCAATTTCGGCACCAGCTAAGACTTCACGAACTGCACCTTTGATTGCCGGCTGCACCGTAGCACTGCCAATTAGCCACATCGGTGATCGGTCGGCGCCGGAATACCAAGCCGTGGAGCGCCGACCGATTTGCACAACTTCAGCTCCAGTACCTACATTCGCCGCAGCTTCATGGCGCTCAGGGAAAGTGGCGCCCGGGTCATCGCGGCCAAAACCCTCGGCGTCACTTCTATCTAGGACCGCAAACCGAACGTTCTCGTTCAGCCAGCGCCCAGGGTCGAGCACAAACTCCGGATAAATCGTTAGCCGTGGCACGAGCGAGAGCCCACGCGATTCAACTACCGCACGCAGCGACTCGATACTTGGCCAGGGCTTCTCGGGATTGACATGATCGGCGGTCACCGGCGATATCCCACCGAAGTCATCGATACCGGCTTCGATTAACACCCCTGGATCATCAACTAAGTTCGGTGGCGCCTGCAGGTGCACATCGGCTGGCAAAATCATGCGGGCCAGTGCTATTGCATCGACTAAGTCTTCTAGCGAGCACGCTGGGTGATCGCGCATCAAAGTGCCCGGCTTAGGCACAAAGTTCTGGACGATGACCTCTTGGATATGCCGGTAGCGTTGATGCGAGGCCGCAATCGCCTCCAGCGCCATGATGCGGTCGTCACGGTTCTCGCCGATGCCAACCAAGATGCCGGTGGTAAATGGGATTGCCAACTCCCCCGCAAACCGCAAGGTGGCCAAGCGACGCTCGGGGGTTTTATCAGGTGCCCCGCGATGCGCCGCGAGATCGGCACGCAAAGACTCGATCATCATGCCCTGGCTGGGAGCCACCTGACGCAGCAGCGCAAGGTCTTCAAAGCCCAGTGCCCCAGCGTTTGCATGTGGCAGCAGGCCGGTTTCATCCAGTACCAATTGGCACATGGCCGCTACATATTCCACGGTGGTCGCGTAACCCGCCTCGGTGAGCCACTGCCGGGCCACCGGGTACCTATCCTCGGGTAGCTCACCTAGGGTGAACAGGGCCTCATGGCAGCCCGCCTCTGAGCCTTGGCGGGCAATGATTAGTACTTCAGCAGGGCTTAAGTAGGGCGCCGGCAAATGCGCCGGGGACTGCGCAAAAGTGCAGTAGCCGCAGCGATCGCGGCAAAGCATGGTGAGCGGAATGAACACCTTCGGCGAGTAGGTGATCGGCGTTCCCACTAATACCTCCTGAGCAAGGGTGAAGCGTTAAGAGCTAAGGGTGGATCGTCGCACATGCCGCCAATGAGAGGTGAATTTGTGACCTGTCCCACCTTTGCTCACGATATAGGTGAACAGTTTGTGAATTCGCGCACAAACCCCCTTATTTTGTTCAGGAGTACAAGAAATGTACGGGACACTTGCCTTGGTCACCGGGCACACCCGCCCACCGACCACGGTATATCTGGAAAACCCCAGATCATCCGCACCAAAACGAAGTCTTAGGAGTGATCCGCTGTGAAGCCATTTGCGAAGATTTTCGCATCAGTATTCGACCGTGAACCCCAAAGCCGCGATGCAGCAAATCGCCGGCAGATCCATCGGGAGTGGGATCGCCAGCGCGCCCGCGCACTGACCCCGTCAGACCAAGCTGAGATCGACGCAATTTTCTCGCGCAATCTCTGAATCCTCAGGAAAGTGGCTTGTCCGAAGGGCCGGCCACTTTTCCGTTGGTTATCCAAATCGGCTCACCATCGCACTCCCCCACCAACAGGACCACTTGATCCGTGCCACCTATCTCAAGGTGATCAATTCTGGTATTGGTGAGCAAGCGAAGAAAACCTCCAGCCGGCGCCGGCCCAAGTGCGCATGTTGCAGAATCAGACTTCGCGCCAAGCCAACACGGGAATCCATCACGGGTACCGCATCTAGTGCAAGCCCGCCGGGCTGCAGGCCAACTCCCATCGCCGTGGTCGACGGCTGCACGCCATGCTGACCGAGCCGATCGATGACCTCTTGGCTCCAGTCATCTTTCATCGGGTTTGTCGCGGTGGTTCTTGAAAACTTCCGTTGGTGACCAGTTCTGCGGCTCCCGAAGCAAATAGTCGCCGCGCTCGACAACCAGTACCTTGATGCCCCGGCGTGCCAGCCCCCAAGCCAAAGGGCCACCGCCCATACCACTACCGACGATCACCACATCGGCAGAGTCAGTGCGCATGCCCACATCTACCCGCGAGACACTGTCCCCATGACAACGCCTTCGTCAATTGGTACCAAGGTTCTCGCCAGCTCATTCCTGGTAAGCGGCATCATCCACCTGATCAAGCCAGCGGTCTTTGAACCTTTACTACCAAAAGCCCTGCCCGCGCACCGCGAGATCAACTACGCCAGCGGAGTTGCCGAGATCGCTTGCGGGGTTGGTTTACTCACGCGGGCGCGCTGGGCACCTGTCGCCTCAGCCATGCTGCTATTTGGCATCTGGTCTGGTAACTGGCAGTACGCAATCACGGTTCAAAATTCTTCACGCGCGAGCACTCCCCACAAAATCGCCGCTTGGGCAAGAGTGCCTATGCAGTTACCTTTGATCCGCATCGCACTGAGGGCTGGACATTCTGCACAGCCGTCACTTGCGAGTGATTGATTCCAAGTACTCAGCAATAAAGGCCCTGATATCGGGATCGTGCCATGTCGCGCGGATTTCTGCGCCGAATTCAGGCTCCGCAACTGCCATGCGCTGGACCGCCTCAAACTTCAAGGTCCTCTTGGCCAGTGCATAAGTACCAGCCGGAACCGCAGCTAGCAAAGCTGCACGAGCTATCGCTTCATCAAGTAATTTCTCTGGCTCAACTACCGCATCGACAAAGCCGATTTCGTAGGCACGCTGCGCAGTGATCAGATCACCGCTTAGGACCAAAGACTGGGTGTAGTGGCCAAGGCTGTGCCGCGCGATTTCACGAAGGATAGACGGAATTGGCACGCCAACCTTGAGTTCGGTCATGCCGGTAAGCCCGGCTGACATCAGCCTGAGGTCGCAGGCGGCCGCGAGGATGAAGCCGCCCGCGATCGCATGCCCGTCAATTGCAGCAACCACCGGACGGGGATGCACGAACACTTCCAAAATTGCACCGGACAACATGTCTAAGAATTCGGAGGTGTAACTGAGATCATCCTCCATCAAACGCTTCAGATTAACTCCAGCCGAGAACGCTCTGCCGTTACCGGTAAGCACAATTGCATCGGTTGCCGGAACGGCACGAAACTGCTCAGCGATCGCGGTCATGAACTCCAGATCGACGATATTTACTTTCGCGTAGTCCATGCGAAGCACGCTCACATTGCCATGCCTTTCGGTGGTGATCATCGGAACCCTTTCATCGCAGTTAACAAATCATGGACTAAATGACAAGGTTGCGGCGGCAAAGAGCGCTAGACCCACCCCGACTAATTGGATCTTATTCAGCCGCTCCTTAAGTAGCACCCAAGCCAAGATAACCGTCGCGACCGGATAGAGCGACCCCGTCACCGCCACTATCGAAAGCTGACCTCGCTGGGAAGCCAACTGGAAAACGCCATTGGCTAGCGCGTCCAAAATCCCTGATGAGATCACAAGAACCCACGGGAACCCCTGACGAACAAATGGGCGAGCAAAAATCAGCAGCACGGCAAGTAAAATTACTGTTGAAACCCAGCGTCCGAAAGTTGCCGTCCAAACTCCGGAGTCAGCCGGTGCCGAGCCAAGCGCCGTCAGATAAAAGCCGATTGCCACCCCACTGGCAATGGCCAGCCCAATGGTTGGCATGGTCACCTTGGCTTGTTCACCGGTTTCTCGACTTACGAGCACTACGGCTACCCCCGCACAAAAAATTCCAAAGATGGCCAAGGCAGAAAGTGACTCCCCACGCACGAGTCCAACAAAAACTGGAACGGCCCCGGCCATCACCGCCGTGATCGGCGACACAATGCCCATCGGGCCGCGCGATAGTGCCAGATACAACAGGCCGATAGCTAGGGCACCGATGCAGCCGGCGGCGCCACCCCAGATCACCACTCCGGTTGAAAACTCACCGGGGATTATGAACAGGGCAAAAAATGTCAGGACAATAGCCCCGGCGGGGTACGACACCGCCAACACTTGCACCGGGCCAGCGCGCCTAGCGGCCAGGCCCCCCATGAAATCTGCGACGCCCCAAGTGACACTTGATGCCAAGGCGAGCAAGGCACCCATGCTCTTTGACCTCCCTTACCAGTTCATCGTCAATGAGCCAGCCGACATCTTAGGTGGGCGCCCTCAACTGCGTTTCGCGCGCCGAGTCCAGGCCGAGATCACCGCATCGATAGCCATTAGGACCAGCGCCAAGATAAGCGCGACCACCATAATCACGCCGATAAAGGCCAGCACGCTCGCCAGACCCTTGGTCGCAACATCCAGGAATGAATACGGATACGCCCCAATAATTGCGCCACGAACGAGGGCGAACACCGCCCAAAGAATGGGGATAATCAAAGACAGGGCAATCACCTTGAGGTTAATCCACCGGCGCGGACCAACGATGAGCCAAACCAGCACAGTCAGAATTGGGGTGATCACATGCTGGAGTCCATTAGAGAAGAAATCCCAGCCCTGATGCGAAACTCCAGGCCCAAGTAAAAGGTTGTAAATGACTCCCGTGATGATGACCATGAGCAATGTATCTAGCCGGAGCACCCGCATTAATTTGCTATCGCGGCCAGGACGCAAAAACAGCAAAGTCATCACGATTGCAACTACGATGTTGCTCAAAGCCGTAAAGTAAGTGAACCAGTCAAGTAGCCTGCCGACTAGGCCATCGATGCCAACCGGGTTATTGCCGAACAAAGTCGGGGTACTGATATCTGGAGGGTAATAGCCGCTGGCATTTAAAGAAAATGAGAGCAACACCGCGCACCAGGCCACGAGAGCATTGATCCCGAATAGTGCTTTCGCCAATTTGTTCGGCCGGGTGCTCTGGTCAGTCATAAAGGCACAATCTAGGTCATCGACTGCCGATCTGGGGCCAAATCGGCTCGGGTGTGCAAAGGTTCGCTATGACAAATCTCGGAAAGAGTGGTTTTGCGGGTAATACCTCCATCCATCTGGCCCGCCGCCCCGCCGGCGTACCCGTGGCCGCGGACTGGCGCATTGAAGCCGCCGCGATCGCCGAGCCCGGCCCCGGCGAATTCCTTGTTCGCATCACCATGATCTCCTTGGACCCAGCGATGCGAGGCTGGCTAGACGACCGCCCCTCCTATCTACCCCCGGTGGCCATCGATGAGGTAATGCGCGCCGGTGCCGTGGGCGAAGTAACCACCTCCAACCACCCTAGGTTCAAAGTAGGTGACCTCGTACTAGGCACCTTCGGCGTTCAGGAATTCGCCGTTTCGGACGGCACCGGTGTCACGCTAATTGACCCGAAACTCGGCACTCCATCGA
>NSHP01000005.1 GCA_002737125.1 Actinomycetota bacterium | reverse complement strand
GCCTTATGTCGTTGCGGCTGCCCGTTGGCAAGGTGCCACTGACGAACTAGTTTCCAGGCGGCTTCAACTGCCTCGCCACCACCGCTTGTTAAGAAAAGCCTGGTCATGCCAAGTGGCTCCGCTGCGTCGGTTAACCGTTCCGCCAGATGCACCGCGGCGGGGTGGGTCAGCGACCAGTTCGGCGAATACACCATTTCCGAAAGTTGCCGCTGGGCTGCCGCACCTACTTCAGCCCCATACCCATGGCCCAAGTTGGTGCAGAATAACCCGGAGAGACCATCAAGATAGCGGCGTCCATTCGAATCGATCACTTCAAGGCCGTCGCCACGAACCATTATCGGGATGGGCCGGTCCTCGAAGTTGCTGAAATCAGTGAAATTCAATAACAGGTGTGCACGCGCCGAAACTTGGTCAGCGCTAGCGCCGAAGCGCTGCTTGGCGAACATCTCCCACACCCTTTTATCCTGAACGGTCGTTCAGCAAAACCGCAGGATAGCATCCTGACTGACCATTCAGCAAGTGCCTCGGGTGCGCGTTTAGTTTTTCTTCTGGCCTCCCTTGGAACCGGTTACCGCACTTACCGGGGAAATCCCAAGTTCCAAGACCGCAGATTGCCACCACAGTTCAGTGAATTTGCCGGTTGTCATGCCCGGCTCAGCCAAGGCCAACTGGATAGCAAGGCCATCCATCAAGGCGGCCAATCGCAATACCGAAGCTTTCGGATCGCTAGCTTCAAACACCCCGGCGGCCAATCCTTCGTCCACTACTTGGCGCAAAGCACCCCGCCACCGGGTATCCAAGGACTCCCTAGCGGCGCGGGCATCATCATCGCGAATAGCCCGCACCCACAATTCCAGCCAGAGCCGCCAATCACCTACGGCTGGACCGTATCCGGCGCCGAGTTCAGCGATATGGCGAAGGCGCGGTACCGGGCCAACCACCTCGCTGAGGTTGCGCGCCAATTCCTCATAGAACTCGTCCTCGAGCAAGGTCAAGCTGGCCGCGAAGGCGCCGGCCAGGGAACCGAAATGATAAAGAATCAGGCCCTGTGAAGTTTCGGCCGCGGCGGCAATGTCGGTGACCCTTGTCCCCGCGAACCCACGCTCACGCACGACGGCGATGGTGGCTCGCAGGATTCGCTCGCGCCGCTCCTCAGGCGCTTTCGCCGCCAAGGCCGTTTTTGCCATCTAACTCCTTCTCAAAACTTGGGTTCGACTCGAAGAATTTCAACCGGTGAGGATATTGAACGGTCATTCAGGTTAGGCTGCTGTCGAAACTGCGCACCAGTGTAGGAGAGCCAACCAGATGTCTACTGCCCCCGACCCGAGTGACCCAAGGCACCTTGCTGAGTTAAGTGAGCGCGCGGCGGCTTTCGTCGACGAGGTGTTGATCCCGCACGAAGTTACGGCGGAGCTGGCCGGCGGCCCGTTGCCCGCAGCAACGCAGCGTGACATAGCCCGGCGGGCACTAGAGCATGGTTTACATGGTGGGCTGCACTTGCAGGAGCACGGTGGCAATAGCTGGACGAGCACCGAGTGGTTTCTTGTCGAAGAGCAACTTGGGCGCTCGACTAACGGGGTCTCTTGGTATATCCCAAACGCATACAACGTCTGGAAAGCCGGCACACCCGAGCAGATCGAACGTTGGCTAAAGCCGGCACTTCGCGGTGAACTACACGATGCCTATGCGGTAACAGAGGTTGATGCTGGCAGTGACCCTTCGGGAATCACGACAACTGCGGTCAGGACAGGCACCGGCAGGTGGTTACTAAATGGCGAGAAGTGGTTCGTGACGTTTGGTTCCGTCGCCAAAGTAATAGTGGTGATGGCGCTGGCAGATGATGGCGGTCAGTTGCTTCCTACCCTTTTCGCGGTTCCGGCCGACGCACCCGGTGTTGAGATCATTGCTGATGTCCCTTTCACCCACAACTACCCACATGGGCATCCGACCATGAGATTCACCGATGTTGAACTCACCGATGCTGACATCCTCGGCGGCCTCGGTAATGGCGAGGATTTGCAGCGCATTTGGTTCACCGAGGAAAGACTAGGGATTGCCGCACGCTGTGTTGGCGCAATGCAGCGACTGATCGAAGAGTCAGTTGACTGGGCCGCACACCGCGAACAAGGCGGTGCCAGGCTCATCGATCACCAAGGGGTGAGCTTCCCGCTGGCCGACAGCGCGGCTGACGCTGCAGCCGGGCGCCTCCTCGGGTTGGAAGTCGCCCGACTATCTGATGCGGGCGCCGACCCCAAACTGGTGCATGGCAAAGCGTCAATGGCGAAACTTTTTTGCTCGGAAGCGGCCGGACGGTGCGCCGACCGAGCAGTGCAGATCTTCGGGGGTCGCGGATACATGCGCACCACGGCGGCCGAGAGATTCTGGCGAGAACTTAGAGTCGATCGAATCTGGGAGGGAACCTCGGAGATCCAGCGTCTCGTGGTGGCCCGATCACTAGAACGTCGCGGCGTCAAGTCAATGCTCACCTGAGCGGATCTATCTCCAACATGGATATTTCGCGGCTCATCAGGCCACGCTCTATTGCCGTGATTGGGGCAACCGAACGCCCCGGCTCCTATGCACACACCACCTTGCTTAACCTGATTAGAAATGGGTATGCGGGAACTGTTATCGGTGTGCACCCAACTCGGAAAGAGGTACTTAGTTTTCGCTGCGTACCTAGCCTTCAGGACCTAAGCGAGTCGGTAGATGCCGTGGTGATCGCGACGCCAGCCGAATCGGTGCCGGGGTACCTCTTGCAGTCGCGCGAACTGGGCTGCGGCGGCGCTGTGGTTTTTGCCGCCGGCTTCGCTGAGATCGGCAATGACCTAGCCCAAGCCGACTTGATCTCGGCGGCCGGTGAACTACCGGTCATCGGGCCCAACGGCAACGGCCTGGTATCCGTGCCAGCCAGAGCAGCGCTGTGGGGGGATGCCGCCCTCCTACCAACTGACGCAGGACCAATTGCCTTGATAACGCAGAGCGGAAATATCGGTGTCGTTTTGCTCGCCCATCGGCAAGGCCTCGGCCTGCACTCCATCTTTTCCGTCGGCAACTCCGCCGTGGTCGACTCCGCAATGTTGATCGATTCACTTGCCACCACCGACGGTGTCCGAGTAATAGGTGCCTACCTTGAAGGTGATGGCGACGGGGCCAGGCTCGCTAGGGCACTGGCCAAGTGTGCACAAAATGACGTACGAGTGGTTTTCCTAAAGGCCGGCCGAAGTTCGCGCGGCCGAGCAGCTGGCGCAGCACACACAGCGGCGGTTGCCGGCGACCAAAAGGTTTTCGAGGCACTCATTCAAGAGGCCGGAGGAATCCTTGTTCACGAGCCAGTCGCACTGATCGAGACAGCACGCGCCTTGGCGATTGGTCACCGCGATGCACGCGGCGCGGCGGTCATCACCTGCTCAGGTGGCGATGCCACCCTCGCGGCGGACCTCGCTGATGACGCCCGGGCGATACTTGCCGACTTTGGGGCCCCGACGCTGCAGGCACTTGCCGGCCTACTGCCCAAAACCGCGACCGCAACCAATCCCCTCGACCACACTAATTTGGTCTGGGCCGACACCGAGGCCGTTGCCGCAATTTGTGAGACGGTGGCCCTCGACCCGGGGGTTGGCCATCTGCTTTATGTGCAGGACCTGCCACCTGGGCTGCCCGCCGGCCCACGCGCCGAATGGGATGCCACCCGGGCCGGCGGGATTGCCGGCGGCGGGCGGGCACAGCTTTCGACAATGCTGGTCAGTTCGATGCCCGGACAAGAACCAGATGATGCGGTCGGTGGCCTCGTATCTGCGCTGAAAGCGGTGGCCGCACTGCAACAGCCGGCCCCTGATCCATCCCGTTTGCTGCAAATCGCTGAGTGCGCCAGCCGCGCACCTATCAATCTAGGTAGTCAATACTTGGCCGAGCACACTGCAAAGGAGTTCTTGCGCGCCGTAGGCATCTTCGTGCCAAAATCACAGGTGGTGGCTAACAGTGACGCTGCGGTTTCGGCGGCGGCCGAAATTGGTTTTCCGGTTGCCATAAAGGTGAGCGCGCCAGGGCTCATACACAAAAGTGAAATCGGCGCCCTGGCCCTTAACCTGGCTACCGCTAATGAAGTTCGGGACGCAAGCGCGCAACTGCTGCGCATACCGGTACTGCCAGCGAATCCTGAATTACTGGTAGAAGCTATGGTCGAAACTGGCGTAGAGGTTTTCGTTGCCGCCCATAGCATGGGCATCGTGCCCTGCGTTGTCGTCGGGATAGGAGGTATCTGGGCCGAGATTATGAACGATGTAGCTGTTATCCCGTTACCCACCGATAGCAATCGGGTAGTTCGGGAAATCGGCCGCCTTCGAGGTGCCGAACTTCTCACCGGCGGCCGCGGCCAACAAGTTTATGCAATCCACGAATTGGCCCAACTCGTAGTCAGGGCCGGAAATCTACTCATGGATGAGCATTGGACCATGATTGAACTCAATCCCGTAATAGTTGATGGCTCAACCGCAATTGCGGTAGATGCCATCATTTGCACCCAGTAACTTGACCCGCCAACTGGACGCCAATTCCCGCATTGCCTATGCTTTCCAAATGGCCAACCCGAAAACCCCTGCTCCACTTGACCCTTTTGCCTTAGCTAGGTCACTAGCGCCATTTGGTCAAAGTCGAATGCTCCCACCGGAGGCTTACACCTCAGATGAGGTTTTCGCTTGGGAGAGTGCCAACTTCTTTGCTGGATGGCAATGCATCGGGCGTAGCGCAGACATAGCAGCTGCTGGCATGCAACGTGCCGACAAGGTCGGTGATACCACAATGTTGCTGGTGCGCGGCGAGGATCTGGTGTTGCGTGCGTTTGCCAATGTTTGCCGACACCGCGGACACGAAATTCTCCCCTGCGGAGGTTCAACTACCGCACGAGCAATTACCTGCCCCTACCATTCGTGGTCATATCGGTTGGATGGAGATCTTTTCAACGCAGCCGGTTACCAAGGTGAATCGAATTTCGATGTATCCGAATTCCCACTCACGGCACTTCCAGTGCAGGAGTGGCACGGCTGGATATTTCTAGACCCCTCAGGTGCTTCAGGTCCCCTCGAAATGCATCTATCCGGTTTAAGTGAGCGAATAGGCCCTTACCAGCCTGAGCGGCTAGTCGTGATGGCGACCCATGAGTACGTCATTGAAGCCAATTGGAAAATCATCAACGAGAACTACCAAGAGTGCTATCACTGCACCTCAATTCACCCTGAACTTTGCCAGGTAAGCCCGCCTGAAAGCGGAGAGAACTGGGCCCCAACACTTGGCTCGTGGGTGGGTGGCTGGCAAGACCTTCGCGAGCACGCGACAACGATGTCACTTGATGGCCACAGCGATGGAGTTCCGATACCAAACCTGTCACCTACTGAACTTAGGCGAATCGACTACATCGGGGTTTTCCCGAACTTATTGATAAGCCTGCACCCAGATTACCTAATGACGCACCGAGCCATCCCGTTGTCGCCTGGTCGCACCTGGGTTGAATGCTCATGGGCTTTCCCCCCTGAAGCAATCGCATCGCCAACATTTGACCCCGCTTATGCTGTTGACTTCTGGGATATCACAAATCGTGAAGATTGGAGTGCCTGCGAATCGGTACAACGTGGGCTGGAATCTGGGTTTGCGAAATCCGGTCCTCTTTCCCCCGCTGAGGACGCCATCTATCAATTTGTCACTATGGTTGCCCGCGGCTACCTCGGGCAGCCACTATCGCCCTTAAATGCCGCTGCACCGAGCGCGGCTCAAACCGAAAAGGTGGACCATTGATTACCGCCCCGTTTATTCAAGCAGCTAACGAGGTATCGGAGCTTGAAGACTGGGGGCCACTGGCAGAGGCCACGGGTGCGCCGATGCAAACTTCCGGATACACGATGTGGTCGGGCGAAAATAGCTCCGAGGCCGGCATCTGGGAGTGCACCGCAGGCCCGTCCTATTGGAGCCTGGAGCAAAACGAATTTGTCCATATTCTATCCGGCAGCATGACCGTGACCCCAGATGACGGTGACTCATTCTTTGCCGGGCCAGGTGTGACTTTTCTGGTACCGGTTGGCTGGAAAGGCACCTGGGATATTCACGAGACTCTTCGCAAGCTGTACGTGCTTTTCTAATCAGCGGCCGCGGCTAGTGAGCCAGCTGGCACCAAGCGCATTGCATTGGGGCGCAGGTGCACCATGACTTTTTCACCACGGTGATGGTTGCCAGACAATTCACTCGGCCTACGAACCACCAACTCTTGCCCTGAGTCCAAGCGCACTATTATATCTGACATCGCGCCGAGGTACACCGTGCGTTCGACAGTTGCCGAGATAGCCACGGCGTCATCAGCGGTTGGATCTAGGTAAATACGTTCAGGCCTAATGACCAAAGTTCCTGGGCCCGGTGCCATGGTTGGCCCGACGGCTTCAAGTGTTACCGAGCCCAGGCTAAATGCCGTGCGGCCGGGTGCGCCGGCCCCAATTACCTCCACAGTGACAACATTCGCGCTGCCGAGGAAGTCCGCGACATATGCGGTTTCTGGATTTTCGTACACATCAGCAGGTGAGCCGATCTGCTCAACCTTGCCGGCCGCCATTACCGCCATCCGATCACTCATGGTGAGTGCTTCCTCTTGATCATGGGTGACGTAAACGAACGTAATACCTACCGACTGCTGCAGGGACTTAAGTTCGACTTGCAAAGTTTTGCGGAGCTTGGCATCTAGCGCACCAAGTGGCTCATCGAGCAAAAGCACTTTGGGGCCGAGCACGATGGCACGGGCCAGTGCCACTCGCTGCTGTTGCCCACCGGAGAGTTGACCCGGCTTGCGCTTGGCATATTTGCCCATGCGAACCATTTCAAGGGCCTCTGCCACCTTGCGCTTGACTCCGGCTTTATCTACCTGCTGATAGCGCAGCCCGAAGGCCACGTTGTCCGCGACGGACAAAAAGGGGAATAGGGCATAGTTTTGGAAGACGGTGTTTACCGGGCGCTCGTGCGCTGCTGTTTGAACGACATCAACACCGTCAATGCGAATCTCTCCGCTAGTTGGCGTCTCGAAGCCCGCGATCATCCTCAAGGTGGTGGTCTTGCCGCAACCAGATGGCCCGAGGAGGCTGAAAAACTCCCCACCGGCGATATCGAGGTCGATCCCGCGCACCGCCTCGACCTCGCCGTAGCTTTTGGCTAGCTGCCGCACATTCACGCTGCCATCAGTCAACGAAACTCCCTCATTCGCAGTAGTGCCCGGTGCTAATCTTGGTGGCAGATAGTCCTTTGTGCGGCAGTTATGCTAAATCTCTTGCCAGAACCTAAACCATCGGTCAAGGTAGGCATCAAACACTCGACCGGCCCTACCCAAGGAGTACAGATGGCTGATCGTCCCCGCCCCTCGATCTCTAGGCGACGCCTACTCCAAGCCTCCGCCTTGGGGGTGCCTGGCGCCTGGGTTTTAAGTTCGTGCGCCCGCGCACAGCCCCTCGGTGCCCCCGCGCCCGCAGCTTCGACCGCCGGGGGCTCGGCGGCGGCTTCCTTGCCGCCATTGACCGAAATCCCAATAGCCTCACCGCAGAATCCGGTGAAGTGGCCGATCAACCCAGGCAATGAACCCATTGCGTCCGGGCTTGAACCGGAGATGAATGCCACCCTTCGTGTCTATAACTACCCCGACTACGTCTACAAACGTGTACTCAAGGACTTCCAAAAGGAGTACGCCGATTACAACGTCAAGGTCGAACTATCGACCTTTAATGACCTGCCCGAGGCCCTGACCAAGATTCGCTCCGGCAGCGTCCCATTTGACGTTGGGTTCCTCACCTATAACTACATGGGCAAATTGGTTTACGGTGATCTCATTCGACCACTAAACCACGACTACATCCCGAACATCAATGATGTGTGGGAGGAGTTCCAGAACCCGTTCTACGACCAGGGCTGGCAATACACGGTGCCCTACACGATCTACACCACCGGCATCGGCTGGCGGCACGACCTCATCCCCGAAGACATCAGCGCTAGGTCTAACCCGTATGACGTGTTCTGGGACGCCAAGTATGCCGGCGCAATAGCCGTTCTTGACGATGACCGTGAAGTTATTGCCATGACTATTCTACGCAATGGCGGTACCGACGTAAACAGCGCTGACCCTGCGGTCCTGGGACAAACACGTGATTCGATGCTGGAGATGCTTTCGGTCAGCCGACCGCGAGTCACAATCACCGGCTACACAGATATCCCCGAGGGCACGATGTCGCTGGCGCAATGCTGGTCTGGTGACATGATTACCGGCCAGTACTACCTACCCGAAGGTGTCGATCCCGCATTGCTGCGCTACTGGAGTCCGCCGACGGGTCAAGGGGTAGTCGGCAATGACTTCCTGTGCGTGCTCAAGGGCGGTGAGAACCCGGTCATGGCTCACCACTTCCTCAACTACATGCTGAAGAGTGAAGTATCAATCAAGAACCTCAGCTTCGTGGGGTACCAACCGCCGCTGCGTTCATTGACCCCTGAGTCCATGGTGGCTGACGGCTATCTCCCAGCGAACCTCGCCGGAGCTATCGTCAAGCCAGAATGGTTCCAGGTGGGCTACCCGCTGTTGGAGCTCCCGGTGGCGGTCGAAGCCGAATACCAGGCAATTTGGCAGCAGTTCAAATCGGGAGCCTGAATTGCCCGACCGCACTTCGCGCTTCATCTGGCCGATCCTTGGCCTCCCCGGCATGGCGTGGATCGCGCTGTTCTTCTTGGTACCGCTCTACGTTGTCTTCTGCGTTACGTTCGGCACGGTCGACCCAATCTTCCGGTCACCCGTGCCAGCGTGGAACCCACTGGAATGGCAGTTCGAGCAGGTGTTGGTGGTTTGGGATCGACTCGTCGGCCCGAACAACTTCTATCTCCCACCGGTCCTCCGCACCCTGCTGTACGTAGTCGTAGCAGTCGTCGCCTGCATGATCATCGCTTTTCCGGTGGCCTACTTCACCGCACGCTACGCCGGCCGGCACCGTGCACTGATTCTCGCCCTATTGGTGGCGCCATTTTGGATCTCGTACATGATGCGCATGCTGGCTTGGATTAATCTGCTGCAGCCCGACGGACTCGTCAATTCCATGATTACGCTCGGGGGCATAATCCCGCTGCAGGTCAATTGGCTAAGCGGCAACCCGTTCACCGTCGTCATGGGTTTGATCTACGGCTATGTTCCCTACATGCTCCTGCCGCTATTTGCGGCCCTTGACCGCATCAGCCCAAGTCTCATCGAAGCCGGACGCGATCTTGGCGCCAGTGGATTTGAACTCTTCCGCCGCGTGATCCTCCCGATGAGCGTGCCCGGCATTGTCGCCGGCACTTTGCTCATCGCCCTGCCCATGATGGGCGACTACTTCACCAGCGACATGCTGTCGAAGTCGCCGAACACGTCGATGATCGGCAATCTGATCAACCTGTCTATCGCTACTCCGGGCCAGTCCGGGCAGGCTGGCGCTCTGCTTATTTTGGTGCTTCTGGTGCTGCTGGCTCCGATGATTTGGTACACCCGCAGCAACGCGAAGGCCGAGGTGCGCTCATGACAGTGTCACCGGCGCCGGCGGAGGCGCTGCTTGCGGAGGCGCAGGAGACTCGTCGACAGCGCGCACCTAGAGGCACGTCCGGTGCGCGCGCACATGGGCTCGCCGCCATCACCGCGGTTTACCTACTTTGGTCACTAGTACCAGTCGCGGTCGTTGTGCTCTTCTCGTTCAATGCTGGGCGATCTAGGAGCACCTGGCAAGGGTTTTCGCTGCGCTGGTACACCTGGGATCCCGACGGCTCGGTAATAAATGATGAGTCAATTCGAAATGCCCTGACACACACCGTGCTGCTGGCCGTCATCGCCACCGCGATCACCGTCCCGTTAGGGGTGCTCTTTGCCCTGGCGCTGGATCGGTGGCGGGGACGATTGCCGGCCGGGGCTAATTTCCTGGCGCTCATCACTTTCGTAATCCCCGAGATTGCTTTGGCGATCGGCCTGCTCTTCATGGTGACCTACCTCGCGACACCCTTCGGATTGGGCACCACAGCACAGATCGTTGGTCTGGTGACCTTCCAGTTGGCCTATCCAATCGTCATTTGTCGGGCCCGACTCTTGACGATTAGCGCGCACTATGAGGAGGCCGCCCGTGATTTGGGGGCAACGGCTCTCGGGGCGGTGCGAAGGGTAATTCTGCCCATGCTGTTTCCAGCCATCCTCGTGAGCGCCATCTTGATATTTGCAGATGTGCTCGATAACTTCGTCATCGTTCGCTATCTTTCCTCCGACGCCAGCACCGAGACCACATCCATGCGGATTTATCAGGTAGCACGCGCAGCCCCAACACCAGCGCTGAACGCCATGGCGACCATCATTTTGGTCGTCTCGACGCTCGTAATAGTGGTAGGTTGGCTGCTCTACCGCCGGTGGTCCAAGCGCCAAGGTGAATCCACCGACCTAATATCTTTTACTGGCAATCTGTAATCCCTCGACCACTTCGTAGCGACTAGGAGAAACAGTGAATACGCCGCCCGCGCGGGCTCAGGTTGTGATAGTCGGCGGCGGTGTTATTGGTTGTTCCATTGCCTACCACCTCACCAAACTCGGTGTAAAAGATGTGCTACTTATTGAGAAGGACCAACTGACTGCCGGCACTACCTGGCATGCTGCCGGCCTGATCACCAGCGCCGGGTACCACGATGACACCTCACTTTGGATGGCACGCTACTCACGTGACCTTTATGCGCGACTTGAGGAGGAGACGGGCCACTCAACTGGATTTCGCCCGGTCGGCCACCTCTCGGTAGCGACCAACCCGGCCCGATTCGAGACACTGCTTCGCGAACGGGACTTTCAGGTTGGCTACGGCGTCCCCAACGAAATAATTTCGCCGCGCGAGGTAAGTGAGCTATTCCCACTCGCCCGTGTTGATGACCTAATCGGAGCGTCATATGTCGTGGACGAGGGTCGTGCCGACCCCGTTGGCGTGGCAACGTCCATGGCTAAAGGCGCCCGCTTGGCCGGTGCCACCATCCTTGAGGGGATTTCGGTTACCGGTTTCACACGTACCGGGCGTCGGATTACCGGTGTCACAACCAATGCTGGCAATGTCGAGGCCGAAACCGTCGTCCTGTGCGCAGGGTTATGGACGAGGCAGCTGGCCCGCAAGGCCGGCGTCGATGTGCCACTACAGGCCGCCGAGCATTACTACCTGCTTACCGAGCCGATGGCAGGGGTGCATCGAGACCTTCCCATCATCGAAGATCTGGAGTGCTACGGGTATTTCCGCGAAGAGGGCGATGGCATGCTGGTGGGGCTCTTCGAGCCGGTGGCCGCACCGTGGTACCCGAAGGAAGCACCTGAGGATTTCGCCTTCGGCACTATCTCCCCGGATTGGGATCGGATGACTCCGCATCTGGAGAAAGCCATGGCCCGCATCCCTAGTCTTTCGGAAGCCGGTATTCGAACCTTGTTTTGCGGCCCAGAGAGTTTCACCGCGGACGTATTGCCGTTGCTGGGCCCGGCCCCCGAAGTAGATGGTCTCTTTGTTGCTGCCGGCTTGAACTCGGTCGGGATTTTGATGGGCGGGGGCATCGGAAACGTCATGGCGAGTTGGATTGTCGATGGCATATGCCCGGTTGATATCGCGGCCTTCAGCATTGAGCGGGCCCTACCATTTGAAAACTCCCTACGCTTTCGCACCGAGCGCACCGTTGAGCAACTAGGAGTGCTTTTCGGCGATGGCTCCTTCCCCACCTTCCACCAACACACCGCGCGCGGGATCCGCAGATCACCACTACATGAAACGTGGGAGCGAGCCGGTGCCTACTTCGGGGTATCAGCCGGCTGGGAGTTCCCCGAGTGGTTTTCGCCAACCGGCGAAAACCCAGTAGTGCCATGGACCTGGGAGCGCGGCCACTGGACTCCATGGATCGCCGCTGAGCACAAAACCGTCCGTGAAAACGTTGGCGTGATGGACATGACCGTGATGTCTAAATTCCTCGTCCAGGGGCCAAATGCTGCAACTATTTTGGATCGCCTAAGCGCCAACGAAGTTGTCGGTGCGGTCGGCCGGGTGGTGTATACCCAATGGTGCAATGACCGTGGTGGCATTGAAGCTGATCTCACAGTTACCCGGCTCGGTGAAGAAAAGTTCATGGTGGTGGTCTCGGACGTAACGCATCGGCGCGTTGAGCGAATGTTGCTTGATGAAATTTGCGATGGTGAATTCGCCACGGTCACTGACGTCACCGCCGGATTCGTGATACTCACGGTGCAAGGGCCTAAGTCCCGTGAACTACTTGAGCGTGTGAGTCCAGATGCTCTTTCCGATGCGGCCTTCCCCTATTTAACCGGTCGCGAAATTGAAGTTGGGTATTCGCGGATTCTGGTTTTGCGGGTCACCTATGTTGGCGAACTGGGTTTTGAGCTCTACATACCTTCAGATCAAGCGGTTTCGGTCTGGCAAACCCTCGAAGCAGCTGGGCAGGATCTTGGACTTCGGCCAGTGGGCCTCGGGGCCCTTCATAGCCTGCGCTTGGAGAAGGGCTACCGCGACTACGGGATCGATATCGATAACACCGATACCCCGATCACGGCTGGCTTGGCTTTCGCGGTGGCCTGGGATAAACCAACCGCGTTTCGCGGCAAGGCTGCTCTCGAAAAAATGCGAACCGACCGCACCAGCCGATTGGTGTGTTTGCTGCTGGACTCCCCTGAGCCGGTGCTGCACGGCAGTGAGCCGGTGCTAAAGGACGGTAAGTGGGTTGGTTACCTGCAGGTTGGCGGCTTCGGACACACCCTTGGAGCATCGGTTGGTCTTGCGACCATCGACAATCCGGACGGGGTCACCGCCGACTGGCTAGCCGAAGACGGGTTTGAAGTTGTGGTCGCCGGCCAGAAGTATTCGGCGCGCCTGCAACTGCGTCCCTTCTACGATCCAGACCGCAGCCGAGTGCTCAGTTAAGGCACTAGTTAACTTATTAACTAAGCCTTTTCCCGGCCTAGATCCTTAAGTACCTGTTGGCTTGCCAACCGCCCCGGTGCACCGATCACGCAACCACCGGGGTGGGTGCCAGAACCACACTGGTAGTACCCATGAATGGGAGTTCTGTAGTCGCTGTAGCCAGGCGCCGGCCGGAAGAAATACATCTGATGTGGGAAGAACTCACCCGCATAGATATTGCCCTCTGAGAGGCCGGTCTTGGCTTCGATGATGTCAGGCGAGACGACTTCGCGCTGAAGTACCAGGTCGTTGAAGTTCGGGAAGAAACCTTGGAGGGTAGCCTGCACTCGATCGGCCATGTTCTCCCGCTCCGCCTGCCAGGTGCTGCCTTTGAGTTCATACGGGGTGTACATCACAAAGCACGACATCACATGCTTGCCAGGAGGTGCCATGTCAGGGTCCACTAAGGACTGAATGCACGCATCTATATATGGGTGCTCGGAGTACCAGCCGTACTTAGCTGCGTCGTAGGCCCGCTCCATGTATTCCACGGTCGGAGCCACATTTATGAACCCGAGATACTGATCGGCGCGACCGCTGAGCGCAGGGTACTCCGGGAGCCCGTCGAGAGCGAAGTTCACCTTCGATGCGACCCCTTGAAAACGGAATCGCTGAATAGTTTCGACCAAATCAGCAGGGAGTTCACGTGGATCGGCTATCTCCAAGAAGGTGCGCCGAGGATCTAGCGAACTCACCACGACCGGTGCACGGAATTCAGTTCCGTCCCGGAGGGCAACACCCTTCACCTCGCCCTTTTCAGTAATTAGGTGATCAACGTGTGAATCCAGCCGAATCTCTGCGCCGTAGGCCGCGGCCGCGCGGGCCAACACCTGTGTGAAGCCGCCGTTACCACCCTTGTGGAAGGACCAGGATCCGCCGATACCGTCGTGCTCACCCATTGACAGATACAGCCAGTTCATGCCGCTGCCAGGTGACATTGGGCCCAATTTGATTCCCACACAAGCCGCTGAGCAGATCGTGGCCTTGATGATGTCGGACTCAAGGTAGTCATCAGAAAAGTCCGCGATGCTGCCGGTCAACAGGCGCACCGTGTCGTGGATTACTTTCTTGTTACCGGTGCCTAGATGCTTGAGCAACCACGCCATTTTGTCGGCATCGGCCGGGTCGTCGCTAAACAGATTAGGCGGAATCGAGTCAAACAGTGGCCGGATGAACTGGCGCACGCGCGCGGTGTCATGTTCAAACCGCTCCATGCCGTCAACGTCGGCTTTTGAGTGCCGGGCGATTTCTTGTCGATTGAGGCCCGCATCAGGACCGAGTAAGAAATAGTCGCCGTTTTCCATCGGGGCGAAATGTGAGCGCATCAGCAGGGGCATGAATCCGTAACGCACTAGATCAAGTTCCTGAATGATTTCGGGGCGCAGCAGACTCAGTGCGTAGGAGAAAGTAGTGAATTGGAAGCCAGGTCGCAGCTCCTCGGTGATGGCGGCACCACCCACTAGGTGTCGCTGCTCGAGGACCAAAACCTTCTTTCCAGCCTTGGCAAGGTAGGCGGCGTTGGTCAGTCCATTGTGGCCGCCACCGATGACGATCGCGTCGTAGTTATTGGTGTCCGACATGTCAGGCGGTTTTCCTCTCGGGGTTGTAGAAAGGCAAGGTGGTGACGGTGGCCCGTACGTTGATGTATTCGTGGTTCACCGTTTGCTCAAGGTAGATGTCGGTACCCGGTTCGGCGTATTTTGGCTTGACACGGGCAATGCCGATATGGCACTGGAGGATAGGTGAATACATGAAGCTGGTGGCGTAGCCAATACGTTTGTCTTTGGCGTCGTAGAGCATGGACTCCCAAGCCACGGGAATTTCATCGGGGACCGCAAGGTGACCGCGTGAATCAAAAAGTTCATAGAAGTCACTCCATGCGACGGTGATACCGACCGTGCGCCACCGGGAGGAGCCATCGGCGCGCTCGCGCAAGATCGCATCGCGGCCAATAAACGGTCGGCTGTCATCCTCGATGCCCTTAAGGAGCCAGCCGAGGCCTAGTTCATCGGGTGTGAAGCGGTCTTCCGCGGTCCAGGCGTATCGACTGGAGTTGAACTCAACTCCAATAAGCGGCAAGCCTGCCTCGATGCGGGTCATGCCAAGTGCCTCATCGCCATATGGGCGTAGTCCATGCGGGTGGCCAGCCTCGAGGATGGCATCAAGGACTGGTAGGGCATCTGCGACCGGAATTATTACCTCATAGCCGAGGTCTCCGCTGAACCCGGTGCGGCTGATGGTCACAGGGGTGTTGGCAATTTTCGTCTCGGTGAATCCGAAGTAGCGAAGGCCTGAAATGTCGGGAGTAAGCACTTCGAGGATGTCGCGCGATCGTGGGCCTTGGATTGCAAGTGAAGCATAATCTTCACTCGCGTCGACTATCTCGACGTCGTACCGGCGGCTCAATTGTTTTAAGTAGCCCATGTTGGGCTCGGCCGCGGTGAGCAGGAATTCATCGGAGGCAAAGCGAAAAAGAACCCCATCCTCCATGATAAATCCGTCGTCATCGCACCAGATGGTGTACTGAGCACGACCGAGCTTGAGTGTTCGGACATCTCGCGCAAAGGCAAACGAACACAAGAGTTCAGCATCTCGCCCACGAATCCAGTATTTATAGAGTGGAGAAGTATCGAAGAAACCAGCGGCATTTCTAACCCCGAAATACTCATGCTTGCTCGAGAGGTCATAGCGCACAGCCGACAGGTATCCAGACCAATTGCCCCACATCTGGGTTTGGCTCAACTCGGCCAAGCGCGGGTGGAAAGGTGTCGTTCGCATCATCGCGCTCCTTGACTTGTCGATTACTCATCCTAGGTGATTATTGGACATTTGCGCAATAGCGTCTAACCTATCCGTATGGCCAGGATGAACCCGGACGACCGGCGTGAGGCGATAATCGCCGCCACCTTGGCCGTGATGCAACGGCAGGGCATCGCCGCGACCACCGTCCGCGACGTCGCAGCCGAACTCGGCGCCTCCAGTGGCCTGATCCACCACTACATGACCTCAATGGACGAACTTATCGCCGAAGCCTTCGAGCGGTCAGCCGGTGCCGACCTGCTGACAACCAGCAACTTGGTGGAGCAGGGCCGAGATCCGATAGAGCAAATGAGATTCTTCTTCGACTCCTACACCCGCTCTGACGGGGATTCGGGTATGCAACTGTGGCTCGATGCCTGGGCGGAAGCCGCCCGGCGCCCTGAACTTAGACAAATATCGCAAAGACTGAACAAGGCATGGCAACAACTCATCTGCAGCATCATCGAAGGCGGTGTGCGCGCCGGATTAATGACCTGCCTTGATCCAGTGGCCGCTGCTTGGCGCATATTGTCATTACTAGATGGGCTCCACTTGCAGGAGGTAGCCCACAGTGACTCAGTTACCGGCGCCCAAGTAACTAAGTGGTCACGCCGCGGCGCCGAAATTGAACTTGGCTTACCACTTGGGACTTTGACAGAAAGGGAGCCTTCCTGAATGAAAAAACTCCGGCCAAATAAAGCAATTAGGTAATAGACGCTGCAAAAATACTACCGATCGAGGCATCCAGAGCCGCATTAAATTCGGCATCACTTTGCTGCGCCGACAGGCCTTCGGTTAGAGCGCGCGAGAAACTCGCTGTCATACCGTGATTGCGGGCCAGGCGGGCATTCGCATCGGTGCGCGAGTAGCCGCCCGAAAGTGCGACGACGCGTAGTACTCGGGGGTGAGCGATCAAGTCCGAATAGAAGTCATCTGCCTCCGGCAAGGTCAGCTTCAACATGACATGCTGATCGGCCGTGAGTTGGTCAAGTTCAGCCAGAAGCGCCGGCTTCAGCAAGGTTTCGGCAGCTGCCTTCTGCGCACTGTTGATGTCCACCTCGGGCTCAATGATTGGCACCAGACCAGCGCCAAGAATCTGGCGACCTACCTCGAACTGCTGACCCACGACCGCGCCGACACCGGTCGGATTCGCCAACTTGATAACCGAACGCATCTTGGTGCCGAACATGCCATTGGAGTTGGCTCGCGCCAATAGTTCAGCGAGGTCGGGCATCGGCTTCATCACCTGAGCGCCATCAACCTCATCTGCTAGGCCCCTGTCGACTTTCAGGAACGGCACGATGTGCTTTTGATTCCACAAATACTCCGCAGTGCCAATGCCGTCGATCTGACGATCCATAGTCATTTCGAACAAAATCGCGCCGAGAATGCGATCTCCGGTGAAAGCAGGGCTAGTGATGATGCGGGCGCGCATCTGATGAATCAGGTCGAACATCTCGCCTTCACCGCTATATTCCGTCTCTGCAACGCCGTAAAGCATCAAGGCCTTGGCGGTACTGCCGCCGCTTTGATCAAGTGCCGCAATGAAGCCCTCAGCGTTCTTCATCTTGTCGAACTGTTCGCTGCTCACTATGCATCCCCTCGTCGCAGGTGGGGGCACCCAATTTAGTGCCGACCTCTAATCCATTCTGGTGCATGGGCTCCTTCGCCACATCCGCCGGTGGCCGGAGACTTCCTTGCTATTTCAGCTTTTTCCACTTAACCTGCGTCCCGGGCCTAAAGGAGACATCATGTGTACGAATTTTAAGGTACCAACCGCCGAGGACGGCTCAGTAGTGGTGGGCCGCAGTCTTGATTACCCGCATTTCATGAGTCTTTCCCTGTGTGTTACCCCGCGTGATATCCCCAAGGTGGCACTCGGCCCGGCCGGCGTCCCTACCAAGACTTGGACCACGCGCCACGGAGTGGTCGGCCTAGCGGCGACGGGCATGGATGCCGCGATCATGGACGGCATGAACACCGCCGGCCTATCCGCCCACCTGCTTTATATGGTAGGTGGCTTTTTCGTTGCGCCGGAATTCCGCGGTGACGGTACCGATGTCAGCCAGCTCGAAGTCGCCTCTTATCTGCTCTCGACATGCGCGACCATCGAGGAAGTGCGCCAGGCGGTAGCCGAAGTAAACATCTGGGGCTGGGATGCCGGCCTGCCTTTCACCCCACCTGTCCACGTACTCGTGCACGACCGGGATGACTCTGCGGCCATCGAGTTTCGACCCGACGGGGTCGTGGTTGTCAACAACCCGACAAGTGTCGGAACCAATTCCCCCTATCTCGATTGGCACCTGCTGAACTTAAATAACTACACCGGATTCTCGGCCGAAAATCGGCCGGGGCAACGTGTGCGCACGGGTGACGGCATGAACATCAAGAGTCTGGGAGTTGGCTCCGGGCTCCATGGGCTGCCGGGCGACTACACCAGCGCTTCCCGGTTCGTGCGTGCTATCGCCCTTACTACCTTGGCCGAGACGCCAACAGACGGCCGCGACGCCGAAATGCTGGCCCTGCACGTGCTCAATACCTTTGACGTGCCGCCGGGAATTATCAAAGAGCCTGGGCCCGACCACTCCCTCGTAAATGAAATATCCTACGCCCACACGATCGCCAATCTGAGTGATCTGCGGTACGCCTATCGCGCCCTCGATGACCCGACGGTGTATGTGGTCGATGTAAAGGAGACTGACTTCACCGGTGATACCTCAAGGTTTCGCACATTCGCGGACCGCGGAGAGTTCACGACCATCAGTCTTTAAGGTGAAGTGCTAGTGCCCTCCCCGCTTAGTCGGAGAAATTTTCTAGGTGCCACCACGCTATTCGCCACCGCGATCGCTACTGGCAACAAGTCGGCCATCGCAAAGCTACCTAGGGCATCGCTGCCAAACCCGACCGCATCACTAGTCACGAGGTGGGACACCGATCGATGGTCACTGGGCGCCTACTCTGCGCTGCCCGTGGGTGCAACCGCAAGCGTTAGAAAGACTTTAGCTCGAGCCATAATTAACAATCGACTCGTCTTTGCCGGTGAATACACCGACCCCGAATACCCCGCAACAGTTCAGGGGGCTCTTCGATCAGGCCAGCGCGCTGCGCGCACCTTGATAGCCAACGGTTTGGGGCCCAAGGTCATCGTCATCGGCGCTGGTATGGCCGGTGTTTCCGCCGCACACGATCTTGCCATCAGTGGCGCCCAGGTCGTGGTGGTTGAGGCCAGGGATCGAATCGGCGGGCGCGTCCACACGAATACGTCCTGGGGAGTGTCCGTAGAAATGGGTGCCGCTTGGGTGCACGCGCTGAAAACCAACCCGCTAGTGCCCCTTGCACAGCAGGCCCAGCTTAAATTGATTCCGAGTGACTACGACAATAAAAGCTTCCGTGATACCAAGACCGGGCGGCCATCACCGAGCGCTGAACGTGCTTCGAATCAACTGGTTAGCCTCCTGAGCCAGCTTGAAAATTCGTGGCCGAATCCGAGCACTTCGGTTGCCTCGTGGTTGCGGCAACATGGACTGCCAGCCAATCGGTTTTCAACTTGGGCCGTTGAGACTGGTGTAGTTCAGGAGTATGGCCTCGATGCAACGAAATTGGGTGCACGGGCCCCCACTGAGGGCAGTGATTTTCTTGGTGGTGACGCATTTGTGGCGGGCGGATACCAACACATCCCAGAATTGCTGGCCACCAACCTCGATATCCGACTTAGCTCGCCGGTTGCAAATGTCGACGCGTCGCAACCGAGTGGTGTTTACGTCAGGCTCGAGTCAGATGCAGTACTAACCGCCGATGCAGTGGTAATGGCGGTACCCGTTTCACTACTGCAAGCCCAGTCTCCAAGTATTACTGGATTATCCAAGGCCATCCAAGCGGCCATTGGTGGCATTGCAACCGGGAATCTTGAGAAAGTGATCTTGCGATATGACAAACAGTGGTGGGGCCAGGAGACAGTGATCGGAATAGTCGGCGGCGGATTACCCGCGCAGTCCTCGAATTTCGCACCGAATTCGGCACTGCGTTGGACCGAGTTTTACAATGTCACCGACGTTGTCGGTGCGCCCACCTTAGTTGGGTTCTCCGGGGGCAGCGCCGCGCGTAAGCGCCCGAAATCGGACTCCGCTTGCGTTGCCGAGGCGTTGGGCATGCTGCAGGCAGCCTTTCGCTAGATGACGTTACCCGTCAACTACTTCATGTCCGCAACTCTGATCAGGCCCTTGAGAACTCCAACATAGCCAACACCGTTTGGTGCCAAGTACAAAGACGCGTAGGAGTTATTGAACTTGCCACCTGTCCCCGCTAACTTGCTGTAAACCACCTCGCCGGTGCGGTAATCAAGTGCGGTCCAGTACCAGCGATCAATTTTGCCCGGCCCTTTCGGCTTGGTGTACGTGTAAATCAAGCCAGTCGCGGCCGAGAACTTTGGAACCACGCTCGGGGCACTTACTTCAGAGTTGGTCCAAACCTTCTTGCAGGTGCCATCAGCCTGCACATCAACTCTCGCAAAGCCGGGGGTGGTGGTCTTGCCTTTTGCCACGGATTGGATGTTCAAGTTACCGTAATTGTTCTCGACGATTAGCGAGCTACCGATTGAGATGAGTGAATTCTCTGTAATGCTCGCGTTCTTGTCGAAAACGGGCGCTGAGCAGACTTCGCGAGATGCGGCATCAACTGCGGTGTTATACACAACAATGTTCATTGGATTGGCGTTGTCTGTAATTGCTACCCGACCACCGGACATCACCGTCGGACTGGTGCCGGAACCTGCACTCTTTGCACCAGGCTTTTGAACGCCATCATTTTCATACACAATGCGCCAACTCGATGTTGGCAAACCAGCGACCGCATCAAAGCGATACATCGCAATGTTACTGACGACGTAGACGCCCCCAGTTTCATCCATAGAGAACGACTGCGTAATTCCCTCGCCTGAAAGCCTTATGGTCTGACTCTTTCCGGTTTGCGGGTTCAGGGCACCGACAAGGCCTTGGGTTGTGACAAACCAGATATTGCCATTGAAGTCTGGCAATGCAGACAAAATCGAATCTCCACTGGCCGCGAATGTGGGTTGACCTGCAGTAATCGATGTCGCAAGGTCGACATCGCTAATTGGCTTAAATGCATACTTCGAGCCAGTTCGTGCCACTTCGAAGGTGATGATGTGTCGGTCTGCCGTCGCCACGACGGCCCGGTCCTGGTTATCGAGATAGAAGTAACCGCCCGACAATTCGGTGTAGTCCCGATTCGACAAAGCGCCAACCGCGGTGGGGCGCCTGGTTAGGTTGTATCGAGTTAATACCTTCAACGAATCTGGATCCATGAGAGTCAAGTAGGCAGGAGTTTTAGGAGTCAGGCAAATAGCAACTAGCTGGCCTGCTGCATTGAAAGTGATACTCGCGCACTCACCGCCAGCAACCTGTGAAGTGACCTTCGTGTTCTTACCCAACGGTCCAGCCCACTGATACGAGTCTGACATGTAGGTGTCGTTATGGATATTCGACTTACCCACCGGTGCCATGTACGGGTTCGTCGGGACCACCGGCAGCGACACCGGGTTCGCCTTTGCCGGGCTGCCAATGAACTTGGTGGCGCTGCTAAACCCTGGGCCCTCAGGGATGGGCTTCGCGGAGGCGGTGGCCCCAGAAGTTGCGACCAGGGCCCCAGCAAATAGGGCGACGGCAGTGCGGGCAAGTAGGCTCGAAATCATCAGCAAAGTGGATAACGAAACTCGCTGACTGTCAAGTCGGCCACGCGCACCAAGTAAAAGCACTATCGTGTGTTGATGCGCCTCATGACCCGTTATCTCGCCGCTCTTGCCGCCACCTCCTTGCTTTACGGCGCCACCGCGATCCCCGCCTCCGCCGCGACCGGTGTTATCACCGCGAGCTGGGGTAAGGGCTCACCCAACTTCACCGACCCTTGGACGATGCCGGCCATCATGTATACGTCAGTAAATGATGTTTACGCATCCTCCACCACAGGGGTAAACGTGACTTTGAGTGCTAGCGGTGGCTGCACCGTGTCACAAAAGCAATTGACCGTGACCTCCGGAGCCACCCCTTGCGTCCTGGTGATGAATTCGCCAGCCGGGGGCGGGCTCGATGCAGCGACCGCGACTTTCACCATCCCGACCATCCCACTTGGCCAGAGTGCCAAGTTCGGCAGTGTCTGGAATAAAACACCGCAAACGGTTACCGAGGGCAAGACCTATGTGATGGGCGCCCCGAAGCTTAAAACCAATAAAGGCAAGCTGGTTACCTTTAAGATCGCAACCGGATCTAATCTGTGCACTGTCGTGAAGGATTCAAGTAAGGGCTGGCTGCTTAAAGTGGGCAAGAAGGCCGGTAAGTGCAGCGTTAAAGCCACTGCGGCAGCGCTTCCACCCAACTACGCAGAGCTCAATGCCGCGTCATACTGGACAGTTGTCAAGCCCTCATAGTGTTTGCGCCTGCACTTAGACTTGGCCAGTGATCGAGCAGCCCACCGCAAGTGCGGCGCAATTGCAGGATGCGGTTGCCGCCGGTTTTGCGCGGCACGAGAGCCTGCGCTAGGTGCCACACTCGGGGCTCCCATGGGTTGCTATCTGGGGAGCCAAGTGGGTCCTGCGCCACGGCCGCCGGGGCCAGCGGGAGGATGACAGCACCCCTAGGACAAATATCCCCAACTTGCCACGCACGATGGAAACCTTAATCGCACACCCGCCGCTTCTTTCGAAAATGGCAAAAAATGGCTTTGGGGCTTTGGGGCTTTGATTTCGCCGAAGTCAGACGTCCTATCTTAGGGCGTGTCTTATCGCTAATTCGAATACCAAAAAGGAGGCTTAGCGTGCCCAGTTTGAGTGTGGCTTCACCAGCAAGTTTTGCGCCAGTTGACCGGCTGACCATTGCGGTGGCGTGGGCCCGTGCCAGTGCACATGGAATCGATGGCGACCTGCAGCCGTAGTATTCGATTCGCTCTGTTATAAACGACGGGTTTTGCTTCGAGGGTTCTTAAGAATAATTCGCTCGCATATCTAAGGTGCGGCCGGTTAGAATGCGCTAACCGGCCGAACCTCAATCATTTTGTATTTCACAGCAACATCAAACTCGGCCACAGCCGGTTTTGGGAATTCCTCGCACTAATTAGGAAGGGAACACATGTCTGAGATGGTTCGCGGGGTAATCGCCAAAACAAAAGGTGCACCCGTCTCAATCGAGAACATCGTTATACCCGATCCAGGGCCAGGCGAAGTGAAAGTTAAGATCGCCGCATGCGGGGTATGCCACACGGATTTGCACTACCGTGAAGGTGCGATCAACGACGAGTTCCCTTATCTACTCGGCCACGAAGCAGCCGGTTTCGTCGATACCGTTGGCGAAGGTGTCACCGAAGTTCAGCCCGGTGACTATGTCATCTTAAACTGGCGCGCCGTGTGCGGGGATTGTCGCGCCTGCCGGCGCGGCCGACCGTGGTACTGCTTCAACACCCATAACGCCGCGGCCAAGATGACGCTGGAGGATGGCACCGAACTCAGCCCAGCGCTTGGTATCGGTGCATTTGCAGAAAAAACTCTGGTGGCGGCCGGGCAATGCACAAAGGTAGATCGCAGGGCCCCCGCCCAAGTTGCTGGCTTACTCGGTTGCGGCGTGATGGCGGGTCTGGGTGCGGCGATCAACACCGCCAACATCACGCGCGGCGATACCGTCGCGGTGATCGGCTGTGGTGGCGTAGGTGACGCCGCAATAGTAGGAGCCAAATTGGCCGGTGCGAGCACCATAATCGCGGTTGACATTGATGACCGAAAACTAGAACTTGCCCGAGAGTTCGGGGCAACTCACACGGTTAACTCCCGCGACCGCGATGCCGTTGAAGGCATCCAAGAATTCACCGGCGGCTTCGGTGCCGATGTCGTGATTGATGCGGTCGGTCGCCCCGAAACCTACGAAGCTGCGTTCTACGGGCGTGATCTCGCCGGCACCGTGGTGCTCGTCGGTGTTCCCGATCCGACGATGCGACTGGATCTGCCGCTAATTGATGTCTTCGGTCGCGGTGGCTCACTTAAGTCAAGTTGGTACGGGGATTGCCTGCCATCGCGAGACTTCCCGATGCTAATTGATCTGTATCTGCAAGGCCGGCTGCCTTTGGATCGATTTGTTTCCGAGGAAATTGCCCTCGATGAAGTTGAAGAGGCTTTCGCGAAGATGCACCGAGGCGAAGTTCTTCGCTCGGTGGTAGTTCTGTAATGCCACCTCGCATTGAAAAGATCGTCACCAGCGGCACATTTTCGCTCGACGGAGGTACCTGGGAAGTTGATAACAACGTCTATCTGATCGGTGATGACTCCGAGGTAATTGTCATCGACCCAGCCCATGACCACGCCGCAATTCTCGATGCGATCGGTGGCCGCAATGTCGTCGGGGTCATCTGCACGCACGGGCATGATGATCACATTGGGCAGGCCGTAGTTATTGCAGATATGACGGGGGCACCTATCCGCTTACACCCTGACGACCTGATGCTTTGGCAGGTGGTTCACCCCGGAGTCGTACCCACCGAGCTAAGCGACGGCCAAACCATCGAGGTGGCTGGGCTTTCCATGCAAGTTCTTCACACCCCCGGCCATTCACCGGGCGGGGTTTGCCTATATATCTCAGAACTCGATGCGCTGATTTCCGGTGACACCCTTTTCCAGGGTGGGCCTGGTGCGACCGGACGATCATTTAGTGACTTCCCAACAATCCTTGGCTCTATCAGCGAGAAAATTCTTACCCTTCCCAGCAGCACCAAAGTGCTACCCGGGCATGGCAGCGAGACCACGGTCGGAAATGAGTCCGCCGACTATCAGGATTGGATCACCCGCGGTCATTAACCGCGAGATCTTGAGTTGGTTTGAGTAGCCCGCACTGTTTACGTCGCCGGTGCGGCAACTAGGCTCAGCACTATCAGACGTTAAACCTGAAATTTGAAAGGTCCTAATGCAACAAGTGCCGCTTTCACTTCTTGACTTAGCCGTGGTTGGTCCAGGTGAATCGGTCCGTGCAAGCCTCGACGGTTGCGTCGAGATTGCCCGGCTTGCAGAAGACCTTGGCTACGGACGCGTCTGGTACGCCGAACACCACAACATGCCGACTATCGCATCGTCAGCCACCGCGGTTCTTATTGCACACGTAGCAGCCAAAACTAAACATATTCGACTCGGCTCCGGCGGCATCATGTTGCCAAACCACTCACCGCTTGTCATCGCTGAGCAATTTGGAACCTTGGCCACGTTGCACCCGGGCCGAATAGATCTAGGCCTAGGGCGTGCCCCAGGCTCAGACCGAAACACAATGCGGGCACTTAGGAGGCACCCGCAAACCGCCGAGAACTTTCCGCAAGATGTTTTAGAACTACAGGCCTACCTTGGCAACGACTCGTTGATACCCGGTGTTCGCGCCACCCCCGGTCAGGGCACCAACGTGCCCATCTACATTCTTGGGTCCTCGGTTTTTGGAGCTCAACTCGCTGCCATGCTCGGACTCCCATACGCATTCGCATCGCATTTTGCACCAGGTGAGCTGCAGAGCGCCGTGCGCATCTATCGCGAGCGCTTCGAGCCGTCCGCCCAACTCCAGCGTCCTTATGTGATTGCCGGGGTGAACGTCATCGCAGCAGCTTCAGACGAGGAAGCGCAAATGGGGTTGGAATCACGTCGTCGAAGCCTGGTGGGAGCGCTCTTCGGGAGTTCCGAAAATCCACTCGGCGATGCACAAATCGAGGCACTTCTCCAAGGACCGCAAGGCCAGCAGGTGGACCAAATGCTCACTTACACCGCCCACGGTAGGCCCGATGACGTCCGAGCCTACCTACGAGATTTTCAGCAACATGCTGATGCTGACGAACTGATGGTCGCGCACCACTCGGGCTCAGTAGCAGGCAGGCTCAGATCGATTCAACTTCTGGGTCTGGCCCTGCCTGCTGACACTCGCGCTAATGCGGCGCCACTCGTCGGGGCCTTGGGGTAACATGCCGGCATGGCCCTATACACTTGCCCCAAGTGCAATATGTCCGTCAACACCACCTGTGGTGCATGCAGCGCTGGCTTAGTCGATGCGACGCTCACCATGGACGGCGGCTCGACCGTTGCGATTTCACAGTGCCCAAATGGGCATGGGAAAATCAAGTCTCCCCTTTGCTGCGGCGCTGATATGAGTTGCTCGGTTTAGCTTTCAGCCTCAGCCAAGCGCCACTCCAGGTGCTGCTCCAATACCGATTACTCGGTGCAATTGCCTCAAGTCATGCCCCTGCGGGGCCAATATGTAGTAGATATAGGGATCGTGCCGCTGAAAAGGAGTAGGCCATCTCCATCCTGCAGGAAGTAGCTGTCGGGGAGCCCGACCCGATACGCGGGCAGCGGGTTTCTGGGTCGACGCTTAAGACGGTTGGCGGTAAGGCGCTGCGCGCCGTAGCCACTTTGGTCTTCGTCATCATTTTCAACTTCTTCCTCTTTCGCATGCTGCCCGGCGACCCAATCGGCCTGTACGCGCGCGGGCGCAATCAAGACCCTGAGCAATTAGTCGAATTACGACGTGCATTAAATAAGCCCCTGTTAGAACAGTTCCTCACCTACCTGCGTAACCCATTCGATTCAACGATCGACTCGACCCGGTTCTCGCGGCCAGTCTGGGAGATGATCGGTGAAAGGCTGTGGCCCACCCTCTTACTGCTTGGCACCGCCATCTTGCTGGCCTCGATCATCGGGATCTGGATAGGCATCCGCGCCGGCTGGAAGCCAGGTGGCCGATTCGACCGCATCTCGACCGGCACCACGCTGATCCTCTACTCCATGCCTGAGTTTTGGCTCGGCATGATGCTACTTATCGTCTTTTCCGTCGGCGCCTTCGGCATACCCGGAATGTTTCCCGTAGGTGGGATTTCGACACCAGGTGTGGACACCTCGAGCCCGATGGGTTGGCTGAATGTCTTGTGGCACTTAGTGCTGCCCTGCACCACTCTCGTGCTCATTTACCTCGCCGACTATGCACTGGTGATGCGCTCATCTCTCATAGATGAGCGAAAGCAAGAATACCTCACCCTTGCTAGGGCCAAAGGCTTGCGCGACGCCATGGTCCGCAAACGCCACGCTGTACCCAATGCTTTATTGCCCACGGTCACCTTGATCTTCTTATCACTTGGGTTTGTCGTGACAGGTGCCATCACCGTCGAAACTGTTTTCTCGTGGCCCGGGCTCGGCCTCCTTACCTACGAGGCATTGCGTGGCCCAGACATCCCACTCCTACAGGCAATCTTTCTAATGTTCTCGATCGCTGTCATCGTCGCCAACCTAATCGCCGAGCTACTTTATGTTGTCTTTGACCCGCGGGTCCGCTCATGAGTATTGTGGCGCAGCGACGACGCAAGGGCCTTACCCAATTTGCGAATTCATTTCGCCAAGATCGAACCGGCATGACCGGGCTGGTGATTCTCGCAATCTTTATAACTACGGCGATTCTCGCACCGATTCTGATCCCGGACTCAGCCCTTGACGTAACTAAAGCTGACGGAGGCAGGTTCGAATCGCCGTCATTTAGTTATCCGTTGGGGACAGATGAAGTCGGCCGCTCAATTTTGCTGATGCTGGCCTGGGGCACCCGCATTTCGTTGACCGTAGGGCTAGCAGCCACCTTGATCTCCATGGTGATTGGTACCTCATTCGGCATCATGGCCGGGCACTTCCGCGGAGTTGGAAGTCAAGCACTTGTCGGAGTCACCGACTGGTTCTTAGTCATTCCATTCTTGCCGCTCGCGATAGTCCTAGCGACGGTGCTGGGGCCGAGCACCTTAAATCTCATCATCGTGATCGGCATCACCTCTTGGGCCGGCACCGCGCGACTCATCCGCGCACAGACTCTGTCCATCGAGGGCCGGCCCTACCTTGAGCGGTCCAAGGCCCTTGGGGCCGGCAACTGGTATCAGATGTCGCGTCACGTATTTCCCAATGTCTTTCCGTTGGTACTTGCCAACACCACACTTACCGTTGCCATCGTCATTCTTTCAGAGACCACGCTGTCATTCCTTGGCCTCGGCGATCCGGGGGCACCATCTTGGGGCGCTTTGCTTGACCGGGCTTTCTCCTCCGGGGCCGTCAGCCGCGGCGCCTGGTGGTACGTGCTGCCACCTGGTATCTGCGTGGTGTTGGTGGTGCTGGCGTTCACCCTCGTCGGTCGAGCAATGGAACGCATCGTGGACCCCAGGCGGGCTTCATGACATTGCTGCAGTTCCGCGATCTCAGTGTCGACTACGCCTCGAGTGAAGGCATTGTGCCCGCGGTTCGCGGGGTGACACTTGACATTGAGGCTGGTGAAACCCTCGGGATCGCTGGTGAGTCCGGGTGCGGCAAGACCTCCTTGGCTTCGGCAGTTTTGCGGCTGCTACCAGAAACTGCGCAGGTGCGCGGTGAAATCCGCCTTGATGGCGTCGACCTGTTGAGGATGAAGTGGGGTACGTTGCGCGCGGTGCGCTGGTCGCAGGCAGCTATCGTCTTTCAGGGCGCATTGCACGCCCTAAATCCGGTGCAACGAATCGGTGATCAGATCGCCGAGCCCATTAGGCTGCATCAGACGGTGCCTGAGAAGCGAATCAATGCCCGCGTGGGTGAGCTACTTACCCAAGTTGGCCTGCCCGCATCGCGCGCGAAGTCATATCCACACCAACTCTCTGGCGGACAGCGTCAACGCGTGATGATAGCCATGGCTTTAGCATGTAAGCCGGCACTAATTATTGCTGATGAACCAACTACCGCACTCGACGTAATGGTGCAGGCGCAGGTGCTCGACCTGTTGACCGGGCTCGTACGCAATGCAAGTGCAGGTCCAGATGGTGGCATGGGAATGATTCTTATCAGCCATGATCTTGGGGTGCTCGGCACCACCTGCGATCGCATCGCGGTGATGTACGCCGGACAAATCATTGAGTCTGGCCCGGCACTAGAGATCTTCGATAATCCAAAACATCCATACACTCGCGCCCTTGCCGCTGCGTTCCCGCGGATCGGAGACCCCGCAGCTCGCTACGCGCCGACCGGGCTACCGGGTGACCCACCATTCCCCGGTGATCTACCCACCGGGTGCTCATTTCACCCGCGCTGCCCCATCGCCGTGGGCAGCTGCCGCGATAGTGCGCCCGCGTTGGTGCACGTAGCACCGCACCGCACGGCTGCGTGTTTCAAGGTGGACTCATGATCATCTCGGCCCAGAACTTGTCCGTGTGCTTTGGCGGCCGAGTACGTGCGGTTGATGGCGTTGATCTAGACATCCCCGCGGGCGAAATCCTGGCACTCGTTGGTGAGTCCGGATGCGGTAAGACCACCCTCGCTCGCACCTTGCTCGGCTTGGAGAAACCAACATCGGGAACGGTGTCTTTCGAAGGGAAGCCACTTTCGTATTCAACGAAGGCGTTGAAGAAGTATCGGTCACAGGTGCAGTTGATTTTGCAAGATCCCCTCGGTGCACTAAATCCAAGGCACACTGTCTACGACGCCGTCGCAGAAGGTTTGCGGGTACAGAAAATACCTGGAGATGAAACCGCTCTGGTTGCAGATGCACTCTCGCGCGCCGGGCTCAGGCCACCGGAGCGCTTCTTTATGCGCTTCCCGCATGAACTATCCGGTGGCCAGCGCCAGCGCGTGGTAATCGCCGGTGCGCTGGTGCTCAATCCGCGGGTGCTGATTGCCGATGAGCCCGTCTCCAGCCTTGACGCATCAGTGAGAGGGGAAATCCTAAATCTTTTACTCTCACTTCGTGAAGATCTAGGCCTAACCGTGCTCGTGGTAACCCATGACCTGGGCCTCGCCTGGAATATCGCCGACCGGGTGTCCGTGATGTACCTCGGGCGTATCGTGGAAAGCGGGCCGACCGCCGAGGTGCTCACCAATCCACAACACCCCTATACGCAGGCACTCCTCTCGGTAGTACCCGATATCTCGCGAACCGCGCCCATCGTGCTGACCGGTGAAGCTCCTGACCCAGCTCGCATTCCCAGCGGCTGTCGATTCCATCCGCGTTGCCCAGTGGTGATGGAGCAGTGCAGCAAAACCACGCTTCCTATCCTCACCCCATCGAGGGCCCACGCCGCAGTCTGTCTGCGTATTCCCGTTAGCGACTGATAGCGTCCCACCTCGTACCCTGCGCCAAAAATCCGACCCCGAAAGGAAACCAGTGCAATCATTTCGCGTCGTAGTAATAGGCGGGGGAATTACTGGTACGAGTGTGCTCTACCACCTGGCCCTAAAGGGTTGGACCGATATCGCGCTCATCGAACGCACCGAGCTGACCGCTGGCTCCAGTTGGCACGCTGCTGGCGGGTTCCATGCCATCAATAACGACACGGTCATGGCGGCGCTGCAAAGTTACACGATTTCGATGTACCCAAAAGTGGCCGAGGAGAGCGGCGTTGACATCGGTCTAAAGCTGTCCGGCGGCATTGAACTCGCCAGCACTCAAGAACGCATGCGCTGGCTCAAGGCCGAGGTCGCTTGGCATGAAATGATGGGTCACGATGGCGTCCGCCTGATGGACGTTGATGAAATTGTTGATCTAGTGCCGATCGTCAACCCCGAGGGTTTGACCGGTGGCCTTTTTGATCCTGACGAGGGCAACCTGGACCCAAATGGCGCGGTTTACGCCTACGCCGGTGCAGCCCGAGGGCGTGGCGCCTCCATCATCACCCACAACCGCGTGCTCGGCATGAAGCGCACCCGTGCTGGGTGGGAGCTAGACACCGAGCAGGGCCCGATCCTGGCCGAACATGTGGTGAATGCAGCCGGCATGTGGGGGCGCAAGGTCGGGAACATGGTCGGTATTAACCATCCGGTTACCCCAATCCTGCATCACTACCTGGTTACCGAAGACGTACCCGAGATCATGGCGATTGATTGGCCGATGCCTGCGGTTACCGATCTTGAAGGCTGGACCTACCTGCAACGCGAACAAAATGGCGCGGTGCTCGGTGTCTACGAATCAAACCCCGCGCACTGGCATCCCGAAGGTGCCCCTTGGGATTTCGGCGCAAAATTGTTTCCGCCCGATATTGACCGCATCGCCACCGAGTTGGAGATTGGTTTCGCGCGTTTCCCGGCACTTGCAACTGCCGGCATTAAACGCTGGGTGCATGGTGCTTTCGCCATCACCCCGGACGGCAATCCACTCGTTGGTCCGGTTCGGGGGCTGCCCGGGTATTGGGCCGCCGCCGGTGTCATGGCCGGCTACTCACAGGGCGCCGCTGTGGGCCTTGCCATCGCCAACTGGATCGTCGACGGCGACCCAGGCGATGACGTCTACGCCATGGATGTGGCTAGGTTCGGTGATTGGGCAGCAAATGACGACTACCTACTGGCGACCACCTACCAGTTTTATGCTCGCCGCTTCTTGACGACCTACCCGCATGAGCAATTGCCCGCCGGACGACCACTTCATACGACACCGGCTTACGCAGATCTCAAAGCGGCGGGCGCACAATTCGGTGCCACCTGGGGCCTTGAGGTGCCACAGTTTTTTGCGCCCCTCGACTTCGAACATGTGCCGTCATTGCAACGTGACAATGCCTTCGCGCACATTGCCCGCGAGGTGGCGGCGGTTCGAAGTGATGTCGGTGCCTACGAGACCGGCGTCTACTCGCGCTACCAGGTCAGCGGGCCCGGTGCCGCCGCCTGGCTCGATAACCTCCTGGCCGGCCGCATCCCCGCTGTTGGCCGCATGGGCCTGACCCCGATGCTGCATCCAAAAGGCACCCTCATGGGCGACTTATCGGTTACCCGCCTAGCCGAGGATCGCTTTTGGGTTATCGGCTCCTACTACCTCCAAGAATGGCACCAGCGCTGGTTCGCCGAACACTTAATCGATGGGGTAACAATCGAGAACTTCTCCGATGCTTGGCTCGGCTTCGCGGTATCTGGGCCAAGGTCACGTGAGGTTGTCGCGGCTTTGACCGGCCAAGATATGTCGACCTTCCGATTCATGGACGCTCGCCTTGTCGATGACATGCTAATTGCCCGCATGTCACTTGCCGGTGAGTTGGGCTACGAGCTAACCGTTCCTGCCGACAAGCAGGCTGAACTGTGGCGCCGCCTTGCCGCACTTGGTGTCACCCCGATAGGCGACCGTGCCATCGACAGCCTACGCATTGAAAAAGGTTTCGGAATTTGGTCGGCAGAATTCACCCAGGCATATACCCCCGGTGAAACCGGCCTTGATCGTTTCATCGACTGGGACAAGAAAGACTTCATCGGGCGCGAGGCTGCACTCGCCGAAGGTGATCGTGGCGCAGCACGCCAATTGGTGACACTGGATCTTGGTGACACTGAATCGGATGCGGTCGGCGATGAACCGGTCTGGCTGGGTGATCGCGTTGTCGGGCTCGTGACATCCGGCTCTTATGGGCATCACGTTGGAAGCAGCCTTGCGCTCGCCCTCGTCGATTCCGAAGTTGTCAAAAGTGGCGCACCTGTAGAGGTTTCGGTGATTGGTGATCGCCAGCCCGCGCGGATCCTCACTGAGCCGGCTTATGACCCAACCGGCTCTCGGATGCGCGGCTAGAAGTAGCCCCGCACCAAATCCTTAATAAATGGATTC
>NSHP01000049.1 GCA_002737125.1 Actinomycetota bacterium | reverse complement strand
AGTAGCAGCGCCGCGATGGCTCGACCCCCTGCCACTGGAGCGCCCTCAAGTGGCACCCACTGCAACGCACTTTCGCACTGTGCTTGCGAAACCCCAAGTTCATTAAGGTCAGCGTGCTGCCAAGGGATGATGATCGCCGGCGGCTTGACCCAGCGCTCTAATTTACCCGCGCACCACGTGCAAAAGCCACAGTCACCATCAAAGATGACCGTGGCTTTAGCTCGCATTTGAATTACTTTAGCTAAATGAGTCTCCGCAGGCGCATGAACTACCCGCGTTAGGGTTATCGATCGTGAACCCTTGCTTTTCGATGGTGTCGACGAAATCAATGGTGGCTCCACCAAGGTACGGGGAACTCATGCGATCGGTAACTACGCCAACGCCGTTATAATCCTTTATGACATCACCGTCGAGGCTGCGGTCGTCAAAGAAGAGTTGGTAGCGAAGGCCCGAGCAACCACCGGGCTGTACTGCAATCCGCAAGGACAGGTCATCGCGCCCTTCGGCATCAAGGAGGGTCTTTACTTTCAGAGCAGCAGCATCGGTCAGGACGATTCCGTCGATGGTGACCTGCTCGCTAGAGACCTGCTCGGTCGTCGTGTCAGCCGACATGTTTACCCCTTCGTTGGTGCCGGCCCCGGTGAGCCAAGCAGCGTTCGTCCCCTGATTAAACCAATTATCACGGGTGTAGCTTAGAACTGCAGTCTACGACATCTTTAACCATTCGCCTAGCCACGTCATTCCCTGCCCTCGGCCCCTTCGGCTGCACCGCCCGGGTGGGTGAGGGATACCGGGTGGGTAATGAATAATGGTCAAATGACCGAATTACTCCACGAGCCGCAACCGACTCCGCTGGCCTTGCTGCTCCTTGGCCAGGCGGCAGATCCAGCTAGTGAGCGCGGGGTCGAATGCCCCGGCGGCCTCCCGGCAGCCAGTGACCCTGACCTAGTTGACCGAGCAGCCGCCGCGAAGGCTGCCCTAGGTGATCGACTTTTTATCTTGGGTCACCACTACCAACGTAATGAAGTAATCCAATTCGCTGACGTAACCGGCGACTCATTCAAATTGGCTCAGCAAGCCGCAGCGCATCCAGTGGCTGAATTCATTGTGTTTTGCGGTGTGCACTTCATGGCAGAAAGCGCCGATATCCTCACGGCCGACAACCAGCAGGTGATATTGCCCGATCTCGCCGCGGGCTGCTCGATGGCCGATATGGCCAATATCGTGCAGGTAGAGCAATGCTGGGATGACCTCGCTGCCGCTGGTATCGCCGCGGTAACAATCCCCATCACCTACATGAACTCGACAGCAGCAATCAAAGCTTTTACCGGCCGCCACGGTGGTTCGGTATGTACTTCAAGTAACGCAGAGCGCAGCATGCAGTGGGCCTTCGAACAAGGCGAGAAAGTGCTTTTTCTCCCTGACCAGCACCTCGGACGAAATACCGCGGTTCGCGAACTCGGACTCTCGCTCGTTGACTGCGTGGTTTTTGATCCGCGTAAACCATCAGGTGGGCTGACCACCGAACAACTCCACGCGGCCAAGGTCATTCTCTGGAAAGGCCACTGCTCAGTGCACGGTCGATTCACCGCTGATTGCGTTGACGATGTGCGCAACCGCATCCCCGGGGTGAGCGTTATCGTCCATCCCGAGTGCACTTACGAGGTTGTCACAAAGGCCGATTTCGTTGGCTCGACTGAAAAGATCATTTCCACGATCGCCGCTGCGCCTTCAGGTAGCGCCTGGGCAATTGGCACCGAATTGAACTTGGTTAAACGACTCGCTCAAGATAACCCCGACAAGACCATCGCCTATCTTGATAAATCCGTGTGCTTTTGCTCGACAATGAACCGCATTGACCTACCGCACCTGGTCTGGGTGTTGGAGTCACTAGTGGCTGGACAGGTGGTTAACCGAATTGAGGTCGACCCCGAAACCGCCAAGTGGGCCAAGGTGTCACTTGATCGCATGCTCGCCCTTCCTGGGCCAATTGCTACGGCCGACTAGGCTGCGCAATCATGTTCGGATTTAAGAAGAAGGACTCCGCCTCAGGGGCCTCGTCAACTGACCAGGCCACGGCGCCCCTAGGTTCGACCACCGGCACCGGGCCTGGCGGTACCAAAGGCCATGCCACCCCCTCGCGCCGCGACGCTGAAGACGCCCGCAAGAGCCAGTTGAAAATCCCCAAAGACCCCAAGGCCGCGAAGAAAGCCGCACGCCAACGTGACCAAGAAGATCGCTCACGTGCTCGCCAAGGGATGAAAAATGGTGAAGAGCGTTACCTACCCGCACGTGATCGCGGCCCAGCCCGGGCCTTCGTCCGCGATTTCGTGGATGGCAGAATAACTCTGGCTGAGTTCTTCATATTTATCGCGATTGCGGTACTAGCACTCGGTTTTATTAAAAACCAGTTAATCCAAAGTTGGGTATCAATCGGCTTCTTCGCGGTAACCGCGCTCATCGTGGTCGACACCGTCGTGCTGCTGGTGCAACTTAGCCTTAGAGCCAAGAGAGAATTCCCAGAAGCCACAGATCGCAAAGGTTTGCTGCTTTACGCCACCTTGCGCACCTTGCAATTACGCCGGTTGCGACTGCCACCACCACGGGTTCTCCGCGGCGGAGCACCAAAGATCTAGCCGAAAATAACTACTCTGGGCGCAGGCCCATGGGGCCGTAGACAATTCGATCTTCTTCGAGCAGCAAGACTTGCTCAATGCCGGCGTCAAGCAAGGTCTGCCACACCTCGCCAATCCAAGTCTCGGCATCTGATTGTGACGGGAACTCGGTAGCCATTGAGGTATCGGGTAATTCAGCGACTACAACACCCTCAGCAGTCAAGTATTGCCAAGACCAAGCCATGTAAACCCCTTCGCGTGCAAAGTGACCGAACACCGCAAAGTGAACGGCGTGAAACCCAATGGGCCGCGGGTGCCAAAAACCCAAGACCGTCATTGTAGAGGCCGGCGGGGCACATCGTGGAATCGTGGCTTTTCGACCTTCGATTGCCGGCCCGGTGGTTTGGCATTGACATCCGGTGCTACCCGTGAGATGTTGACGTCTTAACTGAATCCGCGTGTTTCCAGGGGAAGTCCGGTGTGAATCCGGCGCTGTCCCGCAACCGTGATCCCAGAACTTGGGCGAGTCGGAGTACCTGGCAGATACGAGCGGCTCCACCCGTCGAGGTAACGGAACGGAGCCCGGGTCTATACCCGGTCTCCCTTCTTGCAGTAATGCAGGAGGGGTTTTTCATTGGCCGGATAGGACGTGGGCACCAATCCAACACCGCTCAACTAAGAAATGGTGACCATGTCAAAACGTATTTCCACCGCATTCGTGGCCCTGGCCGCATGCAGCTTGACCCTTACCGCGAACATTGGCCCCGCCCAAGCCGGCGCCATAACCACTACAGCGAAAACAGCTTCGCCAGCAACCACCGGCCTTTTCGGCGAAGGTGACCCAACCTACGACGGGGTCTTTCGCCAGTCGCTATCGATCTTGGGGTTGATCGCAAATGACGTTAAACCAAACAAAGCAGCAATCACCTGGCTGCTAAAGCAGCAGTGCGCTAATGGCAGCTTCCAGGCCTACCGACCCGACACCACCAAAGCCTGTGACGTGTCTGATCCAGTTAACTACACCGGCCCTGATACCAATTCCACGGCACTAGCACTAACGGCCTTGTCTGCCGCAAATCAGTCAGCGAGCGCCGGCTCCGCAGCCGCATGGTTAGCCAAGCAGCAAAACAAAGATGGTGGGTGGCCCTGGTTCAGCGGGTCGCCTTCGGACTCTAGTTCGACCGGTTTGGCGCTGGCCGCGGTAAAAGCACTGAAGTCAAGTGGAAGTGGCTCGGCGATTGTCAAGGCTGGTAAGTACCTGACATCAGTAAAACTCTCGTGCGCAAGCGGCGGTGGCCTCGCTTTCCAAAAACCTGGGGCCGCGAATGCGCTATCAACCGCCCAGGCATTCATCGGCCTTTCCAACGGGCTAATAGTAAGTCGGTCGCACTCACTCAACGCGAATCCGACCTGCGGTGCAACTACGGCAAGTAATGCAGGTAGCTATCTGGCGAACGCAATCATGAAAGACGGTGCATTGCCTAACTCATTCGGTGCCGGTAACGATTTCGGATCAACTGCATCCGCGATCCTCGGTTTCGTTGCCAGTGCCACTGGCAAGCAGGCGGTCACCAGAGGTACCTCGACGTTGGCGGCTAATGCGTCCGCTTACGGGGTTCCAGATGGCGCGGCTTCACCTGGCGCCCTCGGCTTATTACTGATGGTCAGTAAGGCCACCAGTGCTAAAGCGACGAATTTCGGCGGGCTAAACCTCATCACCACCCTGCAGCAGAGCCAGCAGTAATGCGCTTCTTGGCCCGGGCCGCTGTCATCACCACCGCAATTTGCCTTGCGGTTCAGGTGTTTACCCCAGCGGCCCGGGCCGAGACCGCATACCGATATTGGACTTTTTGGACAGTGAGTAACGGGCAATGGGTTTTCTCTCAGGTTGGCCCGGCATCGACCACCTTGGTTGACGGTTCGATCCAGGCTTGGCGCTTCGCGGTCACCGTGGGTGCCAGTGGGAGTACAGCCGCACCTCGCACGGACCCGAAAACCGCATTTGCGAAAGTGTGTGGAGCCGAGAACGCACCACCCGGTCAGGTCCGAGTCGCGATGGTCATCGACACCGGCACCCTTGATGCGGCGCCCGGGGGCCAAACACCACCGCCGGCGCGAGGCGCCTGCGCTGTCATCGATCAAGTCGGCACCGGTGCCGACGCATTAATGGCAATTGCCACCCCGCGGGTCCAAGGTGGCCTAGTTTGTGGGATTGACGAATACCCCACCGGGGAATGTGCAATCACCATCGAATCGGGCGAGATCGCAACGGCCACCGATAGCTCTATCGACGTGTTAGTTGCACCGACCCCAGCGGCTAATCAACCTACCCTTGCCAATGCAACAGATCCGGCACCTGCACCAGCCTCGGAGAATGGTAGTCCGGTGCCACTTATCGCGGTCGGGTTCGTAATCGCCTTGGGCCTTGCCGGTGCGTGGGCCCTACAGCGTCGGCGGGTCCGATGATCGGATCCCTTCATGTCATCCCTAGGTGGCTGCACCCCGCGGCCTGGTGGATCTGGGCTCTGGGGCTGGCCGCGGCGGCTAGCCGCACCACCAATCCACTGCTGTTGCTCCTCATCATCTCGGTAGCAGCGTTGGTCGTCACCGCCCGAAAACCAGATGCACCCTGGGGCCGATCTTTTATGTTCTTCCTGCGGCTGGGGGTGGCTGTTATCGTCATCCGCGTTCTTGTCCAGGTAGTTTTTGGCGCTGCATTCGGTACGACAGTTTTGCTGCCCCTGCCTGGTGTGACCTTGCCATCATGGCTTGCCGGTGTTCGACTTGGCGGTGACATAACTTTCGAAAGCTTGCTCATGGCCTTTTACGATGGTTTGCGCCTTGCGACTATTTTGATTTGTGTCGGCGCCGCGAATTCACTTGCTTCGCCAAGTCGGTTGCTGAAGAGTGTTCCTGCGGCCCTTTATGAGTTCGGGGTCTCCGTGGTAGTTGCCATGACTTTCACCCCGCAGTTGGTGATAGACGTTGACCGAGTCCGGACCGCCCGCCGATTACGTGGGCGACCGACCACCGGTATTCGGGCTATCGCTGGTTCGGCGATGCCAGTATTCGAAGGTGCACTTGAGAAGTCAGTGACACTGGCGGCCGCGATGGACTCACGGGGCTACGGTCGTAGGGGAGCACTCAGTGCGAAAAAGCGCAGAACCAACTCCGCGCTACTTCTTCTTGGGCTAGTCGCCGCATGCATCGGTGCATACGCACTTATTGCCGCTGGCTCACCGGTCGCACTTGGCTTACCAATGCTGATTCTCGGAGTCAGCATTTGTCTTGTTTCCATAACATTGTCTGCGCGAGCTGCCGTGCGCACCAGATACCGACCAGACCCGTGGGCGCTCCCCGAAAATTTGGTGGCCGGTGCCGGGGTTCTCGTTGCAATGAGTTTCGCTTCCGCGGCCTGGCTATTGATTAGTGGCCTTGATACCCCGAGTAACCCGCCAACTTGGCCGGCACTTCCACTTTTACCATTGGCCGGGTTGATGATTGCCGCGACTCCCGCCATTACCGCACCGCCCCTCCCCCAGCCAACCCTGGCATCGGCGCGACGAAATGAGATCGAGGTGGCTGCATGATTTCCTTTGAGCACGTTTCAATTACTTATCCAGGGGCTACCACCCCGGTACTCGTTGACGTTAACTTGCAAATCCCTGAAGGTGAGTTGGTGCTCGTTGTCGGTCGCACAGGTAGTGGGAAAACTACATTGCTCAGAGCCATTAACGGCTTAGTCCCGCACTTCACCGGTGGCACTTTGAGCGGCCGAATTCTCGTCGATGGGCGCGATACCGCGGTCAACCCGCCGCGTGAACTTGCCGATCTTGTCGGAGTCGTTCCGCAGGATCCGATGAGTGGTTTCGTTGCCGACATTGTTGAGGAAGAACTTGCCTACGGCATGGAGTGCCTGGGTCTGGCACCTGATGTAATGCGCCGACGAGTTGAAGAGACCCTAGATCTTCTAGGACTTGTCGAACTCCGGAACCGGCCGCTGCTTTCATTGTCAGCAGGTCAACGTCAGCGGGTTGCGATCGGCGCCGTGCTCACCTCGCACCCAAAAATACTCGTACTGGACGAGCCAACTTCAGCGCTGGATCCAGGTGCCGCAGAAGATGTTTTAGCGGCATTACAGCGCTTGGTTCACGACCTTAATGTCACTGTCGTCATGGCAGAGCACCGACTAGAGCGCGTAGTTCAGTACGCCGATCGGGTCGTGGTCGTGCCCGGTGATGGCGAGCCAGTTATCAGCGGCACCGCGAGTGAAATGATGGGCGACGCCCCAATCGCACCCCCCGTGGTTGAACTGGGCCGACTTGCTGGTTGGCACCCACTGCCTTTGACTATTCGTGATGCCAGGCGCGCCGCTGGGCCCCTACGCGAACTACTGACAGGGCGCCCAGCACCCCTGCGCGTCATTAGCGGTGAGCGTGACTTAGCGCCACTAACTTCTGCCGACCATCTAACGGTTCGTTATGGCGACGTTTTCGCGCTGCGCAACGTCAGTACCACAATTAGCAGCGGTGAAATCGTTGCACTGATGGGTCGTAACGGTGCCGGTAAGTCGACCCTCCTTAACACGATGGTGGGCCTTAAAGCCACCAGTGCGGGCATCGTGCGCACCAACGGCAAGGACCCCCGCGAAATAAAGGGCTCAGAACTGGTGCACTGCGTGGGCCTGGTGCCCCAAGACCCCGGAGATCTGCTCGAAGCATCAACGGTTGCCGGCGAGTGTCGATCCTCAGACCACGATGCAAGCGTTGACCCCGGCACCACTCGGGCACTGTTGGCGCTACTCGCGCCGGAGGTTTTGGACGGAACACATCCGCGTGATCTCTCCGAAGGCCAGCGACTCCTACTGGCTTTGGCGATTGTGCTGGCCGCCAGCCCGCCACTGCTACTGCTGGATGAACCAACTCGAGGGCTCGACTATCCGACTAAAACCCGTTTGGCGAAGATTCTTCGAGAGTTGGCGGCCGGTGGCCATGGGATTTTGTTGGCAACACATGATGTTGAGTTAGCCGCTGAGGTTGCAACGAGGGTAATCGTGCTCGCCGAAGGTGAAATCGTCGCAGACGGGCCTACGGCCGAAGTCGTGTTGACATCCCCCATGTTCGCTCCTCAGGTCGCGAAGATTCTGGCACCCGAAAAGTGGTTGACCGTGGCTGAAGTCAGAGCGGCTATCACCGGTGAGGCCACCGGATGAGCGATTCACGGGCCTTAAGGCTTGGACCGCGATCCATCACCACCATTGCGGCGACTTCACTGGTGGGAATTATTGCCTTTGGCTGGCCACTTATTGCCGCACCCACTTCGAGTGTTGTTGCGCACGCTGCCGACGCACCGTGGCTATTTGCCATTGTCGTTCCACTGATGCTCGCCGTTGTCGTTGCATCTTTTACCGACGGTGGCATGGACGCTAAAGCCATCGCCCTGCTTGGCGTCTTGGCCGCGGTGGTCTCAGTGCTGCGCCCACTCGGTGGTGGCACGGCCGGGTTGGAGCCTATTTGGGTGGTGTTGGTGCTCGGTGGTCGTGCCCTAGGACCAGGCTTCGGCTTTGCCCTGGGTGCTGTTTCACTTTTTTCCTCGGCACTTCTCACCGGCGGGGTTGGGCCTTGGCTTCCCTTCCAAATGCTCGGTGCCGCGTGGGTCGGCCTAGGCGCCGGCCTGTTGCCGCGGGCAACCGGTCGCGCCGAAATTACTTTGCTGGCCGCTTACGGTGCCGTCGCAAGTTTTGCCTACGGTCTCTTGCTGAACTTGTGGTTCTGGCCCTTCACCGCCAATCTGCCAGCCGCGGTTTCATACATCCCCGGTGCCTCGATCCTGGCGAACTTGCTCGCCTGGATCAAATTCACCGTTGTCACCTCACTTGGTTATGACATCCCCCGCGCCGTACTCACCGTGACACTAATCCTCATCGCCGGTGCACCCATCCTTCACGCACTGCGCCGGGTCTCCCGCCGAGCCGCCTTCAATCCACAGCCCAAATTTGTGCGGGTGCCATGATCATCCAACTTCTGGGTACGGGATCCGCTGGTGGCTGGCCAAATGCATTTTGTGGGTGCCAATCATGTGCCAGTGAAAGAGCAGCCGGACGAACCCGCAATCCGTCCGCGGTGTTAATAGACGAAGTCGTGTTGGTCGATATCGGGCCCACCGTTACGGCAGCAGCAACAAGATTCGGGACTTCACTGGCCGGTGTCCAACATCTCCTGGTAACACATGGCCATCCCGACCACCTAGCCCCCGAATTCCTGCTCGCCCGAGGATGGGTGGCACCCGCACTCACATTGCATATCTGGGCTCCACCCGAAGCTATAAGCCGCTGCCTTGATTGGGTGGGACCAGATGACGCGATCGAATTCCACCCCATTGCCGCCGGCGCGCAGCTCAAACTCACCACCGAACTCGGTGACTACCACGTTAAAGTGCTGCCGGCTACTCACGCTAATGGCAACGGTGACGTGCTCACCGAGGAGGCCGTCCTATTCGATATCACCGCACCGGATAAGCATTGCCTTTTTTATGCAACAGACACCGGGCCATTTAGTGAAGAACTAGTGGCTGGCGTTCGGGGGCGTAATTTCGACGTGGTCTTACTCGATGAGACCTTCGGAACCAAATATGATCACCGTCATGGCCACCTGGATCTTGCCACTTTCCCGACCGCCGTTAACACCCTTCGTGATGTTGAGGCCATTTGTGACACTTCGGCGGTCATCGCAATTCATTTAAGTCACCACAACCCGCCAACAGCGCAACTGTGCGAATTACTTGCCGAGTGCGGCGCTCGCGTGGTTGATGACGGAACCACAATTGAGGTCGGGGCCACGCCAAGGATCAGAAGACACCACTTTGTTCTGGGTGGCGCTCGGTCGGGTAAATCTAAGTACGCCGAGACCTTGGCCACTCGGTACCGGTCAGTCACCTACATCGCTACCGGCTACCCAGCCGGTAGCGATCCGAACTGGAACGCTCGCCTTATCTTGCATCGGCAACGGCGCCCCGCGCCTTGGCAAACAATAGAAACCATCGATCTAGTCTCAGTTCTCGCCTCGGCACCGCCAAATAGTTGCCTGCTAATTGATTGCTTGGCCCTTTGGCTGACTCGAACTTTGGATGAGCTGGACGGCTGGTCCACCGACCCACAGGTAAGCCAGGTAGCACAAAAGGAGGTCGCACTTCGCACCGAGCACCTGCTTACTGCCCTTGATCAGACCAGTGCCGAGGTAATTTTGGTTTCGAATGAAGTGGGACAGTCAGTGGTGCCAGAAACAAGTAGTGGCAGAATCTTTCGGGATCTCCTGGGTACCGTGAATGCCGAGGTAGCGCAAAACTGCCTACACTCAACCTTCATGATCGCCGGTCACTCGTTACCACTTGATCGAGTAGGAATAGTGAGAGGCTAATCACATGGGTGAAGGTGATCTGGCACGAATTGAAGTCAGCCTTCCTGATGAAACTGCGCGTGAACTTGCGACGGCTCGACAACTAAAGTTGACGAAGCCGGCCGGCGCCCTAGGCCGGGTCGAATCAATAAGTATCTGGGCGGCCGGTGTGCAAGGCCGGTGCCCGCCGCGTCCATTCTCCCACCCGCGGGTGGTGGTTTTCGTCGGTGACCACGGGGTCGCGCGCACGGTAGGCACTTCGGCCTACCCACCTGAAGTGACCTCCCAGATGGTCCTTAACTTCATCAATGGTGGCGCGGCGGTTAATGTCCTAGCTCGACAAAGTGGGGCTGCGGTCAAAGTCATCGATGTCAGTGTTGATTGCGACCTTGATTATGTGGCGGCACTTCGCCCGGAGGTCGCGCAACATCGCATCAGGCGCGGCAGCGGTTCTATTGACCGCGAGGACGCCCTAACCGAGTCCGAGGGTGCTGCCGCCTTCGAGCTAGGGCAACGCATCGCCGACGAAGAAATCGACTCCGGTGCCGATCTTTTGATTGCCGGTGACATGGGCATCGGCAATACCACGCCGGCCGCCGCGTTAATCGGACTCCTAGCTTCAGCCGATGCCGCCGCCGTAACCGGAGTTGGTACCGGCATCGACGATGCCACCTGGATGCGCAAGTGCGCGGCAGTTCGTGATGCCATGAGGCGCGGACGCCCGTCGATGGGCGATCCCCGCAAGCTGTTGCAAGTAGTCGGTGGCGCCGATCTCGCGGCGATGGCCGGGTTCTTGCTCCAGTCGGCAATTCGGCGTACCCCGGTGATCCTTGACGGCACCATCACCACCGCCGCCGCCCTTGTCGCTGATCGCCTGGACTATCGCGCCAAGAACTGGTGGATCGCCGGTCACCAATCGGCTGAACCCGCCCACGCCATCGCATTGAAAAGACTCGATATGACCGCTCTACTCGACTACCAGATGCGTCTTGGTGAAGGTACCGGCGCACTTCTAGCACTGCCAATCGTCCAATCGGCAATTGCGCTGCTGCAGCAGATGGCCACCTTCGACGAAGCCGGAGTATCAGACCGCGATGCCTGATTGGCTTCGACTTGCCGTCGGGACACTCACCCGGTACCCGGTGCCCGCACCACATCAAGTTGATCGAACTACGGCGAGATGGGCGATGGTTTCCGCGCCCGTTATTGCACTACTGCTGGCCCTAGTTTGTGGCCTGCCGCTCCTGATCGAAACATCCAACACGGAAAGTGGCTTGCTCATCTCGGCACTGACTATCGCACTACTGGCCTTTGCCACCCGGGCCATCCACTGGGATGGCCTCGCCGATACCGCCGATGCACTCGGCAGTGGCCGGCCCGCCGCCCAAGCCCTGGAAATAGCACGCAAATCCGATATCGGACCCTTTGGCGCGCTGACCATGGCTGTCAATCTGCTCCTACAGGTATTCGCACTGGGTGCCTGCGTAGCAGCAGGCGCCGGTTACCTGGCACTTATCGGTGCCGTGATTACCTCCCGCATCGCCTTGGTCTGGGCCTGCACCCGCGGGGTTCACGCGGCCCGAACCGACGGACTCGGCGCGTTGGTAGTTGGGACGGTTCCACGGCTCGTCACCATAGGTTGGACTATCGCGATAATCCTTGCGGCTTATTTGCTCCACGGCGGTTCTGGCGTACTCGCGGTGCTGGCCGGCCTCGCCGCTGCAGTGGTCGTCCTCGCGATCAGCCGGCGTCGCCTAGGCGGGGTCACCGGTGACGTGCTGGGTGCGGTAATCGAGATCAGCGCAACCGTAACTTTGGTGGTCACGGCACTTAGTTAAGTACGAGTTGACGGCTGCACGAACGGTGGCTTGGTGACGGTGAATTTGGATTCGCGGCCGCGCACATCGACCACCACTTCATCACCGATTTTTATGGACGGGTCAAGTAGCGCGAGCGCCAAGCCTTGCTTAAGCGTCGGCGAGAAAGTGCCACTAGTGACCTCGCCAATAATCTCGCCGGTGAGGGACTCCCCCGAAACTCGGCGCACCTCCATATGTGGGCGCGGGATCCCGCGATCGGTTGACAGTAGCCCGCGCAGCACGCGCTTTGGTCCGGCTTCGCGTTCGGCAACCAGCGCCTCGCGCCCGGCAAAAGCCGGCTTCTCCCAGCCCACGGACCACGCTAGCCCGGCTTGCACCGGTGAGATATCCAAACTGATGTCTTGGCCATGTAACGGGTAGCCCATTTCGGTTCGCAAGGTATCTCTGGCACCCAGGCCCGCGCGCACTACTCCGAACTCGCCACGGCGCGCAAGCAGTGCATCCCAAAGTTCAACTAGCACCGAACCCGGCGCGACCAGTTCATAGCCGTGTTCGCCGGTGTAACCAGTGCGGCAAACAATTACCGGCTCACCGCGAAACTTGGTTTCGGCCATGGTCATGTAGTCATGATCAGCCGGCATGCCCATTGAGTTAATCAATGCCTGACTGCTCGGGCCCTGAACCGCAATGATGCCGTAGTCATTGTGATGATCAACAACTTCAACACCGGGCGGCGCCGCTGCCTGCAGCACAGCAACAACATTTGCTGCATTTGACGCGTTCGGGACCATAAAAACTTCATCATCGGCCCAGCGGTAGACGATTAGATCGTCAATCACGCCACCTGACTCATCGCAGAGCATGGTGTACTGGGCTTGGCCGGCGCCAATCCGATCGAGATCATTGGTTAGCAAGCCGTTGAGATACTCAACTGCTCCCTCACCATGAATCCGCA
>NSHP01000048.1 GCA_002737125.1 Actinomycetota bacterium | reverse complement strand
CCCGGCCGCGGAGCGGACGATGAGCTATTGCGATGATCTTGCTCATCATTGGATTCGTGCCGACTGGGAGTCACTTGAGCTGGACCCACGGTGCCCGGTCACCTCCGCCCTCGGCAGGGTGCAGCGATGAAGAAGATCCGCATAGCGGTGCTCGGCCTCGGATGGATGGGGCAGGCTCACAGTCGTTCTGCGCTGCGCATCCCTTCATTGTTCCCCGAGCGTGATTTCAACCCAGAGTTAGTGGTGTGCGCAGACACCGATGCGAGTCGGCGTGAGCGGGCAGTTGCGGATTTTGGTTTCAGCCGTGCTACCGATGACTGGCATGGCGCCGCAACCGCTGATGATGTCGACGCAGTTTGGGTTACCGCTCCCAACATGATGCACCTTCCGATGATTGAAGCTGCGACGGCTGCAGGTAAAGCTGTTTTCAGTGAGAAGCCAATCGGTGGCAAGCCAGAGCAGACGGTTCAAGCGTTTGCGTATGCCAAGGCCGCTGGTGTGGCGACTGGCGTCGGATACAACTACTTGTGGTCACCGCTGGTCATCCATGCGCGTGACCTGATAAGTGGTGGGGCGCTCGGGCAGATTACCCATTACCGCGGTCGATTCTTATCGATGTACGGAAGTGATGAACTTGGTCTCCTGACGTGGAGATTCATGTTGGATGAAGCGGGATACGGAGTGTCAAGTGATATCCTGAGCCACTCGGTGTCGATGGCTCAATACCTGGTGGGAGATATCAGCGAAGTAGTCGGAATGCGCAACACCACTATTGCGCGTCGGCCCTTGCCAACAGGGGCCGCGAGTCACTACGGGCGAGGTGAGCCCAGCGATCCAACAGGTGAAGTCGAGAATGAGGATTTTGCTTCGATGCTCTGTCGCTTCGCAAATGGCGCAACGGGTACCTTCGAAGTCAGTCGCACCGTAGTTGGCCCGGAGAGCCAAAATGCGTTTGAGGTATACGGCACCAAAGGTGCACTTTCCTGGAATCTTGAACAGCTAAATGAACTTAAGTACTATCGTAAGGAGGTCGGGGTAAATTCTGGGTATACAACTATTTTCGGTGGGGATCGATTCTCATTCCACGGCGCCTTCGCGCCTGGACAGGCGAATAACATCGGCTTTGAAGACCTTGTTGCCATCGAGGATTACGCTTTCATGCAGTCGATGGCGACCGGTGAGACTTTCCATCCTGGATTTGCGGAAGCCGTTGACGTCGTTAGCGTGCAACAGGCATTAATTGATTCCTGGGAGTCGCGCACCTGGGAATCCGTTCGCGATCTGAAGGCAGGGCTTTGATGCACACAGCCGACCCAACAACTCGAATTACGGCCTCTGAAGCTATCGTGCGCTACCTCATCTCGCAGCGCATTGTTGTCGACGGTAGCGAGGTGCCGCTTTTCCCAGGTGTCTTCGCAATTTTTGGACACGGCAATGTTACGAGCCTTGGGCATGCACTTGAGATGTATCGCGATGAGCTGCCGGTATGGCGGGGGCAAAGTGAAGAGGGCATGGGTCTTGCCGCCGCGGCGTTCGCCAAAGCGATGCGTCGCCAGCAAGTGATGGTATGCACCTCATCAATTGGTCCGGGCGCCACCAATTTAGTCACTGCCGCGGGCGTTGGCATGGCTAATCGACTCCCGATGTTGATCATTGCGGGCGACACTTTCGCCTCGCGCCTACCTGACCCGGTGCTGCAGCAGGTTGAGCATTTTGGCGCGCCAGCCACGACAGTAAATGATGCATTTCGCCCGGTAGTTCGTTTCTGGGATCGCATCATGCACCCGGCCCAGTTGTTAACCGCGTTACCACAGGTGATTTCAATGCTGTTGGATCCAGGGGAGTGTGGTCCAGCGTTCCTAGGACTTCCTCAAGATGTAGCCGCCACCGCTTATGACTATCCGGAGTCCTTCTTCGAGCGAAAAGTGCGCGCGATCCCACGCCCGCGACCTGACGTCGACGAGGTCTTAGCTGCCGTGAATTTGCTAAAGACCGCGAAGCGCCCGGTACTTATTGCCGGTGGTGGCGTCCACTACTCACGTGCAGAGGCAGAACTTGCAACTTTCGCCTTAGCGCATGGGATCCCGGTAGTTGAGACAATTGCCGGTAAGTCATCTCTGCTTGCCAATCATCCTTGCTACGTGGGACCAATCGGTGTGACCGGGGCGGAAGCGACTAATGCGCTTTGCTCAAAAGCTGATGTCATTCTTGCCGTGGGCACCAGATTTCAAGATTTCACGACCGGGTCGTGGACCCTATTTGCGGCTTCTGCCCAGATCATCGCGATTAATGCGGCGCGCTTTGATGCAATTAAGCGGGTGTCGGCGGCGGTTGTGGGTGATGCCCGCGAGGGCTTAACGAGTTTGGCCGAGGGGCTTATCGGTTGGCGGGCACCCTCCAGTTGGACCGCCCAAGCTTCGCAGTCGCGGCTGGAACTTCAGAACTTGGTTGATAGCCGGGCCGCGGCCGATGGGGTGTCGCCGATGAGCTATGCGCAAATTATCTCCGCGGTGTACGCCGCCGCGACTCCCGAAGATTATGTGCTGACCGCGGCAGGTGGTCTACCTGGCGAGCTCAATGTGAACTGGATGAGCAAAGGTATTGCGACTTTCGATTGTGACTATGGGTATTCATGTATGGGCTACGAGATTTCCGGTGCTTGGGGTGCCGCATTCGCTCGCACCAAGGGTGAGGTTTTCGCATTGGTCGGAGATGGTTCCTACCTTATGCTCAATAGCGATATCTACGCCTCGGTACTTGCCGGCAAGAAGTTCATTTTAGTCGTATTGGACAACGCTGGCTACGCGGTAATTGAGAGACTTCAGGTGAGCAAGGGCGGGAACTCGTATAACAACATGCTTCGCGATTCACGCGGTGACGGCAGCGAGGTGCGCGTTGATTTTTGTGCCCATGCGCAGGCGTTGGGGGCCCGAGCGGTGAAAGTACATTCGATGGACGAACTTATAAGTGCGCTGGCGATTGCCCGCACCAATGACCGAACCAGCGTTATCGTCGTCGAGGCCCGCGAAAGTGATTGGACTCCTGGTGGTGCCTTTTGGCAGGTTGGCGTTCCGGAGACCAGCCGGTTAGCCGCAGTGCAATCGGCTCGAGAGCAAATGGACGCGGGTTTAGCTGCTCAACGCTCGGTTTGACTTTCACTCCGAGGTGACCAGGTAGCGCAGAAATATCGATCCGTCACTGGTGAGTACCTGTTTTGGTTGCAGTGTCAATCCCGGGAATGGCGAGGGGCTTAGCAGGCGCGCTGCTGTGCCGACAAAAACGGGGCTAACTGTCAGCAGCAGCTCATTAAGGCAGTTGTCAACAAGTAGTGCCGTAAGTAGTGTTGGCCCACCCTCGCAGTGGATACGCATTAGGCCTCGGGTGGCGAGGGCGTCGATGGCGGTGCGCGGGTCAACCTTTTGGGCCCCGCAAGCGATCAGGTCTATTCGACCTGCGAGGTCACTTGGAGCGGTGTCGATGGCGACCTGCGAGGTGAGCACCATTGACTTTGGGGTCTGTGTGGAAGCCTCAGCGAATAGGGCCAGGTCTGCGGGTAAATTCAAAGTATTTGAGACGACGGCAAAGGGTATCGGTGCAGGACGGTAGTTCTCAGCGCGGATGGTGCTAGCACCGACCAATATGACGTCGGCAGCACGGCGAAGTAATCCGAGCAGGGCTCGATCGGCGGGGGAGGAAATCGACTTAGAAAGGCCATCGGGGCCGGTCACCGACCCGTCCAAACTCATCACCATATTGGCCCGGACCCATGAACGATTCTGGCTCGGGGGCCAGGGGTAGGCCGCGGCCAGGTCTGGCTCCGAAAGCTCAATAATCGGCGCTGGCCACACTCTTTTCACCCGGTCATCGTCGCATGGTCGAGTTATGTGGTTTGCTATGCCCATGGAGATGACCGGAATAATCTCAGGGCTCTTCGCAGGGATCATTATTGGGCTCATTGCGCGCCTGTTGGTGCCGACTATGCAATCGATCGGCTGTATAGTAACAATCATCATCGGTGTGCTTGGCGCATTCCTTGGCCTGGCGGCAGCCAATGCATTTGGCTACGGCAATTCATGGTTACTCGTATTCATCACCCAAATATTCATCGCGACCATCTTGGTTGCGATCGTTGCAGCACTGTTCCGTCGCAGTAATACTGGATAATCACTATTTCACTTTGATCCGATATCTAGCAGGAGGTTTCAAATCATGCGTGGACGCCTACTCCGGACCGCAGCAGTTGTCGGTACCGCCAAAGTCACAGCCAATGCGATCGATGATCGCCACGCCGCAAAGGCTGCCGCCGCCGCTGCAGAAGCTGCTCCCACCGCGCCTGCAGCCCCGGCTGCCCCAGCGTTAGCGCCGAGTGATGACATCGTCACCCAGTTGACCAAGCTTGGTGAGCTAAAGGGTGCTGGCGTCCTCAGCGAAGCTGAGTTCGAAGCCGCCAAGGCGAAACTACTGGGTTAATTGCGAGACTCGGTGTTGGATTTCCAAGGCCGAGGGGCTCTTGTCACTGGCGCTGGCGCCAGTGACGGCATTGGTTATGCCACAGCGAGACTCTTAGCGGAAACCGGCGCAGCGGTCTTCTTGGTATCACTTGGCGAGCGAGCCTTTGATAGGGCTCAAGAGTTAAACGCGGCCGGACACCTCGCGTACGGTGCCAGTTGCGATCTGACCGATCCCGATGCAGTTAAGTCGCTCATGCAAGAGGTTTTTGCGCGATTGCCAGCCCTTCACGTGGTTATCAATAATGCGGGCATGACCAGCACCGCCGGGGATTTTGCGCGGGAGTCGGGAACGATCGAGGAGATCGATTTTGCCGGCTGGCGGGCAGGTATCGCCCGCAACCTGGATTCCGCTTTCCTAGTCACCAAAGCGGCCTTGCCAGCGCTGCGGGCCAGCGGGGCGGGGCGCATCGTTATGGTTGCCAGCGTTACCGGCCCGGTGATGGCAATGGGCGGTGACGTTGCCTATGCGGCGTCCAAGTCGGGCCTGGTTGGCTTAGTTCGCGCTATCGCAATTGATGAAGCCCGCCACGGAGTAACCGCAAATGCGGTTGCGCCGGGCTGGATTACCACCGGCTCCCAGACACCACACGAGTATGAGCAGGGGCTGCGGACCCCGATGGGGCGATCGGCTCGACCAGAGGAGGTTGCCTCGGCGATCACCTGGCTAGCTTCACCCGGTGCCTCTTATGTCACCGGCCAGTGCCTAGTGGTCGATGGCGGCAACTCCATTGCCGAAGAACGCGCTTAGGCAGTTACCTAGCCCGTGACGGGGCTTAGTCAAACGACCTTAATGACGTCGAGCGTTTCACCCTCCATTCGCAGCCGCAGCGTGTAGCCACTGATATTGACTTTGGTGGTAAAAAATACCGCTCCACTCGTTTTTGTGCTGAGCGACCATTTCAGAACTTTTGCATTGGGCTTTCGCCCAACGATGGTAAATGGAGTTTCGGGGCTATTAGTGCCGACCCGTAGTTGGTAACCACCAGCGACTTTCGCGACAGTGATTTCACCATCGATGGTCTCTTCCGTTGGATCTAACGATCCGAGATCTTCACCGCTGGCCGAGTTACTGGATGACGACGATGTGCTAGACGTCGGTTTAGACGCTGATGTGCTTGGTAACAGCGTAGCGGCCGGAATCATCACCGAACTTGATGCGGCAGAGGCTGAACTCGTACCTGCGGAGTTCGACGCCTTAACGGTAAAGGTGTACGTCGAACCTGGAGTTAGCGAGGACACTGCGCACGAAGTGGCTGCTGTGCTGCAGGTTTGGCCGCCGGGGTTTGCTGTCGCGGTGTAGGACGTGATGGACGCACCTCCATCCGATGCTGGACTTGTCCAACTGACCGTGGCTGACTCCGCCCCGGCCACCGCGGTCACAGACGTGGGGGCTCCCGGAGGAGTGATTTGGGTCTTTGTCGTCACGTTGATCGAGTTAGTGAATCGCACGCCATGGTCCACTGCCCACACACTGATCGTGTATGTGGTGCCCGGGCTGAGGTCGCGAAGATCCACAGCTTCGATATACCGGTTTGTGGCGGTACCTGACTGGACATAGGTGATGTTCGGCTCCGGTTTCGATCCTGAAGCAATGGTGCGGCCCTCGCCCGTGACCGTGTATCCGAAAGACAAGCGATCAAACCTGACGTCCGATGCACCGGCGCTATCGCTGAAGCCAATCCCGAACTGGATCTGGTTCTCGCTCACCGCCGATGGGTCTGGTTGACCAGTGGCTCCGCTGATAACCCAGGCGCTGATGCCGCTTACCTCGGCATTTGAAGGGGGTGCGACCAATCCAATTAGCGCGAAGGCACCTAGCGACACCAGAATCGTGCGCCCCAGTTTGGTAAGGCCCGTCTTGCCCCTAAGCATGATTCCCCCAAGATTTGCGTAAACCCCGTCCTCAGGGTAACTCCGTCAAGCTAATCTTGGCAAACCTTGGGCACGATTGTGATATTCGCGGTCGAGAGGTGGGTTTTGTGGGTAATTGAAAAACCCTTCATTTCCTGCAGGTTCATCGTGAGTTAGTGGGACACCCAGAGGACCGTCACAATGCGCTGTGCTTTGCACTTCCGGCGGCTGAAGCCATCTGAGGTGGAGAAGTGCATGCCTTTACCGCCGAACGATACCTAATAGTTAACGATCGCGGCTGCGGCTTGCCTGCCCGTACATACGGCTCCCTCCATGTACCCATTCACCCACTGATCGGACCCCACAATCCAAAACGGCGGCTCGTGACTTCCGTGTAGCGGACCGATAGAGGTCAATTCACCTGGACGCAATGACTGTGAGTATCCCTGAGTCCACGGGTCCCCGGCCCAATTGCGGATGTATTCACTCTCGGGCTCGCCGGCTTCGGGACCGTAAGCGCTAACCAACTGTGCCCTGAAAACTTCCGAACGTCGATGGCTTGGGAGCACCTGGAAGGCACCGAGTCGATCGACAGGAACAAGGGCCGACAAGACGCCGTGTGCTTGTACCCAGGTACCACCCAACAGGGTGGATTCGAAGTAGCCGGTGCCGTTTTGACCATTTTCCTCCCAGAAGGAAGTGGGGTACACGGGCACATACTTCACGGTTGGCGAGTGTTGCAGGCGATGCAAAGCTGCAAGACGTTCCTTGTTAACCCCGGAGATACGAATATCGCGCAGCGGGCCTGAGGGTATGGCACACACCACGTGGCTGCCAAGAAGAACTTCACCGTTTACTGAACGAACGGACGAGACATGAGCATTGATGGCTATCTCTTCGATTGGTGTTGAGTCACGAATCCGGTAATCCAATTGCTCGGCCATTCGCAACGCCACCGTCGCGGACCCTTCGAGTACCTTTAAGTTCTCCCACACGTCGTAGTCGTAGAAACCATGACCTCCTGCGGTAGATCCTTGCCGTAGTTCAGCCAGGAGCGAGCGTCGATTTACGGCAGCGTGGCCAAGAGCAAAAATTCGCACTTCGAAAGCCCGAATCACTTGCGGGCTTGCTCCTTCCCGTCGGAGCCATTCCCCCGAAAGACATTTGGTCCAGAGCCAATGCATTTGGGTGAGACCAAGGGTCTTCGGGATCTACGGTTCTTGTCAGTGTGGCAAACTTGCGGTCGAGCCGCTCGTAGATAGCATGGTCATCAGCAGACATCCATGGCATATCCTCGCCTAGCCAGCGACCGTCTCGCATCAGCCACGTCGACTGTCCCGGGAGATCCGGAAAGCTCGGGCCGATGGTGAGTCCAAGTTCGGCAACTAATTCTCGATAGTAGGTATGGAAGTCACCGATCACCCTCCGCCGAGTTGAACGAGCCGACCGTCATGGGTGGTCATTTGTTCGACGCGACCCCCCGCACGTGCTCGTGCCTCTAAGACGACCACGTCGAGTCCGGCAGTCATCAAGTCGCGGGCTGCGCTCAACCCGGCGAGCCCCGCTCCCACGACTATCGCGTCATAGGTTCTCGTCAAGGATGCCTCCTGTAACTACGCGCATTCGACGGTTGGTTGGATCGTAGAACGGAGTTAGTGAAACGGTGGCAGGTTGTGGAATTCCTTTGCATTGAATGGCAAAGCTTGAATTGAGGTCGATTGCCGGGTCGATCACTCCAATGCCAACGGACCGCTGCAGCGTGTGCCCGTATGCCCCACTAGTGAGCCGACCTACTGGTTTACCATCCGCAAGGATTGCTTCTTCATGAACGAGGTAGACATCTGGATCGTCGAGTAACACGTGAACGGTCCGGTGTCTGGGGTTACTGGGATCTAGCCGAGTGAGTGCGTCGCTGCCATGGAAAGTGGCATCTCGATTTTTGCGGATCGTAAATCCAAGTCCAGCGGAGTAGGGGTCGTCATGTGGCCCGATGTCGTGCCCGAGATGGCGGTACCCCTTCTCAACTCGTAATGAATCGAGCGCGAAGAATCCAACCGGTCGAAGACCAAGATCATCGCCCTTGGACAGCAGTGCTTGGTAGACGTTGACGGCTAGATCCGAAGGGACATACAGCTCGTAGCCCAACTCACCGGAGTAACTCAACCGAAGAGCCAAGCCGAGTCCATCCCCTACCTCGACGACACGGCCCGTATAGGGCGGATGCGCGTCGTTGGACCACGAGTCTGGAGAGACTCGGGAGAGGAGCTCTGCGCTCTTGGGCCCCATGACAGCGATAGTCGCGGTTGCCGTGGTGATGTCGTGTACGGAAGCGGCGAAGCCTCGTGCTCGACGATTCAGGAGCGAAAACGTCTTAGTGTGACTCGCTGAGGGTGTAACAACCATGAAGCGATCGTGAGCTAGTCGGGTAATCGTTCCGTCCAATTCGATCCCGCCGCCGGAGTTTAAAAAGAGCGTGTAGACAACTCGACCAACAGTGACGTCTACATCAGCTGTCACCGCACTTTCACACACAGCGAGCGCCTGGGGACCGGAGACTTCAAATTTTGCGAAAGCACTGAGGTCGAGCACACCGACACCTGTCCGAACGGCGTGATGCTCAAGGGCAACCTGATCAAACCACCCTGGCTTGGCGAAAGAGTACGAATCTTCAACGGTTGGCCCGCCGAACCAGATGGCACGCTCCATGCCATTGATCTCGCCGAACCGGGCGTCGAGCTCGGCGAGGACAGCGTGCAATGGGCCACGTCTAACCCCGCGGGCCGTTTGGGACTGGTAGTTAGGCCAATGCATTGCGTAGAGCCGACCAAGGCTCTCCCGGGTTCGCTCATGTAGATAGCGCCGATTGCTCTGATGGCGGGAAAAGCGCTGGACATCGACAAGTGTGGAGTCGAAGTCTGGATGACCATTCATAATCCACGAGGCCAACTCCCGTCCTACCCCCGGGGCGTAGATGATTCCCTGCGAATTCATGCCAGCGGCAACGAATAGATTCTCTACCTCCGCAGTTTCCCCAATTAGCAGGTTCGTATCCGGTGTGAAACTCTCGGGTGCGTTCAAGAAACGGTCGTATCCGACTTCTGCAAGAACTGGAATTGTGCGCTCTGCTTGCGAACGGACAGGTTGAAAGTGTTCCCAATTAGGGTCAAATTCCGCAAAGCCAGAGGTGACAATCTCCGGCGTGGATCGAGGAATTCCCTTTGGCTCGAAGGCGCCAACCAGAAGCTGATCACCTTCGGTGCGGACGTAGTAACTGTTATCAACATCACGTAAGACCGGTAGTGGCTGCTGCAGATTAACAATACTGTTAGATCTCACATGGACGTGCTCGGCTGCGAAAAGTGGTAGGTGCACACCAGCCGAGAAGGCAAGATCTCTACTCCACAACCCGCAAGCGAGCACTACATAGTCGGCGTGTACATCGCCATTGTCCGTTCGAACTCCTCGGATCACTCCATCGGATGTTAGGAGTTCGTGAACTTGAACATGTTCACGAATGGCTACACCGAGTAATGATGCTTCCCTTGCCAGAGCGATGGCCGCATAACCCGGGTTGACGTACCCATCATCGGGAAAATGTAATCCAGCAAGGACTCCTGACATGTCGGCAAGAGGCCAAAGACCGGCGATCTCTTCCTTGGTTATGAGTGCCGAGGCGACACCGCAAAGTTGGGCCGTGTCGTGTGCATCGATTATTTCATCAACCCGCTCCGCCGTGCGCGCAATGGTGATGGAGCCCGCCTGTGTTAGGCCCAGATCGGTCTTACTCTGCAAACGGGAGTACAGATCTGGTCCGTACTGCGCTAGGCGCGTCAGGGATACAGAACCCCGGGCATTTGCGATGAGACCTGCCGCGTGCCAGGTTGTCCCACTGGTCAGGACATTGCGTTCAATAAGGAGCACGTCAGCGATACCGAGTTTTCCGAGGTGGAAAGCAACACTTGAACCAACAATTCCGCCACCCACCACGATCACCGACGCGCGCTTGGGGAGCGGGTCACGCGCCTGCGAAGTGATGAGCGCGGCACTTAGTGTCCTGTCAGCGAGCCGATCCATGGCCCCATCATGTCCCATAAGTGGTACGGAATGCAGGATCTGGCAACGAACTCCTTCAGCGGTCGCGCACTAGCATTGAAGGGTGTCCAGTACTGACTGGAACCGAATCAAGGCCTATGCGGCAGATTACCTCTGGCAATTACTGTGGGCCTGAGGTTCCGTCACATCTCAACCATCTCAACGGCTGAGTTCCTATCGTGGACCGTACAAGACTTGAACTTGTGGCCTCTCCCGTGTCAGGGGAACGCTCTAGCCAACTGAGCTAACGGTCCTTGGTGCGAAGGTGAAGGCTACCAGTGCTTAACCCACCAAACCTTTGTGGGTTGCCGCCCCTGCGGAGGTGGAGACGGGATTTGAACCCGTGTACGCGGCTTTGCAGGCCGCTACCTCGCCTCTCGGTCACTCCACCATTGCGCCGTGCCACCCACTAGAGGTGTCTGGCATTTTCGAGCGGACGACGGGATTCGAACCCGCGACCCTCACCTTGGCAAGGTGATGCGCTACCAGCTGCGCTACGTCCGCATACGACCTGAAAAAGTATTCGCAATTTCAGGCCGGAAGGGAACAATATCTGACGAAGGGTCGTACGTAGCATGATGGGGCCCATGACGCAGGCATTTGCTCACTTGGGGGGTATGTGGGCTACCGGGGTCAGCGACGTCACAAACGACCTTGGGGCGGTGGATGGCGGGGGCCGTTGGGCGGTGTTGTTGCCCTATAGCGGGCCTCCGGTCGCTATTAGGTTCAGAAGTTGGCTGGAGCAACCCAAAGTGGTTAGGCCGATAGGGCTTGGGTCGAGCGAGGTTGGGTCGAGCGAGGTTGGGCAGATCAGGTGGCAGGGCCCAGCGACCAATTCATGGAGCTCGTCGGTTGATGAACCTGAGTACCTAGCGGCGGTTGAGGAGGTAAGAACCTCGATCGCGGCAGGATCGGTGTATCAGGCCAATATTTGCCGGGTCTTGAGCGCCCAACTGCCTGATAAAGGGCAAAGCGATATTGCCGGTCTGTATGAATTGCTGCGGGTTGGTAATCCGGCCCCTTATTCCGGGATGATTTGCGCCCCTGAACTTGGCATTGAAGTAGTCACTGCGAGTCCCGAACTGTTCTTGGAGCGCCAAAAAGGTGTTATCCGCTCAGGTCCGATCAAAGGTACGGGGAAGGTGCCGGGGGATCTAACCGCCAAAGATGAAGCCGAAAACGTGATGATCGTTGATTTAGTGCGCAATGATTTATCAAAAGTTTGTGCAACCGGCTCAGTTACTGTGCCAGACCTTCTTAAAGTGGAAGCGCATCCGGGACTGGTGCATTTGGCCTCATATATTTCCGGGACCCTACTCGCGGACGCTAGTTGGCCGCAAATAATCGAGGCAACTTTCCCCCCGGGCTCGATAACGGGGGCGCCGAAATCTTCAGCTATCCGAATAATTGGGGAGCTTGAGCCGGCGCCTCGCGAGTACTACTGCGGCGCAATTGGCTGGGTCGATGCCGACGAAGGCACCGCATGTTTAGCGGTCGCGATCCGAACTTTTTGGAAGTCAGCTGGACAATTACATTTTGGCACGGGTGCGGGCATAACTTGGTCATCGGATGCGCAGGCCGAATGGCGCGAAACGCAGCTCAAAGCAGCGCACCTGACCACTGTTGCTGCTGGCTCATGGCAAAGTTAGGCCCTATGTGGATGAAGCCGCAATGATGATCTGGGTCGGCGATCGAGATTTTGGCTCGCTGGTTTCGCAAGATGAAGCGCTGGTCTCGGTTTTGGATCACGGCTTCACCGTGGCCGATGGCGTTTTCGAAACCATGAAGGTAATTGATGGTTCGGCATTCGCCTTGACTCGTCACCTGCGACGGCTCACCGCATCAGCGCGGGCTATGGGTTTATCAGATCCAGACCTAGATGTGATTCGCGGTGCAGTTAGCGAAGTCCTCTTTGCAAACCGGCCCCTGCTAGCGGGGCCGGGCCGCCTGCGCATCACCTATACCGGTGGCGTCGCCCCCTTGGGCAGTGATCGCGGGGCCGCGGTGCCAACCTTGGTGGTTGCCTTATCGTCACGGATTCCTTGGCCAGAGACGACCACGGTGGTTACCGTGCCTTGGACGCGCAATGAGAACTCGGCGGTGGCCGGGATCAAGACCACCTCATACGCCGATAACGTGATCGCCTTGATGCGGGCTCATGGGCAGGGCGCATCCGAGGCCATCTTCGCCAATACCCGTGGCGAGTTATGCGAAGGTACCGGCACCAATGTGTTTGTCATCATTGACGGGCAGGTGCTAACGCCGCCGTTAACAAGTGGCGCCCTTGCCGGCGTCACTCGGGAATTAGTGCTTGAGTGGTTTGACGGCACTGAGCAAGTATTGGACTTATCGGTGCTGCAGGGGGCCGA
>NSHP01000047.1 GCA_002737125.1 Actinomycetota bacterium | reverse complement strand
GGCAACTTGCTCCCCCGCATCGGCGATGCTGAGTTGGGCGTAGCCGGCCACGTTCGCTAATTCGGTGACCAAAGCTTCCCGGTCGGCCGTATCCGGGTTATCTAGGCCGCCGTAGGCATCAAAAGCAGAACTAACCGAATCCTGGGTCTGGGCCATGGTCAATTCGGAGTTCTCGATGGCGATCACCAGCGAGCGCATTTCGACATTTCGCAAGAACCAATCCCCGGCAATTACCCCGAAGCCGGCAAGCACCACCACGAAGGTAACGGCCCCCGCCACATAAGGCACCCAGCCATGTTTATTGGCACTAGGGGTGACAAGGCTTGGGGTTTGCGGCGCGCTCACCGATCAATCATGACCTATTACTGCCCCCAAAGGGCACCAAGGGCTGGCCAGCCCGGCCCACCGGGTCTACCGTTACCACGTGACGGTAACCGAACTTTCCAGCAAATGGCGCACCAGCTACCAGCAACTGGTCGACACCCTCGCGGGGCAATATGCCAAAATCCCGCCCGGCACCCCCGTCCGATTGGCCAAAAAGACCTCCAATTTGTTCCGTCCACGCGACGCAGCCACCGCACCCGGCCTTGATGTCGCCGCTTTCGACGGGGTGCTAAATGTCGATGTCGCAAGTTGCACAGCTCAGGTGCTCGGCATGACGACCTACGAGCATCTAGTTGATGCGACTTTGCAATTTGGGCTGATGCCGCTGTGCGTGCCGCAATTGCGCACCATCACCCTTGGTGGCGCCGTGACCGGACTCGGTATTGAAAGTGCTAGTTTTCGGCACGGCACCCCGCACGAATCAGTTCTCGAGATGGACATCCTTACCGGTACCGGTGAGGTTCTGACGGTTACCGGCGCCGCGGATGATCCAAACCGCGACCTGTTTTACGGGTTCCCAAATTCCTACGGCTCCCTCGGCTACGCCCTGCGACTACAAATCGAACTCGAGCCGGTGAAACCTTTCGTGCACCTTCGGCACCTGCGCTTTGATACCGCGACTGCCATGACGAATGCGATGGCGACTATCACCGCTGATCGGATATTCGAAGGCCGCCGCGTTGATTTCCTGGACGGCACCGTTTTCTCACCAAGTGAGCAGTACCTAACCCTTGGTGAAATGGTCGACACCAGCCCGGCACAGTTGGCGGTTAGCGACTACACCGGCATGAACATCTATTACCGCTCAATTCAAGAAAGAACTGAGGACGTTCTGACCATCCATGATTATTTGTGGCGGTGGGATACCGATTGGTTCTGGTGCTCACGAGCCTTCGGCGCCCAGAAGAAACTAGTGCGCCGGTTTTGGCCGAAGCGAAAACTACGCAGTGACGTCTACTGGAAACTCATTGCCTTCGATCGGCGCCATGACGTATCCGGCAAGCTGGCGCGCCTGCGCGGTGCGCCCAGACGCGAGCCGGTGGTCCAAGATATTGAGGTCCCCATTGATCGGCTCGAGGAGTTCTTGGAGTTCTTCCACGCCGAAGTCGGTATCGAGCCGGTGTGGGTTTGCCCACTTAAGCAACGTGACCCAAATGCACTCTGGCCCCTTTACGAATTTGACCCGCAAATTACCTATATAAACGTCGGGTTTTGGTCGACCGTGGCCCTACCCGAAGGCACCGAACCGGGCGAGGGCCGGATAAATCGACTTATTGAGGCGAAAGTGACCGCATTAGAGGGTCGAAAGTCGCTGTATTCAAGCTCCTTCTACGATCGGGAAACTTTCTGGTCGATATACGGAGGAAATGAATACGCTGGACTTAAGGCAAGGTTCGATCCGAACAGCAGATTATTGGGACTGTACGAAAAGGTGGTTGAGCGCCGATGAAACTGGCCGATGCGTTCACGATCGTGGTACCCCCAGAACGCGAGGTGGGCTTTAGTGCTTACGACGGATCCACCGCGGGCCCAAAGGACGCCCCGGTGGCTCTTGAGATCCTTGACCCCAAAGCCGTTGCGTACTTGGCCGGCTCCCCTAGCCAACTTGGGCTAGCCCGAGCGTATGTCAGTGGGTCCCTGGAGATCAAAGGCGATGCCTACGAGGCACTACGCCGGCTCTACCCACTTGATACCTCGCGCATCACCATCGGGCAAAAGTTGCGATTGGGCCGTGTGTTCTTGCCATTTGCTTTCAAGCGCCCCGCGCCTCCGCCGCAGGAGCGCCGTCTAACTGGTGGCCGCCATTCGAAGTCACGTGACGCCGAAGCCATTCATCACCACTACGACGTCAGCAATACTTTTTATCGCTGGGTCCTTGGCCCCTCGATGGCCTACACCTGTGCAGTGTTCCAGAACCCAGAGGCAACCTTGGAAGTCGCGCAGGAAGAGAAGTTCGATCTAGTCTGCCGCAAGCTAGGTCTGCAGCGAGGCATGAAATTACTTGATATTGGTTGCGGTTGGGGCGGCATGGTTCTGCACGCCGTCAAGAACTACGGCGTCACGGCAATCGGTGCCACCCTTTCGCAGCGTCAAGCTGAGTGGGGCCAAGCGGCAATTGAGGCTGCTGGCCTTGGCGACCGGGCGCAGGTGCGTTTTAGTGACTATCGGGATGTGACTGAATCAAATTTTGATGCGATCTCGTCAATCGGCCTCACCGAACACATCGGCCGGCCCAACTACCCCTCTTACTTCAAGTTCGCCTACGACAAACTACGCCCCGAAGGCCGCATGCTCAACCACACCATCACCCGACCAAGTGATGCAGAGCCCACCCACTACCGCACTTCGTTCATAAACCGGTATGTCTTCCCAGATGGTGAACTCTCCGGACTGGGCCACATCGTGAGTATCATGAACACCGCTGGCTTTGAGATCCGCCATGATGAAAACCTCCGCGAGCATTACGCCCTCACCCTTAAGCACTGGTGCCAAAATCTGGAAGCCCATTGGGATGAAGCCGTCGCCGAAGCTGGTCTAGGCACCGCGCGCGTCTGGCGCCTCTACATGGCGGCCTCCAGATTGGGCTTTGAGCTCGACACCATTCAGCTGCACCAAACCTTGGCAGTCAAGCTAGGTGACGGCGGGGTTTCGGGAATGCCGCTACGCCCGAATTTCTGATCCGGTGACTCTTAATCACCGGGTCAGAGGCATCATCGCACTTCTTTCCAGTGAAGGGATGCTTCTACGTTTCGGACAGTCGACTTTTTATTGCTCCCAGAAGTGACATCGGTAAGACACCGCAGGACGAAATCTCTGAGGAACTCATGAACAAACTGTATTTTCCCACTTCATCCTGAGCTACGACAGCCGGATAAGCGCCATTTATTACATTGCGCACCGAATCGGGCTGATCGTCACGATGAAAGGCTCGGAATTCCACTCCGTACTTGGCAGCTAGTTCCGCTTGACACTCCTTCCAATTTTCTTTCTCACGAAATAGGGAATGCGTGATGTCGCACAAGCTGCAATGCCTCACCCCAAGACGAGCCCCAATCCAATAAGTCATCTCACCCCAAATCGAGGCATCAGCATCATAAACTCCAAAAAGAATGATGATTTTTGCAGGCGTGTGTGGTGTGACGCTCATCCAAATTCCTTTCTATGCCTTTACTTGGCCAATTGTCTTCGCCACGACGAGAAACTGCGTATCGAGCCCGAGTGCGGCCGCCTCAGCCACTGGTAGGGGTGGATCTCCGCTAGATTCGCAAATTTATTGAATGAGGGCACGGGTGCATGGGTCACTGCGACCCGATGGTCGCGGGCAAATCGATACGGCTCGCCAATAAAGACATTCAACTGCCGCCTGGAGCCTAGATCAACCAAGGCTTGCAGGTAGAAAGCAATTCGCCGCGAACTCAGCTGCATTTTCACGAGAGCCTTCCGATTAAAAATAAATATCACCGGTAAGTGTGGGTTCGCTGCCATTGCAGGGTCGTTATCACCAAGTGAGTCAATGGTTAAGAGTACGAACTCTGCTTCAGCGGATTTTTCTACGCGCAACGGACCTGTTGTTCGGGTGAGGTCAGGATCGTGATCCAAAATCGGATCGCTTTCCAATTGGCGCATAGGGAATTCATCCGGGAACTCTTGAATCGGACAATTGCTCCTAAGCGTGCAGCGTGCACATAGCCCCGGGGCCCTTTTTTCAACCTGCCATCTGGCGAAACCATAGGGCTTCCCGGTGCCCGAGCCAACTGTCCACTGCCATCCCAAGAGATTTGCCGCTCGCGACCCGTCGAGTAATTCTCGGTGCATCCGCTCCTGTCCGTGCAACCATCCCCTCTCATTTCGGACAGTCCAATGCGAAGCCAGCCACATGCGGCTTTGATTAACTAGCCAGCCCTCAGTTTCTAGCTCGGAGACGACTTCATCAATACAAAGCATGTCCCGGTTCCAGCCGTCACCTTTTGAAAATGAATTCGCAGAAAAACGTAAATTCTCGAAAAGTTTGACCCCAATGCGCGCGTAAAGATGCCGCGCATACTCCTGCCAATAGAGCTCATCGCGAAACTTCTCGCGGTCTTTAAATTCGGCATCTCGCACGGCTTCATAAACCTCCCCCAAGGTAAGAATGTTATGCCTGATATAGGGCGATAGCACCGAGGCGCCTCGTTTATTTCTCGGGTATACCTGTGAACGAGAACTCGCGTATCCAGTAATGTCCAAAGTGCTTAATGCACGATCTGCAGCAGTTTGGCCACCACGTATGGTACTCACCCCAACCTTACCTGAGTAAAGTCCCTGAAAGTCTCTCTCCATTATTGTAAGTGGATCTTTGTTCAGAACAACTTCAAGCATGGGGCGAACATTAGTCGACTTTTTGGATTGCCGCCGAAAGACCAAACGTCCATCTTTGAATTTGCTGGTATGGAGTCTTATTAACCGCCAACATTAAGTACTTGCCGGCATGTGGTTCGGCCCGACCATGTCAAGACCGCCATCCATCACAATCGTCGTTCCGGTGATGTAATCACCCGACGGCGAGGCGATGAATGCCACCAGTCCAGCTATTTCATCAGGGCGCTGCAATCGGCGCAGTGGCACCACCTCTGCCACCTTGGCCGGGTCTACGCCGTATCGATCGAAGGCCTCGGTGTGCACGATGCCCGGGGCCACACCGACGGTGCGCACCCCACGACTACCCCACTCAACGGCCCAAGTACGGATCAGTGATTCAACCGCGGCCCGCGCTGCGCCCGAGTGGGCCATTCCCGGGAGAGCGCCACGGGGTGTGATGGTGATGCAGATGACCTTGCCGTAACCACGCGGCAGCATGCTGCGGGTCGCTACCGCGGTGGTGAGATACCAAGTGGCGTCAAGATTCAAGCGAGTTACCGCGCGGAAACCCTTGGCACTGATATCTTCAGCGGCCGCAACGAACTGGCCGCCGGCATTGTTTACCAGAATGTCAATGCCGGGTGTCTCCTGCAAAATGCGATCAAGTGCTGCATCAACTTGCTCTGGCTCACGCACATCAGCAACGACTGAAAGTACGCTGCCAGGCGGCGCCATGCTGGCCGTTTGCTCCAGAGTTTCCGCGGTGCGACCGAGGATGAAAACTTGTGCACCTAGCTCGGCAAGTTTGAGCGTTATTGCCCTGCCAATACCCGTGCCGCCGCCGGTTACCAGTGCGATGCGGCTCGACAATAGTTGCTCAGCCATCAAAGATCGCCGCGTCAACGAGCACGAACATGGCAACTTCATCGGCTAATTCGGTGTATTCGCCAGCACTGCCGATAGACACTCCACCGGGTGATCTGCGCACCTGCACCAGGGCGCCCGGTAGCGCGCCAACTCGGCGCAGACGTGTCATGGTTTCAGCGTCATCCTGAATGGTCTCACCGAACCGGCGCACAGTCACCTGTACCAATTCGGTGCTGACGATAAGTGAGAGCGGGCACACCTCACCGATAACGCTTTCGGTGAGGTCAAACTCCGGGCGCAATGCCTGCAACCCGGGTATTGGGTTGCCATATGGTGAAACGGTTGGATTGCCTAAAAGTTCCAGCATTCGTCGCTCAACCGCATCGCTAATGACGTGCTCCCAGCGGCACGCCTCCGAGTGCACATCCTCCCAGGGCATCCCTATTACTTCGACCAGCATGCATTCGGCGATGCGGTGCTTGCGCATAACACGGGTGGCCGCCTCGCGCCCCGCGGTGGTCAACTCCAAATGGTGATCACCCGCAACCACCATCACTAAGCCATCGCGCTCCATGCGAGCCACGGTCTCAGATACCGTAGGGCCACTTTGCGCTAACCGCTCTCGGATTCGCGCGCGCATCGGCAACACACCTTCTTCTTCAAGTTCGAAAATGGTGCGGAGGTACATCTCGGTGGTATCGATGAGGTCGCTCACGATACCAACTTACCCGAGCGCAGCCGCCAGTAACAAGGAGAGCGCAAAGCCGGCGACAACCAGGCCACCTGTCCACTCCCGCTCCACCTGGTATGACTCAGGGATCATGGTGTCGGAGATCATGGCAAGTAGCGCACCGGCGGCGAAAGTCTGCACCACACCCGCAATCGTGCCATCGTCATTAGCCAGTAACCCATAGCCAAGGCCGGATGCAATGGCACTGGTCGCAACGACCGCTGCGTACATGAGTAAGACTTTTGCTAATTTCCATTTTCTGGTGCGAAGTCCGGCAGAAGCCGCCATGCCTTCTGGCAGATTCGACAGTGCCACCCCAGCCAGCAACGTCGGGCTTACCCCGCCGGCAAGAACACTGATCCCCAGAACAAATGACTCCGGCACTCCGTCAAGCACGCTACCTAAAACAATGGCGAGTGGATTGCCACCGGTGCCGCTACTGTCATCAACTTTCTTACCGACCGTGTGGTCCTTACTTCCACGACTTTCCAAAATTTTCGTGCCAAACACGAAGACCGCAGCACCAGCGAAAAGTGATAATGCAAGTAACGGAAGATTTAGTGATAGCTGAGCATCGGCGACTAGGTCATATGCAACCGAGCCGATCAACAGGCCGCTACCGGCTGCCATCACTATCGCGGTCAGGCGTGGCGATGGCTTAAATGCATAAGCCAAGATGGCGCCCACCATCAACGTCGCCGACGAGACCGCACCCCAAAACATCGCACCAAGCACGGCCACACTGTGCCCTAAAGCGGAATTGGGCACAACCCTTTAGGCTTCAGCGGTGCCCAGCATTATGTGGTTTCGTCGCGATTTGCGGCTCCTCGACAACCCAGCCCTGCTGGCCGCGCTGGCCGCGGCGCGATCAGCCGACGTGGCAGCTGACGGCCGGGTTATCCCATTGTTCACCGTGGATCCGGTCCTTTGGGATGCTGCCGGCCCGGTTCGCCAGGCCTATTTGGCCGCAGCGCTGGCAGCTTTGGATACCTCCTTGGGTGGCAACCTCCTGATCAGGCACGGTAACCCGGTCGAAGGTGTCCCGGAAGTCGTTGCCGCCACGGGCGCGAGCAGCGTGCACATTGCGGCCGATTTCGGGCCCTACGGCCGCCAACGCGATGCAGCTGTTGAGCTCGCGCTTGGAAGTGTGCCGCTAGTTAGAACCGGTTCGCCATACGCCGTCGCGCCGGGTCGAGTCACCAAGGATGACGGCACCCCTTACCGCGTCTACACCCCTTATTTTCGAGGCTGGATGCGCCACGGTTGGCCCAAGCCGGCCGAGGATGTACCCGATGACGCAACTTGGTGGCAGGGGATGCAGTGCCAAGGCTTACCGGTGGCCCCAGACCTAGGGGCACTGGCCTTGCCGCCGGCCGGCGAGCAGGCCGCTTGGCAGCGCTGGGAGCAATTTCGCGCCGCCGGCCTTTCGAAATATTCAGAATTGCGAAATCGGGCCGACCTAACCGGCACCAGCGCCCTTGGCCACCACCTCAAATGGGGTGAGATCCACCCACGAAGTTTGCTGGCTGAGTTATCCGATGATGACGAAGTGTTCCGTAAGGAATTATGTTGGCGCGAGTTTTACGCGGATGTGCTGGCACAAAATCCACAAACCGCGCGCCTATCCCTTGACCCCCGCTTTGATCAGGAAATGCGTTGGTCAGATGGCGCTGACGACTCCTTCGAAGCATGGGCAACAGGTAACACCGGTTACCCATTCGTTGACGCCGGCATGCGGCAATTACGCACCGAAGGTTGGGTTCATAACCGGGTGCGCATGGTGGTTGCCAGTTTCCTGATTAAGGACCTGCACATCACTTGGCAGCGCGGCGCCGCCGAGTTCATGTATTGGCTCCGCGATGGCGACCTTGCGAGCAACTCCCACGGGTGGCAGTGGACGGCCGGTTGCGGTACCGATGCCTCCCCGTTCTACCGGGTCTTCAATCCCGTACTTCAGGGCCAAAAATTCGACCCAAACGGTGACTACGTGCGCCGCTATCTACCTGAACTGGCCCACCTACCCGGCAAAGCCGCCCATGAGCCGTGGCTCCGACCCGATGGCTACCAAGGTGGGTATCCGGAGCGAATCGTGGACCACCACACCGAGCGTGAAGTCGCCTTGGCCCACTACTCGGCAATCAAAAAGCCCACCGCCTAACATTGGCCCATGCCCACCATCGCCGTGCTGTCCATGAAAGGCGGCGTGGGCAAAAGCACCATCACTTTGGGCTTGGCCAGCGTGGCGTGGGAACGCGGTCAGCAGGCACTAATTGTTGACCTTGACCCGCAGGCGAACGCGACTATGGGCCTAGATGTGCTTGCCCCCGATTTCACCACGAACGATGTCTTGGCCGATGCCCGGCCCGGGATCGCCATCAATGCCGTCACCGGCACCGGTTGGGCCCCCCATATCAAAGTCATTGCCGCGGAGCGCGCCCTCGAACACCGCAATACCAATGAGGGGCGCCACTCAGCATTGCGTCTGCGCGCTGCGCTCGCCAACTTGCCGCGCTCCTATGACCTCGTAGTAATCGATTGCCCACCATCACTTGGTGAACTCACGCGCAATGCACTCAGCGCCGCTGATCTTGCGGTCGTGGTTACTGAGCCAGGTTATTTCGCACTGCATGGCGCCGCCCAGGCCCTCGAAGCCGTAGAGATAATTCGCAGCACTACCAACCCTGGCCTGCGCACCGCCGCCATCGTAATCAATCGCGCGCGCCCGCATCTTGCCGAGCAGCAGGTGCGCATCACCGAACTTCGTGAGGCTTATGGCGACCTAGTTAGCTCAAGTGTGCTGCCAGAACGCACATCGGTACCACAAGCCCAAGGCGCTGGGATCCCCATTCATGCTTGGCATTCACCCGGTGCCCGGGAGATCTCGGATCTTTTCGAAGATCTTTATGACGAAGTCCTGCCAGACCTGAAGATGGGATCGCAATGAGTGAGACGAGCATTCCGAATCAACGACCGGTGCTGGCCAAAGCAGCAGACGCCGGTCTACACCCAACCACGCCAAAACTCGAGCCCATTGATGACCTGACGAGCAAGGCGGGTAGCGCCACCTCGGATGTGATGCGCGCACCCAAGAAAGAAAAGCTCGTCACCATCAAAGTCGACATTCCAAAGTCCGTGCGCAAGTCACTTAGCATCGAAGCCGAAAAACGCGGCCTAAGTGTGAAGCAGCTAATTAACGCGATCCTGCGAGATCGCACCCGGTCTTAACCCACGCCCTAACTCAGGGGGATGGGTCACGGTATCGGGTGGCGCGCGTCGTACTTCCAAAATGAAGGCATGGCTCGGCCCAATCCAAGTGCGAGTACAACACAGATAACCCCACCGGAGATAACCGAGAACGCCTCGCCGGCTATGGCAGCGACCGCGCCTGCCTCCACATCACCAAGTCTTGGTCCACCGGCCACCACCACGGTAAATATCCCTTGCAAGCGTCCGCGGTATTCGTCTGGGGTAGCGGCCTGCATAATCGTGGTGCGAAAGATCGCCGAAACATTGTCGGCGGCACCGGCAATGATGAGGAACAACAGTGCCAACGGCAACCAGCGCACCATGCCAAATGCGGCAATTGCGCTGCCCCAAACCACGATCGCGATGACCACCCAACGGCCCTGAGCTCGCACCTGGCCCAAGCGGCCGCTGAAGATACTTGATAACAGGGCGCCTATCGCCGGTGCGGCAGCTAAGAAACCGAGCACGGTAGCCACTTCGCGCATTGAACCGCCGTACCACAGCGCTGCAATGGCTGGAAATAGCGCACGCGGCATCCCGAAAACCATCGCAATGATGTCTTCATAGAAAGACATCTGCAGATTGCGCTTGCCCTTAAGAAATACGAAGCCTTCCTTGACCGCACCCCAACCCGCACGTGGCCGCTCATCACCGGCGATGAGGATCGGCGGCAAACTCGGCAATCTCCACATTGCCCACACCACGATGGCAAATGCAACAACATCAACTACGTACGCGGCACTTACAGTGCCAAATGACGCAATGAGAATTCCGCCGATAAGTGGGCCTAACGTGAATCCAATATTCCAGGTGATCATGCTGAGCGCGTTTGCGGCGGGCAACATCTCCTTTGGCACCAGCCTCGGAATTATCGCCTGCCGTGCGGGATTCCCGACCGCGAAGAACGCCGACTGAATGGCAACCACCAAGAAGAGCACCCCGACGGAGTTAATCGACAGCGCCGACTGCAAGAGGAACAACATTGAGCAGCCCCATAGGCCGAGCGCACTAATTAAGCCAACCAGCCGTCGATCAAAAGCGTCGGACAAAGTGCCGCCGTATAAACCAAAGCCAATAAGGGGAATCAATTGGAAGAGCCCGACAAGCCCAACCATGAAACTGGATTTGGTTAGGTCATAAACCTGTAGGCCTACCGCCACCGAGGTCATCTGCTGGCCGACATTGCTGATACCCAGCCCGGCCCAAAGGCGGCGGTACGGTGCGCTGACACGTAGCGGAGTTAGGTCAGCAAAGATGCGAGCCACGGCGACAACCTACGCCCAGCGAGTGCACAGGGCGCCGAGTGCGCCAACGCAACTACGGCGAAAGCCGCTCCAAGACCCAAGCGGTTGGATCATCAAGGGCTGCCCCCGGTGTAAGTGCCCGAAACCGCAAGCGGTCATGTAATCGCGAAGTGCGGCCCTGCCAAAACTCGATGGTCTCCGGCCGAATCAACCACCCGCCCCAAAAATCGGGGACCGGCACTTCAAGATCAGCGTACTTCTCGACCAATTGCTGGAATCGATCCACTAACAACGTCCGATCATCAATGATCGTCGACTGCTTGCTGGCCCAAGCCCCCAGCTGTGAATCCCGCGGTCGGGAGGCGAAGTACTCAGCTACCTCATCGCGGCCCACCAACTCTGCGCGTCCGACTACTACCACCTGTCGGTGCTTTGAAAGCCACGGAAAAACCACCGAGACCTGTGGGTTAGCAAGTAATTCACGGCTCTTACGCGAGGTCAGATTGGTGTAGAAAGTGAACCCCCTGGGATCAGCGGATTTGAGTAGCACCGTCCGGGAGCTCGGCGCCCCTGCAGCGGTGGCTGTTGCCAGCACCATCGCATTTGGCTCGGGCAGACCCCCGGCATTGGCCTGGCTGAACCACCCTGAAAATGCGGCAAGTGGCTGCCCGCCAAGGTCGGCTGCGGCCAAGGTGCCGGTGTCATAGGACACTCTTAGGTCGGCCAGCTGCGGATCCATACCCTGATCTCACCACGGGTTCATAGATCAGCGCCACCCGGCAGCGCCATTGCCCTGCAATAAGTGTTGGATAGGCTTTATTCCCGCTCGCATCAAGGAGGAATCGTGTCTGAGTTCGTGCCCGGGCTCGAGGGTGTCATCGCCTTTGAGACCCAAATCGCCGAGCCCGATCGTGATGGCGGCGCCCTGCGCTACCGGGGTGTTGATATTGAGGATCTAGTCGGTCGGGTGTCTTTCGGTAACGTCTGGGGCCTTCTTGTTGACAATGAATTCAATCCGGGCTTGCCACCGGCTGAACCATTCCCGATCCCGATCCACTCCGGTGACGTTCGGGTCGATGTGCAGTCGGCGATCGCGATGCTGGCTCCGATCTGGGGCCTACACCAACTACTTGATATTGACGACGATACCGCGCGCGAAAACCTAGCCCACGTTTCAGTTATGGCCTTGTCATTCGTTGCGCAGGCCGCGCGCGGGCTCGGCCGACCGATGGTGCCGCAGTCTCGGATCGACGAAGCTTCCACCATCACCGAGAGATTCATGTTGCGTTGGCGTGGTGAGCCAGACCCAAAGCACATTCAGGCAATTGATGCCTACTTCGTCTCAGCCGCCGAGCATGGCATGAATGCGTCAACGTTCACTAGTAGGATTATTGCCTCCACCGGCGCTGATGTTGCGGCCGCAATATCCGGTGCCATCGGAGCAATGAGCGGCCCACTGCATGGAGGCGCGCCCGCTCGCGTTCTGGGCATGATCGAAGAAGTCGAACGCACCGGCGACGCCGACGCATTTGTGCGCTCGGTGCTCGACAAGAATCAGCGCCTGATGGGTTTTGGGCACCGCGTCTATCGCGCCGAGGACCCAAGGGCCAGGGTGCTGCGCCGCACCGCGCGTGACTTAGGGGCCCCGCGCTACGAGGTAGCAGCCGCACTAGAGCAAGCCGCTCTTAGTGAACTTCGCGCCCGCCGCCCAGATCGCGTCCTCGAAACCAATGTGGAGTTTTGGGCCGCGATCGTGCTCGATTTTGCTGAAGTCCCGGCGCCGCTGTTCACCTCGCTGTTCACCTGCGCCCGGCTCGCCGGCTGGAGCGCCCACATCTTGGAGCAAAAGAAGACCGGACGACTGATTCGTCCATCCGCGCGCTATATCGGGCCGGCACCACGTAAACCCGAGGCGGTCCCGGGCTGGGATCCAGTCATGGTCGCACCCACCGGCTACACCCCAACCCCAGGAGCCAACCGTTGAACGGGATTCGAATCCCCGCTGAATTACTCCCCGCTGACGGGCGCTTCGGGGCTGG
>NSHP01000046.1 GCA_002737125.1 Actinomycetota bacterium | reverse complement strand
TAAATCTGCTGTCGCCTTCGGCGCACTCCTAGGCCGCGGGATCGGCGACACTATCCGCGTTTCCCTTTCGGCGCCACCGGTTGAAGAAGTTAAAGTCGGAAACCAGATTCTGGAGTCGTTGAATCTACGGCAACGTGGATTGGAGATCGTCTCATGCCCGTCATGCGGCCGCGCTCAAGTAGATGTGTACACCTTGGCTGAGCAGGTCACGGCGGGTCTTGAGGGTCTTGATGTGCCACTGCGAGTTGCCGTCATGGGCTGCGTGGTTAATGGGCCCGGTGAGGCCCGGGAAGCCGATCTCGGGGTGGCATCAGGCAATGGCAAAGGTCAGATTTTTGTTCGGGGTGAAGTCATCAAGACCGTGCCGGAGTCGCAGATTGTTGAGACCCTGATTGAAGAAGCGCTTAAATTGGCGGAGCAGATGGGTGATGTTTCTGGCGATCCGATCGTCACCACCGCGTAGTTGGTATCCGCAGATGACAATCGACAACCTCATGACCGGCGTGGTCCGCGGTGTTGGGTCAAGTGATCTAGCCCAGGTGCAAGAACTCCTCGCTCTTGACCCGGTTGTCAATTGTTTCGTTGCTGCCCGAGTCAACATTGCGGGCACTGACCCGTGGAGCCTTGGCGGTGACCTTTGGGGCTACTTCACCGATGGTCGTTTGCAATCGCTTGTTTATGTGGGCGCGAACTTGGTCCCTATTGCAACCACGGCAACGTCTCGAGCTGCATTTGCCGATCGCCTACGCCCGCTGCCGCGCCGATGCTCTTCATTTGTGGGGCCAGCCGAAGAAGTTCAAGACCTTTGGCGATTACTCGAACAGGCGTGGGGTCCGGCCCGCGAGGTGCGAACCAATCAGCCGTTTTTGACCCTTAACACGCCACCACTTGTTGCCGCTGACGATCGGGTGCGGTTAGTTGAGCTCAGCGAGTTGGACCTGTTGGTGCCGGCCTGTGTGGACATGTTTACCGATGAGGTGGGGATTTCTCCGGTATCTGGTGGGCTGGGCGGGGCTTACCGCGCTCGAATTGCCGAAATTATCCAATCGGGTCATGCGCTGGCACGCATCGACAATGGCGAAGTTATCTTCAAAGCCGAAATAGGGTCAGCCACCGGGGCGGCTTGTCAAGTGCAGGGCGTGTGGGTGGCACCTGCCTATCGCGGTCGCGGGTTGGCTGCTCCCGGGATGGCGGCGTTGGTGAATATAGCTCAATCCACCATTGCGCCGAATGTCTCACTTTATGTAAATAGCTTCAATTATTCAGCCCGCAAGGCGTATACCCGGGTGGGCTTTGCCCAATCGGAGACCTTCACCACCGTGCTGTTCTAAGTAGAGCGGGTCGCGGCCGATAGGGTTTAGCGATGTTGCGAATGTCGACACTGTTTTTGCGGACCCTGCGCGAGGACCCGGCCGATGCCGAGGTGCCCAGTCACCGGCTGCTGGTGCGGGCCGGATATGTTCGAAGAGTTGCCCCTGGAGTTTTTTCTTGGTTGCCTCTTGGGTATTTGGTCTACCGCAATATTGAGAACATCGTTCGCGACGAGATGAATCGGGCGGGATTCCAAGAGGTACATTTTCCTTCACTTTTGCCACGTGAGCCATATGAGCTAACCGGCCGCTGGACCGAGTATGGCGACACCTTGTTTCGCCTCCAAGATCGGCGCAAGGGCGACTATCTACTGGGGCCCACGCACGAGGAGATGTTCACCCTGCTAGTTAAGGGTGAGTATTCATCTTACAAAGACTTGCCACTCGTGATCTATCAGATTCAGACAAAGTTTCGTGACGAAGCTCGCCCCCGGGCCGGTATTTTGCGCGGCCGGGAGTTCGTCATGAAGGATTCGTATTCCTTCGATATTGATGATGCGGGTCTTGAGTATTCATATCAACGGCATCGTGATGCTTATGTAGATACTTTCACTCGCCTTGGTCTTGAATTTGTCATCGTGTCGGCAATGTCAGGAGCCATGGGCGGGTCAGCGAGCGAAGAATTCTTGGCGACGACCGAAGTTGGCGAAGATACTTTCGTTCGATGCACGGCATGTGATTATGCTGCAAATGTGGAGGCGGTGGTTACGCCCGCACCGGCTGCTGCTGATTACTCATCAGTGCCGAAGGCCCATGCCGAGCAGACACCAAACACCCCGACCATCGCGTCACTTGTTGGACTATCAAATGAGCGTGCTGATTTGGCACGGGCAGATCGCCCCTGGACCGCGGCTGACACATTGAAGAACATCATTTTTATGGTTAAGGGTCCAGGCGGGGTTGAAACGGCTTTAGCTGTTGGGCTGCCGGGTGATCGCGAAGTAGATTTGAAGCGCCTTGAGGCCATACTGGAGCCGGGGGTGCCGCGGCCATTCGAAGAGCCGGACTTCACCAAGTATCCGACTTTGATGAAGGGCTATATCGGACCCGCTGCCTTGGGCGAGGCGAATTCTTCGGGCATAAAGTACCTAGTTGACCCTCGGGTAGTGACCGGCACGCGGTGGATCACCGGCGCGGACGCGGCCGGATCACATGTTTATGACTTAGTTGCCGGGCGCGACTTCATCCCTGATGGTGTTATCGAGGTGGCCGAGATTCTCGCCGGTGATAGTTGCCCAAAGTGCGGGCAGGGCTTAGAGATTGCCCGAGGTGTTGAAATTGGCCACATTTTCCAACTTGGGCGCAAATACGCGCAGGCCCTGGGCCTTAAAGTGCTCGACGAAAATGGTGAGTTAGTGACCGTCACCATGGGCTCCTATGGCATCGGCGTTTCACGTGCAGTTGCGGCGGTCGCCGAACAGTCACATGATGACAAAGGCCTAATTTGGCCACGCGAGGTCGCCCCGGCTGATCTTCACCTAATTGCCACGGGCAAGGACGACGCCCCATTTGAGGCAGCCGAGTTACTGGCAGGCCAACTTGAGGCGGCGGGCGTGCGAGTGCTTTATGACGATCGTCGCGCCGTTTCTCCCGGGGTGAAGTTCAATGATTCTGAACTCATCGGGGTGCCCACGATCGTGATAGTTGGTAAACGCTTGGTCGAGGGATTCATTGAAGTAAAGGATCGTCGCACGGGAGAGCGCACCGATATTGCCATCGCCGACGCAGTATCAGCGCTCGTGGCTGTTTGCGAGTAGTAAGTGTCGATCGATGCGGTTATCTTCGATTGGGGAGGCACGCTCACGCCATGGCACGACATCGACCTCTACTCGCAGTGGTACGCCTATGCAGAAGTCTACGATCCGGTTCATGCGGGCGCACTGGCACAACGGCTCCTTGATGCTGAAGTTCAGCGCTGGCGATTGCAGCAGGAGTCCAGCGGCGGAACTAGTACCGGGGCGCTCGAAAGTATTTTCATAAATCTGGGAATCGACACTGGGTCATCCACGCATCTAAACGCCTTAGCTACGTATTTAGATTTTTGGGCCCCCCATACCTTTGCGAATCCGCAGGCGCGCGAACTACTTCAGCAGTTGCGAGCAGATGGCCTGCTTATCGGTGTTTTGAGTAACACTTTATGGCCGCGGACCCATCACCAGGAAGTATTCGAGCGCGACAATTTGTCGGAGTTAATTGACGCAGCCTGCTATACCAGCGAGATGCCGGTAGCGAAGCCGCATCTTGACGCCTTCAAGCTTATTGCGAGTGAACTAGGTGTGAAACCGGAACACTGCGCATTCGTCGGCGATCGCCTATGGGACGACGTCTTTGGGGCGCAACAAATTGGGATGCGCGCAATTTGGATACCGCATTCTCGCGTGCCAAAAGAACAGGTGCCTAAAGATGATGCGGTACCGGATGCTGTTGCTAATGAACTCAAAGATGTACTTGGCATCGTGCGCCAGTGGCGATCAGTCTGATTGTTTGAAGTGGATATCTTCACCATTGAAGTCGCCGGGCTGGATTTAGCCACAATAGTTTTATTGTGCGTTGCCGCGGCCACTGCTGGCTGGGTTGATGCAATCAGCGGGGGTGGAGGCCTCCTGCAATTGCCGGCGCTGTTGATTGCGCTTCCGGCCACCGATCCAGCAACAGCTTTGGGCACCAACAAGCTATCCAGCATTATCGGCACCAGTGGGGCGGCCTGGACCTACCTAAAGCAGGTCAAGCCTGACCTTCGAACCGCATTACCGATGTCCGTTGCGGCTTTTATCGGCTCCGGTATCGGCGCGTCATTTGCCAGTCGGATCCCACCCGGCACCTTTCGGCCGGTGATTTTGGTGTTATTGATATTTGTTTGGTTTTGGACTTTGCTACGCCCGCAATTAGGTCAGGTGCAGGCTCTGCGCTGGCACGGGCAGCGCCGGCACTATGCGATCGCGGTGATAGCTGGATTTGTCATCGGCGGGTATGACGGCCTCTTTGGCCCGGGCACCGGCTCCTTCTTATTGATTTTGCTAGTAAGTGTTCTCGGGTATTCGTTTCTGCAGGCGTCGGCAACCGCAAAAATTGTGAACGTTGGCACCAATGCCGCTGCGCTGATTGTCTTCGGGATCACCGGGTCAGTTATCTGGCTACTTGGCTTGGTGATGGGTTTATGTAACCTGATCGGCGCATTGATTGGCGCGCGCACCGCTATCAATCGAGGCAGCGGATTTGTCAGAGCCGTATTTCTAGTAGTTGTTGCGCTATTGATTAGTCGGCTCGGCTGGGAGGTATTGACCGGCAGGTAACTAAGTTAAGCGGGCTTCGTGCGGAAACGCTTGGGAGGGAGCACCCCAAATAACAGCACGAGTCGCGCATTCACATGCGGCCAGCACGGCGTCAGCGCGCTGCTCGCCCTCGCAGGTGGCGGCAAGATCCGCATAGACCACAACTAGGCGGTTTTCAACTAGTTGGGCCAGTTCGCTAGTAGTGCCCGCATCGATCACTTTCATGGGAAAGTCGTACGCGATGCCGGGAGCGGGCGCGGTATCACCGGGCATTAGGTTAGCGATTCGGTCTCTCCAAGATTGATGGGCGCGTAGCGCTTCGAGGGCCCGCCGACGCGGGCCGGCATTTAGTAGTGCGCCAATGACCCCGTACGCATAAATTGCGGCATCCTCACCAGATATCGCCGCGGCAAGTGCTTCCTGGTTATTCACAGGTTTCGCCCAACCGTCTTTAGTGCAGCGACATGTGAGGCTTCGGAGGCCGCAATGAAAGTTAAGGTGCGAACAAAATCCGGTTCACTTGCGAGCAGGCATGACTCACGACGTTCAAGAGCTGCTGTTAGCTCGGCCTGACGAAGGGCGGCGATAGCCGTCGACAAATCACTTGGTGGAGTTTGAGCCGGTGGATCTGGCACTTCCACGCCGGTAGCGGCCAAATGCTCCTCATGTTGTCGCAATAGCGGTTCAAGGCTCGGGGCTAATTGAGCAAAAGCGCTGATTGTTGCGGTGTAACGTGCAATCAGCGCCCGTTCTGAAGTGGCCACGTCAACATTAATCTGGGAGCCGGCTGCGACCGGGATGGCAGCCGTTTCACCCGCGGTCGTGGCGCCACTACCGCAGGCGCTCAAGACTCCGGCACCGGCAAAAGCTCCGGCCACTCCCGTTGAACGGGCCAGTAATTGGCGCCGGGTTAAGGGAGGGCTTGGTTGACCAGTCAGCAGCACAGGGACAACTGTGGCAGGTGGGTGGGTAGAGTAAGGCCAGCAACACAAATAATTGGTCCACCAAACAGAATCAGCACTATTGCCCGGGCAGGAGGCGCCATGGTCGCTTCAGCGAATGTCTTACTTGAGGGGATTCGTTCGGCTCTAGCTGAAACTGGTGTTGACGTTGAAGATGTGCACGTTCAGCAGGCCGGTCGACGCGAAATCGTCCGTGTGATTGTTGATCGCGATGGCGGCGTTGACCTTGACCGTGTTGCCGAGGTCAGCCGAAAAATTTCCGAACTCTTTGATGCTCCGCCGCTAGCGGATGAATTCGTTGGCACTTTTGTGCTCGAAGTAACTTCACCTGGGGTAGATCGGCCCTTAACCGAGCAAAAGCACTGGCGGCGTGCAGTCAAACGCAATGTTGAAGTTCAATTGAAGGATAAGTCCATAGTTGTGGGCCGAATTATTGAGGTAACCGATACCGAGGTGATTGTGCAAACATCTGGGCATGAGCCGGTGGGCATTGCCCTCACCGACATCGCCAGGGGCCTGGTGCAAGTTGAATTTACTTCTACGGTTGCCGAAACGGATTGAGGGATAACCATGGATATTGATGTAGGTGCGCTCAAGGCGCTGGTGCGCGAAAAAGACCTATCACTTGATGTGGTGGTCGAGACAATTGAGCAGGCGCTACACGTTGCATACATGCACACCGTGGGCGCTGCGGAGCGTGCGCGGGTTTCGGTCGATCGTAAGACCGGCCATGTCGTGGTGATGGCGAGTGAGCGCGATGAAGAAGGCAATGTCATTCGCGAATATGACGACACCCCCGAGGGCTTTGGTCGCATAGCGGCGACAACCGCGCGACAGGTTTTGCTAACCCGGTTACGTGAAGCCGAGGACGACGTCACCCTAATTGAATTCACCGGGCGCGAAGGTGATTTGGTGTCCGGAGTTGTTCAGCAAACTAGTAACCCAAAAATGGTGCGAATTGACATCGGCAAAGTAGAGGCAAATTTGCCGCCTGAGGAGCAGTCGCCGGGGGAGTCGTATCCCCATGGGGTGCGCTTTAAGTGTTTGGTCACCGCGGTCCGAAAAGGTTTCAAAGGCCCGCAGGTAACGGTGTCACGCACCCACCCAAATTTGGTTCGAGCGCTATTTGCCCTTGAAGTTCCAGAGATTGCCGACGGTACGGTTCAGATCGCCGCGGTGGCCCGAGAAGCTGGGCACCGAACGAAAATCGCCGTTTTCTCAACGGTGCCCGGGGTTAATGCGAAGGGCTCGTGTATCGGGCCGTTGGGGCAGCGGGTGCGCCAGGTGATGTCTGAACTTGGTGGCGAGAAGATGGATATCGTCGATTTCAGCGAGGATCCCGCCGAAATGATCGCCCACGCCCTCTCGCCGGCCCGCGTCCTGGGGGTGGTCATCGTGGACCCGGTGGCCCGCTCCGCCCGGGTTACGGTGCCCGATTATCAACTGTCGCTGGCCATCGGCCGCGAGGGGCAAAATGCCCGATTGGCGGCCCGACTGACCGGTTGGCGTATCGATATTCGCTCGGATGCCGCCCCCGAGGAGGCCGTCGCCACGCTAGAAGTCGGATCGATTGACCCCGGGTGAGCCCGAGGTGGCATCGGAACACCTTGGTGGGGCGCTAGAGTCTGTTCTTGGCGGCTCGCCCGGCCCGGTACGAACCTGTATCGGCTGCCGTGGTCGCACCGTCTCGTCCGATCTCCTTCGGGTGGTCGCGGTAGGCGGGCAGTGTTACCCCGACCCACGCGCTCACTTGCCGGGTCGGGGCGCTTACATCCACCCAACGGTGGCCTGTTTTGCCGCCGCGACATCGCGACGGGCTTGGGTACGTGCGCTACGGGTGTCCGGTCCATTGGACTGCACGGCGGTGCGGGCGGGCCTTGAGCCCAGTTTGAAGGAGAATTAAGAGTGTCCAAGGCAACCGCCGCGGATGTGCCACGAAGAGTTCGGGAGTTTGTGTTGAGGACTTTCACCAAATGAACGCGTTCGAAATTACCGCGTTCGAAATGGGTTCAAAGAAATGACGCTGCAATGAGGCGTCCTACGCACTGACGGTCCGGAGCAAAGCCCGGACCAAGACAGGAGAATCGTGTCGAAGGTTCGGGTACATGAGCTCGCAAAAGAGCTCGGGGTTGAGAGCAAGGTTGTTCTCGCCAAACTCCAAGAACTTGGAGAATTCGTAAAGTCGGCCTCGTCCACGGTCGAAGCTCCTGTGGTGCGCAAGCTCAAAGAGGCGATGCCTGCCCCCGCACCCAGCGAAGCTCCCGTTAAAAAGGCCACGGCTAAGAAGACCACCGCGAAGAAGTCCACCGCGCCGGCAGCCGAACAAGAAACGCAGGCACCTGGAGCGCCAGCTCCGGATTTAGCCCCGACTATCCAGACCCCACTGCAGGCACCTCAGGTGGCGGTTGAAGCGCCAGCTCCGGTAGTGGCCGCTGCTACCACCGAAGTTGCCACCGCTATTGCCTCGGGACGACCCGTTGGACCACAGCCAGGTAGTCCGCGCCCCGCTGGCCCACGTCCGGGCAATAATCCTTTCGGTGGCAGTACCGGCATGGGCCGAGCGCCCGCCCCACGCCCCGGTAATAACCCGTTCGGCACCAGTACCGGCATGGGGCGCCCAGCGCCAAGTACCGGTGCACCGACCACAGGTTCAGGGACAGATGGTGGCGTAGCGGGTGCACCTCGACCGGCGACTTATCCAAATCGTCGGCCAACCGGCCCCGGGGGTCCAGGTGCTCCAAGTCGTGGTCCAGGTGGTGCCGGTGGATTTGTTTCACGGGGTCCGGGCGGCGCAGGTGGCCCCGGTGGGTTTGCCGGTCGATCAGGTGCCCCTGGTGGCGCAGGCAGAGGCACCGGTGGCCCCGGTGGCCCTGGCGGCCCTGGTGGCCCTGGTGGCCCCGGTGGCTTCCCCGGTCGGCCTGGGGCGGGCGGTCGCGGCACTACCGCGGGTGCATTCGGGCGTCCGGGTGGGCGGCCCTCGCGGGGGCGCAAATCTAAGCGCGCCAAGCGGCAAGAGTTCGACAATATGCAAGCACCCTCACTTACTGGGGTGCGCATCACGAGGGGTTCTGGCGAGAGCGTCCGGTTACCTCGGGGTGCAAGCCTGACCGACTTCGCCGACAAAATTGATGCGATGCCGGCTGATTTAGTGAAAGTACTCATCGAACTTGGTGAGATGGTTACGGCCACCCAGTCCATCGATGACGACACGTTGCGCTTACTTGGCAGTGAACTGAACTACAACGTCGAAGTAGTTTCACCCGAGGACGAAGATCGTGAATTGCTTGGCTCCTTCCATCTTGAGTTTGGCGAGGATGAGGGCGTTGAGGCGGATCTAGTTATTCGTCCACCAGTTGTCACGGTCATGGGTCACGTTGACCACGGTAAAACCCGCTTACTCGACGCGATCCGCAAGACCAACGTCATTGGTGGCGAAGCCGGTGGTATCACTCAGCACATTGGTGCATACCAAGTTGCCACCCAGACGGCTAATGGCGAGCGCAAGATCACCTTCATCGACACACCTGGTCACGAAGCGTTCACCGCAATGCGCGCGCGTGGTGCACAGGTTACCGATATTTCAATTCTGGTTGTTGCGGCTGATGACGGCGTAAAGCCCCAGACAATTGAAGCGCTAAATCATGCACAGGCAGCAGGTGTGCCGATTGTGGTCGCGGTAAACAAAGTTGACAAGGAAGGCGCTGACCCGCTCAAGGTGCGCACTCAGTTGACCGAGTACGGCCTGGTCGCCGAAGAATTCGGTGGCGACACCATGTTCGTTGACGTTTCAGCGAAGGCGGGTACCGGACTCGAAGCTCTACTTGATGCGGTATTGCTGACCGCTGATGCGGCATTGGATCTTCGGGCGAACCCGGATCAAGATGCACAAGGTGTTGCCATCGAGGCGCACCTTGACCGCGGACGCGGCCCGGTCGCGACCGTGTTGGTCCAGCGTGGCACCTTGCGCGCTGGTGATTCGATTGTCGCCGGCGATGCCTTCGGTCGGGTGCGAGCCATGCTCGATGACGAAGGCAATGTCGTTGAGATTGCTGGGCCTTCGTTCCCGGTACAGGTACTTGGTCTAACTTCGGTGCCGGGAGCCGGCGACAGCTTCTTGGTCGTCACCGAGGATCGCATCGCGCGCCAGATTGCCCAGACCAGGCAGGCCCGTGAACGTAACGCGATGTTGGCGAAGAATCGCGTTAAGCGATCCCTCGAGGACTTCCTGGAGTCGATTGAAAAGGGCGAAGTTGCTGAACTCACACTCATAATCAAGGGCGACGTCTCCGGTTCGGTCGAGGCCCTCGAAGACGCTTTGCTCAAGATCGATGTGGGAGAGGAAGTGTCACTGCGCGTTATTCATCGCGGTGTTGGTGCTATTACCAAAAACGACGTCACGCTGGCGAGTGCGTCCAAGGCCGTCATCATCGGTTTCAATGTGCGTCCCGAAGGTAAGGTTGCTGAACTGGCATCACAAGAGGGTGTCGATGTGCGCTACTACAGCGTCATCTATCAAGCCATTGATGAAATTGAGTCGGCACTGCGTGGCATGCTCAAGCCGGAGTACGAAGAGGCCCAGCTTGGAACAGCGCAGGTCCGCGAGGTGTTCAAGTCATCTAAGTTCGGCACCATCGTTGGCTGCATAGTCAAGACCGGCGAAATTCGACGCAACTCGAAAGCTCGCTTGGTTCGTGACGGCTCAGTCGTTGCCGACAACCTGTCAATTGCCACTTTGCGGCGGTTCAAGGACGACGTCACCGAAGTTCGCGAGGGCTTCGAATGTGGTATCAACCTCGGGACTTATCAAGACCTGAAGTCTGATGACATCATCGAGACCTTTGAGATGCGCGAAATCCCACGAAAGCCATAGTGGGCACCGTGAAGGGATGAACAGATGAGTAGCGTGGCACGTCAACGCAAGATGGCTGATCGAATCAAGGTCATCGTCGCGGAGTGTGTGGAAAAACGGGTGAAGGATCCGCGGTTGGGTTTTACCACTATTACCGATGTGCGGGTTACTACAGATCTACGTGAAGCATCGGTTTTTTATACCGTCTACGGTGATGATCAGGCGCGCACCGAAACAGCAGCCGCACTTGAGTCCGCGAAGGGGATTATTCGATCCGAAGTCGGGCGTCAGACCGGCATCAAATTTACGCCATCCTTGGCGTTTTTCCCTGATGCCCTACCCGAGAACGCTCAGCACGTGGCCGAGCTCCTGCAGAAGGCGGCCGATGCAGATGCCCAGGTGCACGCACAGGCCGCGAACGCTACCTACGCCGGCGACGCTGATCCATATCGAGCCCCGCGCGTGGACGACTCCGAACTCCTATGACCCCGGTCGGCGTAATAGTCGTCGATAAGCCGAGCGGGGTAACTTCACATGATGTGGTGGCTCGCACCCGTAAGGCGCTGCAAACTCGAAAAGTTGGTCACGGTGGCACACTTGATCCGATGGCGACCGGGGTCCTGCTAATCGGCGTAGATCGCGCCACCCGGCTACTTGGCTTTTTGGCCAAACAAGACAAAGTTTATCAAGCCACCATTCGGCTTGGATCCTCCACCATTACCGATGATTCCCAGGGCGAAACCTTGACCACCGTTGGCGCCGATCGCATAGCCGCTGTTGATGAGGCGGCGATTAGGGCGGGGATCGCTAAATTGACCGGTGATATTTCCCAGGTCCCCAGTGCCATCAGTGCCATCAAAGTTGATGGACGAAGAGCCCATGCGCTGGTTAGGGCGGGTGAAAGTGTAAAACTTTCAGCGCGGGCAGTTAATGTTGAGCGGTTCGACGTGGATCGCTTTGCTTTTGATTCGAGTTGGATCGACATTGATGTCGAAGTGACATGTTCGACCGGCACCTATATTCGAGCGCTAGCTCGCGATCTCGGGTCGGGGCTCGGGGTTGGTGGGCATCTCACGGCACTGCGTCGCACGCGGGTCGGCCCTTTCACCGGAGCTGAGGCAATTGAAATCGATAATGTCGGTGTTGATTCGGTGGTTGCTATGGGGGAGGTTGCCAGGCGTGCCTTCCAGACTTGGGTGGTTGATGAAGTCGCGGCCGATGCGGTTGCTCATGGTCGGCGAATCGAGTGGGTACCTACCGGTACCGGTCCAATAGCCATTACCACTGCTGCTGGCGACCTCCTCGCCCTAGCTGAACGAAAAGATGGCGTTACTCGCTATCTCGCAGTATTTGTTTGACCTAGAGTGACCTTGTTATGGCTGATGCTCTGAACTCTTCGGCACCTGCGGTGGTCTGCCTAGGTGTCTTCGATGGTGTGCACCGCGGGCATCGCGCGCTAATTGATCGCGCTCGGGTGACCGCCGATGGGCTCGGTATCGCGGTTTCCGTCATGACTTTTGACCCGCACCCGCTGGCCGTGCTGCACCCTGAGCGAGCGCCGAAAATGCTTGCCAGTGTGAGCGAACGTAAAGAGCTACTTCTTGCAGCCGGGGCTGACAATGTTTATGTACTTGATTTCACCGAAGCCACCTCGCATTTAACCCCGCGGGATTTCGTTGAGCGGATAGTCGTCAATCAACTAAGTACGCGCGTAGCGGTGGTTGGTAAAAACTTCTGGTTCGGCCATGAAGCCTCGGGTGATGTGCAGGTACTTACGGCACTTGGGGTCGAGTACGGCTTTGAAGTGCACTCCATAGATATTCAAGGTGGGGGCGGTGCGCAGTGGTCCTCGACCAATGTGCGCCACTTGATTGCCGCTGGTGAGGTGGCATCGGCCGCTGAGATTTTGGACCGTGACTATCAACTCGGGGGCTTGGTGGTGCACGGGGATGAGCGCGGTCGCGAACTCGGTTTCCCGACCGCGAATTTGCGAATCGATCAAAGCCGAGCCGTTCCGGCCGATGGTGTCTATGCCGGCTGGGTCACCACGGGTGGGTTGGGCCGGTTGCCGGCCGCGATCTCAATTGGCACCAATCCCCAGTTCGACGGGGCCGAGCGCCGGATTGAGGCTTATGTCCTAGATCGCACCGACCTGGATCTTTATGACCAAGAACTAACAGTCGACTTCGTGGCCAGGGTGCGTGGCCAGGCGGTATTCGCCGATTTGGGGGCCTTGGTGGGGGCGATGAACCTAGATGTGGCCATGACTAGGAAGTTTCTGGCGATCGGCTGAAGTTCGGTGATCACGGCGATTGTGGGCAATTTCGCCGAATTGGGTACTACTGGTACCCTGCTCCTTAAGACGGTCGTGAAGCGGGCGCTTTGCGATACGTGTCAAACACGAAAGTGCCGACCGGTGATGCCGGGGAGTGCGCCCGAGAGGAAGAAATGCCACTTGATACTGCCACCAAGGCAGAAATTA
>NSHP01000045.1 GCA_002737125.1 Actinomycetota bacterium | reverse complement strand
CGTTAAGCCTGGTAAAGGCCCGGCGTTTGTCCGTACCAAGCTTAAGAATGTGCTTTCCGGCAAAGTTGTTGATAAAACGTTCAATGCTGGCATCAAAGTTGAAACCGCCAGCGTCGATCGACGCGACATGCAATACCTCTACCGCGATGGTGAGGATTGGGTCTTCATGGACGTGGCAAATTACGAGCAGATCACGGTGCCCGATGCCGTCGTCGGTGAATCCTCAAAGTACCTACTCGAAAATCAGGTGGCAAACATCTCGATCCACGAGGAAACCGCAATCATTGTTGAGCTACCGGCATCGGTTGAATTGATGCTTACCTACACCGAGCCAGGGCTGCAGGGGGATAGGTCCACCGGCGGCACTAAGCCAGCGACTTTGGAGACTGGTGCGATTATTCAGGTACCGCTTTTCCTCGAGTCAGATACTAAAGTCAAAGTTGATACCCGTGATGGGTCCTATCTTGGCCGCGTGAATTAGACGTGTCTGCTCGTGGTAAGGCTCGCAAACGGGCCCTAGACATCTTGTACGAAGCTGATATTCGAGGCATACCGGCACTTGAAGTTCTTGAGTCGCAGGTGACTAGGCGCTCGGAGGATGGTGATCCAGAGTTGAATGTATATGTCTCTGAGATTGTGCACGGGGTGGTCGAGCACGGTGAGTACATCGATGAGGTCATCAGTACCTACTCACTTGGCTGGACCCTGCCTCGCATGCCAGCGGTTGACCGGTCGATCCTTCGGTTAGCCTGTTACGAAGTTCTCTGGAATGACGATGTCCCTGACGCGGTAGTCATCTCCGAAGCGGTTAAAATGGCTCAAAGCCTTTCGACCGATGAATCTTCGACCTTCGTCAATGGGTTGCTTGCCCGCATAAGTGAAGTGAAATCTCGACTCACAACCCAGTAACCTGAGGCAGATTTTTGAGTTTTAGTTCATACTTGGTTTATGGGTGGCCGCGTCACTACTTGGGTTCTCACCGTCACCTTATTGGCAGCTAGCTTGTTGGCATCCGGTGCTGTGATTGGGGGAGCGCAGGCGGGTCCAGCGGTTGCAACAAAAGAAGTTGGTTCCCTGACTTTGAAAAGTTGCGATGAAGTTACGTCCCCCGGTTCACTTACTTGGTGCGGAACGGTGAAGAGACCTTGGGACCCCCACGATGATTCACTTGGTAGCTTCGATTTGGCATTTGCTTTGGTACTTCCGATATCCGGAAAGGTTTCGAAGCCGGCTGTCGTTGGCCTCGAGGGGGGTCCGGGATACGGCTCAATTGCCTCTGGCCAAATTTATGCCGAGATGCTGCAACCACTTCTCGCTCACCGAGCACTTTTGGTAGCAGACCAGCGGGGTACCGGTAGGTCTAGCCCGGTGGATTGCGACTACGACGACTCCATTTCAGCCTGCGCCAAGGCGCTCGGCGATCGCTTTGACCTGTACGGAACAGAGTTAGTAGCCGATGATCTAGGCGCCCTGATAAAAGCACTAAATCTTGGTGTAGTCGATGTTTACGGTGATTCATACGGCACTTTTGTGGCTCAGGTGTTCGCTAGCCACCACCCGGATCTGGTGCGCAGCCTGGTACTCGACGGTGCCTACCCCGTAACCGGTGAAACAGCGTGGTACCCAACTCAAGGTGCGGCAATGAGAAGGGCCTACACGGTGGTTTGTGAGCGCACCAAGGGTTGCGGCGAGGATAAAACCGGCACGATGCAGTTGCTGACGCGCCTACTCACGAAAATCCGAAAAAACGTGGTGTCGGTCCGGGCGCCTGGAGCAGATGACAAAATGCATAACGTTAAATTGAACCCACAGAATCTCAATGATGTGGCTTTTGGTGGTACTTACGGCCCAACCACTTATCGGGAGTTCAACGCGTCGCTCCGGGCTGCCTTGGCTGGTGACCCGCTACCACTTGGCCGGCTAGTAGCCGAGTCTCAAGCCAAGACTGTCGACGAACCGGTATCGGTTTACAGCCCGGGCCTGCAAGTAGCTGTCTCCTGCCATGACTACCCGCAACTGTTCGATATGGCGCAATCAAGGGCAATTCGAAAATCCCAGTACGACGCAGCGGTGGCCGACCAGATTAAAGTGGATCCGGACGTCTATGGCCCATTTAAAATTCGAGAGTACCTGAAGTCGGATTTCGGTACCCAGCCACTTTGCTTGCCATGGCCGATTGCCACTCGCAACCCATGGCAATTGCCTGGGCCACCCGGGGGCAACTATCCAGATATCCCAACATTGGTCCTATCCGGGGAGTTAGACACCATTACGACGCCGGCTGAGGGCGCCATGGTGGCAGCACAGTTTGCCCGGGCGAGGCAAGTAATCGTGGCGAACTCCACCCATGTCAATGCCATGGGCGACGTCTATAAATGTGCGTCGCAGCTTGTCCGAGACTTTTTTACCGATCAAGATGCGGTGCTCGCGGGGGAGGGTGGCCAGTGCGCCGCAGCGATCCCACCAATAGTCGCCGTGAGCGAATACCCGATCAAGAATTATGACCTGGAGGAAGGCGTAACTCAGACCGCCTTCGATGTAATTGATAGATACCTCCAGGCGACCGGATCCAAAGGTTTGGGGTTGCGCGGGGGATCCTGGTCGGCCCGCGAGTGGGCACCAATCGTTATTGAACTGGAGGATTACCGGCTGTACCAAAACCTGCCGGTAAGTGGCACCGTACGCTGGAATTACGACACCGGTGGGGTAGAAGTCCGCGCGAAGGCACTCGGGCGAACTTTTGCAGGTAATTGGAATAGCTATCGGGTTGGGGCCGGTGCGCACGTGCAGGAATTGGGCTGACTTGGTACAGTGCCGCTAAACCTAGAGAGGACATTCCCTTGAGCATTTCAGTTGGCGATTCATTACCTAAGGTCGAAGTTCGGATGATGGTCGATGGTGCTCCCGTGACCCTGTCGAGCAGTGATGTCCTTGGCGCCGGTCGCGTAGTGCTGTTCGCGGTACCGGGGGCCTTCACCCCAGGGTGCTCCAAGGCGCACTTCCCGGGATTTGTTGAATTGGCCTCGAATATATCTGCCGCTGGAGTCGACACCATTGCCTGTCTTTCGGTCAATGACGTTTTCGTGATGGATGCTTGGGGCAAAGCTCAAGGAGCAGGTGAGATTTTGATGCTCGCTGATCCAGACGCAGCTTTTACCAAGGCGGTAGGAATGGATGTTGATGCTTCCGGATTTGGCCTCGGCATTAGATCCAAGCGCTATGCCTTGGTAGTCAAGAATGGGGTGGTCGAGGCATTTTTGCCGGAAGAGGACGGCTTCAGCGTGCTGTCCAGTACCGCCGAATGCGTACTGGCTGGGCTTTAGCGCGCTGTTTATGGCCTAGGTGGCAGTCGGATCCCGACTGCGCGCAGTTTTAGCCGATCAAAGAGTCTGTCGGGCAGCATTCTGCTGAGCCGCACCAAGGTGCGCGCGTGCGGTCCCACGAGATAGCGAGACTTCGGACGTGTTGCGGTAATTGCCCGAGCTATTTCTTTTGCCACGCCCTCGGGAAGAATTCCTGACCTCTCCTGTTCGCGCGTGGATGAGGCCATCGCAAGAAGGTTGATTTCGTAATTTCACCTGTCATCTTGGGAGAATGTGCTCGCAATGAGCGCCTGCGTCTGAGACACCATCTGACTTGCCGCTTGGGTGGCGATTGATGACGGGTCTACGCTATGACATCAATTCCCCAGGGGGCTAACTTCACAAGAAGCCCGGAAGTGCGCGATTCCAATGCGTGCTTGGACGAGCAGATTGTGAAACCGAAGGGGATCGTGGTGTGGGCGCCAACCGCACCGACATCCACAGTTTGGCCACGGCTCATGCGCAAGAGCGGAATCATCGCTTGAGTAAGGGCCACTACTCCAAAGAAGTTAACATCGAAGATCTGCCTCAGTGGATCAATCGAGAGCGTTTCGATTGGCCCGAAATCGGCAATACCCGCCACATTGACCAAGGCGTCGATTCCTTTTTCGCCATGAGCACTCGCCAAATGATCCACCGCGGCGGCAATTTGATTTGGTCGAGTCACATCAAGTATCAAAGGAGTAAGTTGAGGCGGGGAATTCGTTTTTAATTCATCCGAATCGACCTCGTGTCGGACTCCGGCAGAAACTAAGAAACTACGTTGATCAAGTTACAAGGCCCTTGCTCGGCCGACGCCAGAAGATGATCCGGTCACCAAGACAGTTTCAGTAGTCATTTGGTGCATTAACCTTCTGAGGTTTCCCGGTAGCCCATGGTGGCCATTAGCCTATTACCGCTAGTACCACCGTGACCTGATCCAACCGTGCGAAAATCCGGCGCGAAAGTGAGATGTTTTGTCTGTGCCCCGAGTGAGATTTGAACTCACACTGGACCGAGTTTGAGTCGGCTCCCTCTGCCGGTTGGGGTACCGGGGCGCAAAGTCAAGAGTAGCCGGTCCACCGCCGGGGTCACGAGCCGCGTAACTATGGTTTAGCTATGGCCGGTGGAGAAGTGTCGCTCGGCCCCCGCACCGTCGTGGTCGCCGAGGACGAAGCACTTATTCGGATGGATTTGGTAGAAATGCTTGGCGAGCTCGGCTACGAGGTAGTTGGGCAGGCTGGGGATGGGGAGCAGGCGGTGGCTTTGGCCCGTGAACTAAGCCCCGACGTAGTGTTCTTAGACGTTGCCATGCCAATTCGCGATGGGCTTAGTGCGGCTGAGGAGATCGTGTCCGCCAAATTGGCACCGGTAGTGATGGTGACGGCCTTCAGCCAGGCCGAGGTGGTAGCAAAAGCGGCATCGGCCGGGGCTTTGGGCTACCTTGTCAAGCCGTTTAGTGCCAGTGATCTCACCCCGGCGATTGAGTTGGCGGTGGCGCGGTGGGCGCAATTGCAGGAGCTGGCGGCGCAGATCGCCAATTTGCAGGACCGGGTCGCCGCTCGCGAGGTGGTCGATCGGGCTAAGGCCCGGCTCCAAAGTGACCTAGGCCTGACCGAGGCAGCGGCTTTTACCTTGCTGCGACAGCAAGCGATGGACGATCGGTTAACCTTGGCGGAGGTGGCGGCCCGGGTGCTAGCCAGTCCGAATATCAGCTGAAGAGTGGGCCTAGGTAACGGTCCGATTACGAACCGGGCACTATCCGGAGTCCTAATTTCCCAACTAATGGTGCACGAAGTAGGGTGATTGCAATGTGAAGGCACCTGCCGTCACTTTCTATTGAATCAAGGAGATGCATGAAGCACACAATGGTCATTAAGTCGGCCGCCGTGCTGGGGATTGTTTCGCTTGGTCTGGCCGCTTGTGGCGGATCATCGACGAGCACCGAGTCCAGTGCAGCGCCAGCAGCAACGGAAGCAGCTGCAAGTGCAGCGCCAGCAGCAACGGAAGCAGCTGCCTCAGCGCCGGCCGCTTCCGAATGCAAGAGCCCGACCCTGATAACTGCAACTTTGTTGCCAGCAACGGGCAGCCTTGCCTTCCTCGGCCCACCTGAATTCGCGGGCGTAAAGATGGCGGTCGACGAGATCAATGCTGCCGGCGGCGTACTTGGTGCACCAATGGTAAATATCGATGGCGACTCGGGCGATACCTCGACCGATATTGCAACCCAGACGACCGACGCAGCCCTCTCACAGGGTGCCACGGTCATCATCGGTGCAGCTTCATCTGGTGTTTCGTTAACCGTTATCGACAAGATCACCTCACAAGGTGCCTTGATGATCTCGCCGGCAAACACCTCACCAGCACTGACCACTTACGAGGACAATGGGCTGTACTGGCGCGTTGCCCCCTCCGATGCACTGCAGGGCGCGATCCTCGCGTCAACCGCCATTGACTCAGGCATCACCAAGGCCGCGGTAATCGCTCGCCAAGATGCATACGGCGAGGGCTTGGAGAAGGCTTTCTCCAAGAACTTCACCGAGGCCGGTGGCACTGTCACCAGCGAACTGCTCTACGACCCGGAGGCAGCCACTTTTGATGCAGAGGTTGCGGAGATCAAGGCGGGTGCACCTGAGGCAATCGTCGTGATCGGTTTCGAAGAGTCGGTCAAGTTGCTCCAGGAAATGATCAAGCAGGGTGTTGGCCCGAAGGATCAGCAGGTCTACCTCGTTGATGGAAACATCTCCACAGAGGCCTACAAGGAGTTCCCGAAGAACACGATGAAGGGTGTTATCGCCACGGTTCCGTCCGGCGAAGCCGATCTCACCGCGTTCAACGCGGCTCTCCTCGCGGTTGATCCTGCGCTGACCGACTACACCTACGGTGCTCAGTCATACGACGCCACCATGGTGGTAGCACTTGCTGCGAACGTTGCAGGTTGCGCTGACGGCACTGCCATTGCGGCATCGCTCGCTAATGTGACCAGCAGCCCTGGCGAGGCCTGCACCACGTATGCAGACTGCTTGGCGCTTTTCCAGGCCGGCACGGATTTCGATTTCAATGGGGTAACCGGACCGCTGGACTTCAACCAGTACGGCGATCCTGCATCAGCGACCATCTCGATCAATCAGTACACCTCTAACGGTGCATTTGAAGAAATCGGCAAGGTCACAGCTGAGGTCCCGCTGCCGTAAGGTGAGCAACTCAGTAACTAGCTAGGCAGTCAGTGGGCCCTCTCCTTCGGGAGGGGGCCCACCGCTTTGTATTGATTGAAAGCGCACTCGGGCGGACCGTAATGATGCAGCGCAGCAACTGGGCTGGGCGCGCACGTTTTTGTCGTGAAATCGGCAAAAACCCAGGTTTTCACGACAAAAACGTGCGCATCCGCGGGTGGTGGCTCGGGTGTGGTGAGTCGGATCTGGTGGCGGTGACAAAATCTGACTAGGCCTTGGCAAGGGTGCCGAGGTATAGCTCAATCACCTTCGGGTCGTTGGCCAAAGAGGCTCCTGTGCCGGTATAGGCGTTCTTCCCCTGATCCAGCACATACCCACGGTCGACAATTTGGAGACAGCGTCGGGCATTTTGCTCAACGATGATGACCGTGACACCAGATGCATTAATGTCCTTGACTCGTACAAATACTTCGTCCTGTAGTGCTGGGCTTAGCCCGGCACTTGGCTCATCAAGTAGCAGCACGCTGGGCGCCATCATGAGCGCTCGACCCATGGCAACCATTTGGCGTTCGCCACCGGAAAGTGAACCGGTGCGCTGTTTACGCCGCGTGCCGAGCGCCGGAAATAGGTCAGTTACCACCTCAAAGCGTTCTTTAAAGGACTTCGGGTCCTGATAGGCACCCATCTGCATGTTCTCCTCGATGGTGAGCGACGGGAACACATTGTTGTTCTGAGGCACAAATCCGACACCGCGCTTAACAAGTTGATCGGCCCGCAGGTTGGTGATGTCCTCGTCGCGAAGGAGCACTGCGCCTGAAGTCACGTTCACCAGCCCGAAAAGGGCTTTCAATAAGGTCGACTTACCGGCGCCGTTAGGGCCGATGATGCCGACAAGTTCACCCTCCTTGGCATAAAGGTCTGAACCGTTGAGAATATTGACCCCCGGGAAGTAGCCAGCAATGAGGTTATCGGCCCTGATTAGGGCTCCAACGGACTCGGAGGCGTGCTGCTGCTCGATACTAACTTCATGGCCATGGGTTGGCTTGGACGCATCAAGATTGAGCTCTCTAGTGAACTCCTTAAGGTTATCGGGGCTGCCGCTTGCTGGTAGGTCACTGGGCTCGAGGAAACTCACTTAATTTCTCCCGTCGTCAGTGATTCGCCAGATTCAGTGAGTGCCTTCTCATGGCGGGATCCGAGATAGGCATCAATAACTTCAGAGTTCTTCATGACGTCGCCGGGAGGCCCTTCGGCGATGATCTTGCCTTGGGCCATGACTATTACCCAGTCGCTGATGTCATGGACCATATCCATGTCATGCTCGACGAAGAGCACGGTCGAGCCTTCCTCGCGAATCATTTTGATGTGCTGAAGCAAGCTCTGGGTTAAAGCTGGGTTCACACCAGCCATTGGCTCGTCCAGCATGATTAGCTCGGGCTCCGACATTAGTGCGCGGGCCATCTCGAGCAATTTGCGTTGTCCGCCAGATAGTGAGCCGGCGAAATCGCCACGTTTGGCATCAAGGCTAAATCGTTTAAGCAACACATCTGCACGCTCGGTGTTCTTGACCTCCTGGCCGCGCCAGAGGAAGGGGAAAAGCGAAGCCCACAGACGCTCACCACGCTGACCTTTGGCGCCGAGCAACATATTGTCGATTACCCGTAGGCGGTTAAGCGCCTTGGTGAGCTGGAAGGTACGGACCATTCCGAGCCGGGCTACCCGATAGGGGGATAGCCGACCCATGGACCTGCCATTAAAAGACCAGGCACCCTCATCTGGAGCGTCGAATCCGGTTAGCAGGTTGAAGAATGTGGTTTTGCCGGCGCCATTGGGGCCGATGAGTGCCGTAATAGAGCCACGTTGAACTTCGACATGGTCAACGTCAACGGCTGAAAGCCCACCAAAGCGGCGCACAATTGAACTCGCTACCAAGATCGGATCTGGCTTGGATGCACCAGGTACTCGTGGCACCGTGGCGAGAGCTGATTGCGCCTCCAGGGCACGTTGGCCGTTAGCGGGCATCAAGGGCCAACTCTCGTTTATCGCCGAAGATGCCTTGCGGTCTAAATATCATCAGGCCCATTAGACCAAGACCAACCAGGATGAAGCGGATTGGGCCAACGTCGGTCGGCAGCAAGAAGGTAATCCAGCCGGCCGCAATCATCTGGTTCAAGAATTCACCAACGAATACCAGCAAGAACCAGAAGATAATTGCGCCCACGATCGGCCCGAAAACTCGCGCAGCACCACCGAGTAACAATATGGTGTAGGAGAAGAACGTTACATCCGGTACGAAGTTATCGGGCTGTACCGATTGCTTCGCGACTGCCCAAACTATGCCGCCAACCGTGCCGAGTAGGCCACCCAAAACAAGTGCCTGCATCTTGTAGACGTACGCGTTCTTACCTAGCGATACCACCGCGTTCTCGTCCTCGCGGATACCCTTAACGACCCGGCCCCAGGGGCTGCGAACTAGCAACCAAGTAGCCAGGGTGAAAATAGCGATTAGCGACCAGCCGACTGTTACGACCCAAAGATCTTGGCGGGTCCAAGTCAAGAACGGCAGTTCAATATCAGCGTGGAATGGGTTTAGGTCATGGAAGGCTTGACCCATTTTGCCGTTTATCCCGTTCGCGCCACCGAAAGTTTCGCGTAGGGCAATTGAGCGCACCATCAGTCGGATGATCTCACTGGTTGCTATCGTGACGATTGCCAGATAGTCGGCTCGAAGCCTCAGGGTAGGAATACCCAAAACCAGGGCCAATGCCACTGAAGCCAATAAACCGATGGGGATCGCAGCCCATAGGCTGGCGCCGAAACTGATCACTATGACGCCAATTGAGTAGGCGCCTATTGCCGCAAAGGCCACCTGCCCGAAGTTAAGGAGGCCGGTATAGCCGAACTGGAGGTTTAGGCCCATGGCGGCCAGGCAGTAGATTATCGCCGTGACACCTAGTGCCTGGGTGATGGACTGACCTATTACGAATGAGAAATCCATGTCTTATCCCACCCGCTCTCGTCGACCAAGAATGCCTTGTGGTCGCACCAGCAAAATGATGATCATCAAGAACAGGGCACCCACGGTCTTCATCTCGGTGGGGATAATCAAGGTGGACAACTGCACGAACATACCGACTACTAGGGCGCCAACAATGGCGCCGTAGATGGTGCCAAGCCCGCCGAGGGTTACCGCCGCGAACATGACTAAGAGCAGACGCTGACCCATATTCCAGGTGACGTCTTGGGTTGACCCGAGATAAATGCCAGCGAAAGCTGCGAGCCCAGCACCAAGGATCCAGACGACGGAGATGACTCGCTCAACGTCAATACCGGTGGCCGATGCCAGTGCCGGATTATCAGAAACCGCCCTGGTGGCCTTACCTATGCGCGAGCGTTGCAGCCAAATAACCGTGGCAGCGATGGCTATGGCGGCCAAAACCGCAAAAACGATCGACTTCGGGGTGATACTCACCGGGCCAAACTCCAAGCCAGATTGGCCGGCGAATTGTTGGTAACTGCGTGGGGATCCGCCAAAGAAAAGGAGCAAGATATAGCGGATCGTTATCGCCAGGCCGATAGTCACGACCATGCTCGCGATAAGGCCGGTCTTGCGCCGGCGCAGCGGCTTCCAGAGGATCTTGTTTTGGCCCCAACCCCACAAGATCGCGCTGATGATAATGGCTAACGGAGCGGCGATTATTAGGTTCAAGCCCAACTCATTGAGCACGATGGCGGTGAAGGCACCCAATGTCAAGAGTTCGCCGTGGGAGAAGTTTGTTAACCCGGTGGTACCGAAAATCAAGTTCAAGCCCACCGCACCAAGGGCAATCAAAATCCCGAAGAACAGGCCGTCCACGAGTAATTGGGAGATCCGCGCCCAAGTGAATGAACTAGTTGTAGTGCTACCCCCATCGGTGCCGCTCGCAAAAGTGAAGAGCACTTTCTTATCGCCCATCAGCACCAAAATTGATCGGTTTTGGTCCTCTGCCTTACTAAATGTGATGCCGGTGGGCAAGGTGGCCGCATCTACGCTTAACTGGTACTTACCTCCCTTTGGGACTTCAATGCGAAAAGCCCCGTCCGCCCCCGTCGAGACCGTCTCGGTAAAACCTTCGGCGACGACCGTGAGGGAGACGTTCGTCAGCGCAGCACCATCGGGGCCTTTAAGGGTGCCCACGATTGCCGTGCCGTCGGCAGCGGCCGAAGGCGCAAAGACCAGCAGCAGACAAGCCGCGATGGTGGTAAGAAGGGCCCCAACGTAGAAACGCGGCCTAATCCTGGTACGGATGCGCTTCCCCTTAGCTTTTATATAGTGAGCGTCAGGAGCATAGTCCGATGGGTTCACCTTAGGGGTGTTAACCACCGGATAATTTACGAATGAGGCAAGTCAGCCGCGCGGTGCAAAGCAGGTGGCCGCCATCGTCGGTAATGGTGATGCTGTAGGTAGCTACTGTCTGGCCCTCATGAAGGGGGGTGGAGACGCCGGTCACCAGGCCACTGCGCGCGCCCCGGTGGTGCGTGCACGAAAGGTCGACGCCGACAACCATGCGACCAGGGCCGGCATGGATTGTGCCCGCGATAGAGCCTAAACTCTCGGCCAGCACCGCGCTGGCCCCACCATGTAGTAGGCCATATGGCTGGGTGTTGCCTTCAACGGGCATGGTCGCAACCACACGCCCGGGCACCGCCTCGGTCACCACTATCTGCATTCGCTCGGCCAGTGCCCCGGCCCCAGCGCCAGGCAACTCGCGTAGTAGCGGCAGGCGGCCCTCGGTGGATTGGCTCATGGGCAAACTCTAGGGCCATGTTGCCGGCAACGTCAGATCGGATGACTGAGCGCCTTTAGGATCAACAGGTGACGAAAATCCGGCTATTGCTACTTGATGGCCACTCACTTGCGTATCGGGCCTTTTATGCGCTCCCAGTCGAGAATTTTTCAACCTCTACCGGGCAACCCACCAATGCCGTTTACGGGTTCACCTCAATGCTGATCAACGTGCTGCGCGATGAGCAGCCAACGCATGTGGCGGTCGCCTTTGATGTTTCGCGCCACACTTTCCGAACGGAGGAGTTCTCGGCGTACAAGGCAAATCGCGCGGCCTCGCCCGTGGAGTTCAAAGGTCAGGTGGACCTAATCCAAGAGGTCGTGCGGGCGATGGGAATCCCCGCGGTTCAGTGTGATGGGTTCGAAGCTGACGATGTCATCGCGACTTTAACTGGTCGGGCCCTGCGCACTGGTGGTGAAGTCTTCATCGTCACCGGAGATCGCGATGCCTTCCAATTGGTAAACCAGCAGGTCACGGTGCTGTATCCAAAGAAAGGAGTCTCTGATCTTGCGCGCATGACACCAGATGCGGTGCAGGAGAAATATGGTTTGAGCCCGACGCAATACCCAGATTACGCGGCACTTCGGGGTGACCCAAGTGACAACCTGCCGGGCATCCCCGGTGTTGGTGAGAAAACCGCCGCGAAATGGATCAAAGAATATGGATCACTTGCCCAGTTGATAGATCGGGTGACCGAGGTACCCGGCAAGGTCGGTGATGCACTCCGTACCGCATTGCCGCAGGTCATCATTAACCGCGACCTAACGGCCCTGCGCACTGATGTGCCAATTGACCTAGCAATCACCGACTGCGAATTGCGACCTTGGGATGAGGTGGCAGTTGAGCAGATATTCGAGGCTTTGCAATTTCGGACCCTGCGGGATCGGTTATTCGCGGGGCGCCCTAAAACAACTAAAGACCCCGGGAGGCAGGTGATCGGTGGCGCTACCGTGCCCGGCCCTAAGGCGATCACGGCGGTTGGTGTTGCTGGATCGGCCGCGAAGGGTTGGCTGGCTGGGTTGCGCCCTCCGTGTTCTGTCGCGTTCGCTGGGGTCTGGGGGCGCGGGGTTGGAGTCTTGGATGCGGTCGGCATCGTCGATTCGGTCGGCGCGGCGGCCATAATCGAAGTCACTGATCTTGCGGCCAAGTGCGCGGTCCTTGATTGGTTAGCTGATCCGGCGATATCGAAGTGGGCACACGATGCGAAAGGGCCGGCGCTAGCCCTAGCCAGCGCAGGTTCGACCATTGAAGGTTTGGCGTTTGACACCGCGTTGGCCGCCTACATAGTGGCGCCCGGCCAACGCTCCTTCGTCCTCGCTGATCTAGCCCAGCGGTTACTCGGCCGCGAGTTGCTCACCGAGACAAGCAGTGACCAATTGAGTTTTGACGATGCGCAATCACATGAGGGGCTCGCGGAGCAAGCGGCCGTGATCGGGGAGTTAACACTCGAATTAACAAAGACCCTTGAAAGTGAAGATGCACTGAAAGTTCTAGTGGGGATTGAACTGCCACTTGTCGATGTGCTTGCTCGAATGGAGCACGCCGGTATCGCCGTGGACATTGCAGAGTTACAAACCCTCTCAGCCGAATTTGCCGCAACAATGCATGACGCCGAAACGCGCGCCCATGAAATCGTCGGGCGAGCCTTTAACCTAGGGTCGCCGAAGCAACTGCAAGAAGTTCTTTTTTTTGACCGAAACCTGCCAAAAACTAAGAAGATCAAGACCGGCTATACGACCGATGCCGAAGCGCTGCAAGCACTTTATGCCCAAACGAGTGATCCCCTGATCGAACAGCTCCTTAATTGGCGTGATAGATCAAAGCTCCGGCAAACCGTGGATGGGCTGTTACCTCTAGCTGATGCCAA
>NSHP01000044.1 GCA_002737125.1 Actinomycetota bacterium | reverse complement strand
GTGCCTGTGCCTGTGCCTGCGCCGCTTCCGCGACGCGAGGTTGCTGCCATAAGGTTCCCTCTCCTACCTATTCCGTAATCCGCTTAGAAATCCAGGCCACCCTCGCGGGCGCCCTCCGCGAGAGCTGCTACGCGACCGTGGTACTTGTTTCCACCGCGGTCAAAGACCACGGCCTCAACACCGGCCTGCTTCGCGCGTGCTGCGATCAGCTGGCCAACCTTGCGTGCCTTTGCGGACTTATCGTCGCTCGCTGCGCGCAGATCAACTTCCATTGAGGAAGCTGAGGCCAACGTGCGGCCCTCCGTGTCGTCAACGACCTGCGCGACCATGTGGCGCGCTGAGCGACTAACAACCAAACGCGGACGGTCCGCAGTACCGGATACCTTCTTGCGAACGCGAATATGACGACGTTTGCGGCCGATGGCAACCTTGTTGCCCGACCCGCCCAACTTAACTCCGAAGCTACTCACTTCTTGCCCGCCTTTCCGGCCTTACGACGGACGACCTCATTCTCGTAACGCACACCCTTACCCTTATAGGGCTCTGGCTTGCGCAACTTGCGAATATTGGCCGCAACTTCGCCGACTTGCTGCTTATCGATACCAACCACCGTGAACTTAACCGGGCTTTCCACACGAAAGGCAATTCCGGCCGGGGCTGGAACCACGACCGGATGGCTGAATCCGAGAGCAAACTCCAGGTCGGTGCCCTTTGCTGCAACACGGTAACCCGTGCCCACAATCTCAAGCGTCTTCTCATACCCGTTCGTGACCCCGGTCACCATATTGGCAACCAAGGTGCGAGTCAGGCCGTGAAGTGACCGCGAGGAGCGCTCGTCATTGGGACGAGTCACTAACAACGTGCCATCTTCTTGCTTTTCCACAACGATCGGCTCAGCAACTTTCATCGACAACGTGCCCTTGGGGCCCGTCACGGTGATGTCATTGCCGGCGATCTGTGCATTGACCCCGGATGGAACCAGGATCGGCATGCGTCCAATACGTGACATTTGCGCGCTCCTTCCCGGTTACCAGACGTAGGCGAGGACTTCTCCACCTACGCCTTTCTGGTGGGCCTGTCGATCGGTCAACAGCCCTGATGAGGTGGACAAGATTGCGACACCGAGGCCGCCGAGAACGCGTGGAATACCGGTGCTCTTCGCATAGACCCGTAGGCCTGGCTTAGAAACGCGACGAAGTCCGGCGATCGAGCGCTCGCGCGTCGGGCCGTACTTCAACTCCAGCGTAAGAGTTTTACCGACAACCGCATCCGAGACGTTCCAGCCGCCAATGTAACCCTCGCGCTTGAGGATCTCGGCAATGCTTTCTTTCATCTTGGAGTGGGGCATAGTCACAGCATCGTGATACGCCGAGTTTGCATTGCGCAGGCGCGCAAGCATGTCGGCGATCGGGTCAGTCATTGTCATTGCCAGTCGGCCTTCCTCGTTGTGGTTTCCGGAAAACCCGGACCTTCGACGTCGTTGATTACCAGGAGCTCTTAGTCACACCCGGCAATTCGCCGGCATGTGCCATTTGACGCACGCAAATCCGGCACAGGCCGAACTTGCGGTAGACCGCGTGTGGGCGTCCACACTTATTGCAGCGGGTGTAACCCCGCACCTTGAACTTAGGCTTCTTCTGCTGCTTTTGGATCAGTGCTTTTTTCGCCATGTGGATCAGGCCTCCTTGAAGGGGAATCCGAGAAGGCGAAGCAAAGCGCGGCCTTCAGCATCATTTTGAGCGGTGGTAACAACCGTGATATCCATGCCACGGACGCGGTCGATCTTGTCCTGATCGATCTCATGGAACATTGACTGCTCATTAAGGCCGAAGGTGTAATTGCCCTTGCCATCGAATTGCTTCGGCGAGAGCCCGCGGAAGTCGCGGATCCGAGGTAGCGCGACCGAAATCAACCGGTCGAGAAATTCCCACATGCGGTCACCGCGCAAGGTGACATGGGCGCCGATCGGCTGGCCTTCGCGCAACTTGAACTGGGCGATGGACTTGCGAGCTTTAGTCACCTGGGGCTTTTGGCCGGTGATCTCTGCTAGGTCGCGAATCGCACCTTCAATTAACTTAGAGTCGCGGGCGGCTTCGCCGACACCCATGTTGACGACCACTTTGGTTACCGAGGGAACCTGCATGACGTTGCCGAAGGCGAATTCGGATTTCAGCGCGGGCACGATCTCCTCGCGGTAACGCGCCTTCAGGCGCGGAGCAGTCGATGTTGTCGATGTCATCAGATGTCCTTACCTGTGCGACGTGAGATGCGCACACTGCGCTCTGCTTCGTATGTTGAGCCGTCCGGGCGACGCTTCTCGACCTTTTCGCGTCGGTAGCCGATGCGCGTGGCGCGGCCGTCCTCCGGGTCGATGATCATCACATTCGAAACGTGGATTGGGGCTTCAGTTGTGATGATGCCGCCGGTCTTGGAGCCGCGGGCATTTTGCCCCACCTTGGTGTGCTTCTTAATGCGGTTCACACCTTCGACGATGACGCGGTCCGCCTCGGGGATTACTTCAATGACCTTACCCTTAACGCCGCGATCCTTGCCCGAAATCACCTGGACTAGGTCACCTTTGCGAATTCTCACATCTGGCATGACTACAGCACCTCCGGAGCCAACGAGATGATCTTCATGAACTTCTTCTCGCGAAGTTCACGACCAACTGGACCAAAGATGCGAGTTCCGCGCGGCTCACCATCAGCTTTTAGGATGACCGCTGCGTTCTCGTCGAAACGGATGTACGAACCATCGGGGCGACGGCGCTCCTTGCGGGTGCGCACGATGACAGCCTTAACGACCTCACCTTTTTTGACACCGCCACCTGGGATGGCATCCTTCACCGTTGCGACGATGACGTCGCCGATGCCGGCATAGCGCCGACCCGACCCACCGAGAACTCGAATGCAAAGGAGTTCCTTTGCGCCCGTGTTGTCGGCGACTCTTAGTCGCGACTCTTGCTGAATCACTTCATTCTCCTGATCGTCTGCCGGTTCTCTACCGAGCCTGGCGGAACTTTGCGTTGCGGATTTGGAATTATTATTTGGGCTTGCTTAGTGCCGGGCTACTTAGCCTTCTCGAGGATCTCGACCACGCGCCAGCGCTTTGTGGCTGACACCGGGCGGGTCTCCATCACGAGAACGCGGTCGCCGATACCGGCAGCGTTGGCCTCGTCGTGCGCCTTCAGCTTGCTTGTCCGACGGACAACCTTGCCGTAGAGCGGATGCTTGAACCGGTTTTCGACCGCGACAACCACCGTCTTGTCCATCTTGTCGCTAACTACCAGGCCCTCGCGGGTCTTGCGGTAGCCACGCTTTTCCACGTCACTATTGACTTCGTTCGCGCTCATGCGGCACCACCCTCAATGGGCGTAATGCCCAACTCACGCTCACGCAAGATCGTGTAGATCCGCGCAATGTCCTTGCGCACGGCGCGGAGGCGTCCGTGGTTCTCCAACTGCCCTGTCGCACCTTGGAAGCGAAGGTTGAACAACTCTTCCTTTGACTCAAGGAGTTTGGCCGTCAATTCAGCGCTATCGAGGTTGCGAAGTTCACCAACCTGAGTTCCAGCCGCCATTTAGTCCTCACCTGCTTCATCGCGCCGGACAATGCGGCACTTCATCGGAAGTTTGTGCATAGCGCGCGTAAGCGCTTCCTGCGCAACTTTCTCGTCTGGGTACGAAAGTTCGAACATCACCCGACCTGGCTTGACGTTCGCGATCCACCACTCCGGTGAACCCTTACCAGAACCCATGCGGGTTTCAGCAGGCTTCTTGGTTAGGGGGCGATCGGGGTAGATGTTGATCCACACCTTGCCACCACGACGGATATGCCGGGTGATGGCGATACGAGCCGACTCAATTTGCCGGTTCGTTACGTATGCGGGCTCAAGGGCCTGCAAACCAAATGTGCCAAACGTCACGGCGGTGCCACCCTTGGCCGCTCCTCGGCGCGTTGGGTGGTGCTGCTTGCGGTGCTTGACTCTGCGCGGAATAAGCATCTTTAGCCCTCCTGCGCTTGCGTGACGACCGCTGTCTCGACCGCAGCCTCAACAACCGGGGACTCAACAACCGGGGACTCAACAACCTCATCTGAAGAGCGGGGTCCGCGCGGGCGTGCCGGAGCGACAGCTCGCTGGCCCAAACGTGCGGTGGCAGCTGCCGCCTCACGCTCAGCTCGGGTACCGAGGGCATTGCCCTTGTAGATCCAGACCTTCACGCCGATCCGACCAAAGGTGGTGCGGGCCTCGTAGAAACCGTAGTCAATATCAGCTCGCAGCGTGTGCAACGGCACTCGGCCTTCGCGGTAGAACTCAGTACGCGACATTTCAGCACCACCCAGGCGGCCGGAAACCTGCACCCGGATGCCTTTAGCGCCACTTTTCATGGTGCTCTGCATGCCCTTGCGCATTGCGCGACGGAACGAAACCCGGCTGGAGAGTTGCTCGGCGATGCCTTGAGCAACCAACTGCGAATCAATTTCAGGGTTCTTGACCTCGAGGATGTTGAGCTGCACCTGCTTGCCCGTCAAGGTTTCGAGGTCGCTGCGGATCCGATCGGCTTCTGCACCACGACGACCGATGACAATACCCGGGCGTGCTGTATGAATATCAACTCGCACCCGCTCCCGGGTGCGCTCAATCTCGACCTTGGAGATACCAGCGCGCTCCATGCCCGTGGCAAGAAGCTTGCGGATCTTCACATCCTCATCGACGTAATCGCGGTAACGCTGGCCCTCTTTGGCTGAGTCAGCGAACCAGCGCGACGTGAAGTCGGTGGTGATACCCAGGCGGAAGCCGTGCGGGTTTACTTTCTGGCCCACGGTCGGGTCATCCCTTCTTCTTAGCGTCGGTCGACTTGGTTGTCGCCTTCGCTGTCGTCTTTTTAACTGCCGGAGCCTTCTTCGCTGCCGGAGCCTTCTTCGCGGCCGGAGCCTTCGCCTCAGCCTTTGGCGCGGCCACTTCTTTGGCTGGCTTGACCGGCTTGACCGGCTTAACCGCTTTAGCCGGCTTGATGATCGCCGCACCATCGGACACGATCACGGTGATATGACTGCTGCGCTTGCGCACGCGGTAAGCACGGCCTTGGGCCCGCGGGCGAATGCGCTTCATCGTGGGGCCTTCGTCCACGAATGCCTCGCTAACCACTAGACCCCGGGAGTCCATCGCGTGGTTGTTTGTCGCATTAGCAATTGCGCTCGCGAGCACCTTGCCAATCGGCTCACTGGCCGCTTGGGGTGCGAACGTCAATACCGCCTGGGCGTCTGCCGCATTCATGCCTCTGATGAGGTTGATGACGCGGCGCGCCTTCATGGGCGTGACACGGACGTACCGCGCCTGGGCCCTGGCTTCCATCGCTATCCCCTTGCTTCTCGTTGCTCGGTCTGTGGTCTGTTTGGAAATCGTGCTTGGCAGAAAAAGGTCTTAACTAGCGCTTCTTAGCTTTGCGGTCGTCCTTGATGTGGCCTTTGAAGGTGCGGGTCGGGGCGAACTCGCCAAGCTTGTGCCCGACCATGTTCTCTGAGACAAACACCGGTACATGCTTGCGGCCGTCGTGCACAGCGATCGTGTGGCCGAGCATGATCGGAATGATCATCGAACGACGTGACCAGGTCTTAATCACGTTCTTTGACCCAGCCTCGTTTTGGACTTCCACCTTTTTCATTAGATGGGTGTCGACGAACGGACCCTTTTTCAGACTGCGTGGCATATTTCGGTTCCCTTATCGCTTCTTGCCGGTCTTGCGGCGTCGGACGATGAACATGTCGCTGGCCTTGTTGGCCTTGCGAGTGCGACCTTCTGGCTTACCATTTGGATTGACCGGGTGGCGTCCACCTGAAGTTTTACCCTCACCACCACCATGTGGATGGTCAACCGGGTTCATTGCTACACCGCGGACGGTTGGGCGCTTGCCCTTCCAGCGCATCCGGCCGGCCTTACCCCAGTTGATATTGGACTGTTCGGCGTTGCCTACCTCGCCAATCGTGGCACGAGCGCGGATATCAACATTGCGGATTTCACCCGACGGCATGCGCAACTGTGCGTAAGGGCCGTCCTTGGCAACTAGCTGGACACTTGAACCAGCCGAGCGAGCGATCTTTGCCCCGCCACCAGGTCGGAGCTCAACAGCGTGGATTACCGAACCAACAGGGATATTGCGCAGCGGCATATTGTTACCCGGCTTGATATCAGCACTTGGCCCAGTCTCGATCGCATCGCCTTGCTTGAGCTTATTGGGCGCAATGATGTAGCGCTTCTCGCCGTCAGCAAAATGCAGCAGTGCGATTCGCGCGGTGCGGTTGGGATCGTATTCAATGTGTGCCACGCGAGCGGGTACGCCATCTTTGTCAGCGCGCTTGAAGTCAATGATGCGATAGGCACGCTTATGGCCGCCACCTTGATGGCGGGTGGTGATCTTGCCGGAGTTGTTACGGCCGCCCTTTTTAGGCAGCGGGCGTACTAGTGACTTCTCCGGTTCTGACCGCGTGATCTCGACGAAGTCGGCCACGCTCGAGCCACGACGGCTCGGTGTAGTCGGCTTGTACTTGCGGATTCCCATAACTCTTCCGTCTCGTTAGTCGATTGCCCGGTCAGGAGACCGGGCCTCCAAAGATGTCGATGCGATCACCGGCGGCAACAGAAACGATCGCTCGTTTTGTTGCTGCGCGACGACCGAAGCCAGTGCGGGTGCGAATCCGCTTTCCTTCACGGTTGTGCGTGTTAACGCTGATTACCTTCACGCCAAAGACTTTCTCGACCGCAATTTTGATCTGCGTCTTATTCGCGTCTGGCGAGACAATGAACGTGTACTTGTTCTCATCAAGGAGCCCGTAGCTCTTCTCTGAGATAACTGGTGAAATCAAAATGTCGCGGGGGTCTTGGATTCTCACGCTTCTACCTCCGACTGCCTTGCCACGGACTTGATGCTCTTACCCTTGGGGGTGCCCTCTAGAAATGCTTCGAGAGCGGCCTTGGTGAAAAGCACCTGATCGCTGACGATGACGTCGTAGGTATTGAGTTGGTCGGGTGCGACCACGTGCGCATTATCAACATTGCGCAAGCTCAACCAAGAAGTCGTCTCTTCGCGGCTGACCACAACTAGCACACGGCCCTCAAGTCCCAAGGCTTGAAGTGATGCAGTCGCGCTCTTGGTTGACGGGACGTCGCCGGTAACGAGCTCAGAAACCACGTGAATGCGTTCTTCGCGGGCCCGATCCGAAAGCGCGCCACGCAGTGCTGCAACCTTCATTTTCTTCGGGGTGCGCTGCGAGTAATCACGTGGCTGCGGCCCATGGACCACCCCACCACCGACGAACTGGGGTGCCCGGATTGAACCCTGGCGGGCCCGGCCGGTGCCTTTTTGCTTGTACGGCTTGCGCCCGCCGCCACTTACCTCAGCGCGGGTCTTAGTGGAATGGGTACCTTGGCGCGCAGCAGCCTGTTGGGCCACGACGACCTGATGGATAAGTGGAATGTTGACCTGTACGTCGAAGATCTCGGCGGGTAGTTCAACTTTGCCGGATGCTTTGCCGGCAGGAGTGCGAACGTCTACAGCTGTCACGGTCAGCCCTCCTTCACAGCGGTACGGACAAATACCAAGCCACCTTTGGGGCCGGGAATGGCACCCTTGATTAGCAGCAAGCCTTTTTCGACATCTACGCCGTAGACGACCAAGTTCAAGGTGGTCTGGCGGATGCCACCCATCCGACCTGCCATCTTCATGCCTTTGAAAACGCGACCGGGGGTTGCGCATCCACCGATTGAACCTGGTGAGCGGTGCTTGCGGGTAACACCGTGCGTGGCGCGCAAGCCGTGGAAACCGTGGCGCTTCATGACACCGGCAAAACCCTTGCCCTTGGTGGTACCCACGATGTCAATGCGCTGACCCGCTTCGAAAGTATCGGGGCCTAACTCTTGCCCGAGGGTGTACTCGGTGGCATCGTCGGTGCGAATTTCGACAAGGTGGCGACGTGGAGTCACCCCTGCCTTGACGAACTGCCCGGTATCTGGCTTATTCACCTTGCGCGGGTCAATAGCCCCGAAGGCAATCTGCACAGCCGAATAACCATCTTTGTCTGCGGTCCGTACCTGGGTCACAACACATGGCCCAGCTTTGACCACAGTTATGGGCACGACTTTGTTGTTGTCGTCCCACACCTGGGTCATGCCGAGCTTTTCGCCCAGTACGCCCTTCACATTGGTACTCATGGTCTTCGCGTCCTTACAGCTTGATCTCGATGTCGACACCAGCTGGGAGGTCAAGACGCATAAGCGAATCAACCGTCTTCGGCGTGGGGTCGAGAATGTCAATGAGGCGCTTGTGCGTGCGCATTTCAAAGTGCTCGCGTGAATCCTTGTACTTGTGCGGCGAACGGATAACGCAGTACACGTTCTTCTCCGTTGGCAGCGGCACCGGGCCGGCAACTTTCGCGCCAGTCCGGATCACTGTCTCGACGATTTTGCGCGCCGAGGAATCAATGACCTCATGGTCGTAGGCCTTAAGCCGAATGCGGATCTTTTGTCCCGCCATGGTGGCTGGTGTCCTTACTTCTCGTATGCCGACTGCTACAGGTTCTTGCTGTGGTTCGGGTAATACCGGTGGTACTTGGTGAGCGGGGGTGGCATTACTGCCACCCCCTCCCAACTACTTCAGAATCTTGATAACGCGACCGGCGCCTACTGTGCGTCCACCCTCACGGATGGCGAACCGAAGGCCTTCTTCCATGGCGATGGACTGAATCAGTTCAACGCGCATGTCGGTGTTGTCACCTGGCATAACCATGTCTTTGCCGTCTGGCAGGTAAACCACACCGGTGACATCGGTGGTGCGGAAGTAGAACTGCGGGCGGTAGTTATTGAAGAACGGCGTGTGACGGCCGCCTTCATCCTTCGACAGGATGTAGACCTGTGCGTCGAAGTCGGTATGAGGCGTGATCGAACCGGGCTTGCAGCAAACCTGGCCGCGCTCTACGTCCTCGCGCTTGGTGCCGCGAAGCAGTAGACCTACGTTCTCGCCTGCTTGACCTTCGTCGAGTAACTTGCGGAACATCTCGACTCCGGTGACCGTGGTCTTTTGAGCCAGGCCGGGGCGAATACCAACGATTTCGATTTCCTCGTTGATCTTGACCTGACCACGCTCGATACGACCGGTGACGACCGTGCCACGACCGGTGATAGTGAAGACGTCCTCGACCGGCATGAGGAACGGCTTGTCAATCTCACGCTCGGGCGTTGGGATGTAGGCATCCACCGCGTCCATGAGAGCAAGAATCGACTCGCCCCACTTGGCGTCACCCTGCAGCGCGGGGAAGGCGGCTACGCGAACAACGGGGATATCATCGCCCGGGAACTCGTAGATTGAAAGCAGTTCGCGGACCTCCATCTCGACGAGTTCGAGAAGATCCTCGTCATCAACCATGTCGCACTTGTTCAGGGCGACAACCAGCGAGGGAACGCCGACCTGGCGAGCCAGGAGGACGTGCTCCTTGGTCTGGGGCATCGGGCCATCGGTCGCGGCGACCACGAGGATCGCGCCGTCCATCTGGGCCGCACCGGTGATCATGTTCTTGATGTAGTCAGCGTGACCTGGGCAGTCCACATGTGCATAGTGGCGGGCTTCGGTCTGATATTCGACGTGGGCAATCGAGATCGTGATACCACGCTGGCGCTCTTCTGGCGCCTTGTCGATCATGTCGAATGGCGTGAACGGGTTCACGTCTGGGTACTTGTCATGCAGCACCTTGGTGATCGCAGCGGTCAGCGTCGTCTTGCCATGGTCAATGTGACCAATGGTGCCGATGTTGACGTGCGGCTTGGTGCGCTCAAACTTGGCCTTCGCCATTTGAGTTCTCCCTTTTCGTAATGCCGTCCGGCGTTGTCGCGGATCGGTGGTGTGTTCTTGTTTATTTGTTTTTCAGTGATCCGCGACTATTCGCCGCGAGCCTTCGCGATAATCTCCAGCGACACATTTGATGGAACTTGTGCGTAGGAGTCAAACTGCATGCTGTAACTCGCTCGGCCCTGGGTGCGGCTGCGCAAATCTCCTACGTAGCCAAACATTTCAGACAGCGGAACCAGTGCCGCTACGACACGGGCTCCCGAACGCTCCTCCATGGACTGAATTTGTCCGCGGCGGGAGTTTAGGTCGCCGATGACATCACCCATGTAGTCGTCTGGGGTGGTGACTTCGACCGCCATCATTGGCTCAAGCAGGACGGGGCCTGCCCTACGAGCAGCATCCTTGAAGGCCATCGAGCCGGCGATCTTGAATGCGAGTTCAGAAGAGTCGACGTCGTGGTAGGCGCCGTCGGTGAGGGTTACCTTTACGTCGACCATCGGGTAACCGGCCAGTACCCCGTGATCCATGGCCTCTTGGCAACCAGCGTCGACGGATGGGATGTACTCACGTGGGATGCGCCCGCCGGTGACCTTGTTTTCGAAGGTGTAGCCCTCTTCATTAGCGCCCTCGGCACCAGCGTTCGGAGCGATGTCAATGATGACGCGCGCGAACTGACCCGAACCACCGGTCTGCTTCTTGTGCGTGTAATCGATTTTCTGGACCGACTTGGTAATGGTCTCACGGTACGCGACCTGCGGCTTGCCCACATTTGCCTCGACGCTGAACTCACGGCGCATCCGGTCTACCAGCACCTCAAGGTGCAGCTCGCCCATCCCACCGATGATGGTTTGGCCGGTCTCCTCGTCGGTACGGACGTGGAAAGTTGGGTCCTCTTCGGCAAGGCGCTGAATTGCTACGCCGAGTTTGTCTTGGTCACTCTTAGTCTTGGGCTCAATGGCAACCGAGATCACCGGAGCCGGGAAAGTCATGGACTCGAGTACCACCGGATTACTCGGATCACACAAGGTCTCACCCGTGGTGGTGTCCTTGAGGCCCATGACTGCAACGATGTCGCCTGCGCCTACCGAATCGATCTCTTCGCGCTTATTTGCGTGCATTCGATAAATCTTGCCGATGCGCTCCTTGCGGTCCTTGACACTGTTCAGCACCGCGGTGCCGGTATTAAGGCGACCCGAGTAAACCCGCAGGTAAGTGAGCTTGCCTAGGTGAGGGTCGGTCATGATCTTGAAAGCAAGGGCCGAGAAGGGCTCCTTGTCATTGGGTTGGCGCTCGATGACGATTTCGCTGTTACCCGGCTTCGTGCCAGTAATTGCGGTGACATCAAGGGGGCATGGCAGGTATGCAATCACCGCATCGAGCATGGGCTGCACCCCCTTGTTCTTAAATGCCGAGCCGGTCAATATCGGGGTGAGCTTGTAGGCCAACGTCGCGCGACGGATCGCGGCCTGTAACTCCTCGACCGTGAAACTTTCACCTTCAAGGAATTTTTCCATGATTGCGTCATCGGCTTCCGACAAAGTCTCGAGGAGTTTCTCGCGATATTCCGTTGCCTTATCAACTAGGTCGGCAGGGATCTCTTCTAACTCGTAGTCATCACCCTTTTGGGTCTCGCCCCGCCAAGTAAGCGCCTGCATGGTGATCAAATCAACCACCCCGAGGAAGTCACCCTCGCTGCCGATAGGGAGTTGGAGAACCAACGGGGTCGCGCCGAGCCGGCTGACGATCATGTCAACGCACATATAGAAATCTGCACCGGTGCGGTCGAGTTTATTGATGAAACAGATACGCGGCACACTGTACTTATCGGCTTGGCGCCACACCGTCTCAGACTGCGGCTCAACGCCGGCGACACCGTCAAATACCGTCACCGCGCCGTCGAGCACGCGCAGTGATCGCTCGACCTCCACGGTGAAGTCGACGTGGCCGGGGGTATCGATGATGTTGATGGTGTGGTCTTTCCAGTTGCAGGTTGTTGCGGCCGAAGTGATCGTGATGCCGCGCTCTTGCTCCTGCTCCATCCAGTCCATGGTGGCTGCGCCCTCGTGGACTTCGCCGATCTTGTAGTTGATACCCGTGTAAAACAAGATGCGCTCGGTTGTCGTGGTTTTGCCCGCGTCGATATGAGCCATGATCCCGATATTGCGGACCTTGGCCAGATCGAGTGCGGTCTGGGTCGACACTTTGCTCTCCGTTGCTCTCGTTTATCGGGGTGGAAGTTTTTGATTACCAGCGGTAATGGGCGAAAGCCTTATTGGCTTCGGCCATCTTGTGGGTATCTTCGCGTTTCTTGACGCTGGCGCCAAGACCGTTTGAAGCGTCCAGAATTTCATTCATCAAGCGCTCGGTCATTGTCTTCTCGCGACGCTGGCGCGAGTACCCAATGAGCCAGCGCAGCGCCAAAGTGATGCTGCGATTGGGCTTGACCTCGACCGGCACCTGGTAGGTCGCTCCACCAACGCGGCGAGACCTCACTTCAAGGGTGGGCTTGATGTTGTCAAGGGCACGCTTCAACGTCTGAACCGGGTCGGTACCGGTTTTGTCGCGGCAGCCTTCCAGGGCCCCATAAACAATACGTTCAGCGGTGGAACGCTTGCCATCTAGCAGCACCTTGTTGATCAACTGGGTAACGATCGGGGCACTAAATACTGGATCGTTGACGATCGGCCGCTTGGTAGCTGGACCCTTGCGAGGCATTAGGCCTTCTCCTTCTTCGCGCCGTAGCGGGAGCGAGCCTGCTTGCGGTTCTTTACCCCTTGGGTATCGAGGGCACCGCGGATGACTTTGTAGCGGACACCGGGCAGATCGCGGACGCGGCCGCCGCGCACGAGGACAATTGAGTGCTCTTGCAGATTGTGGCCAACACCTGGTATGTAGGCGGTGATTTCGACACCGGAGGTCAAACGAACACGGGCCACCTTGCGCAGCGCCGAGTTCGGCTTCTTCGGGGTGGTCGTGTAAACGCGAGTACAGACCCCACGCCGCTGCGGGCTGCCCTTAAGGGCTGGGGCCTTGCTCTTGGAGACCTTGTCCTGTCGGCCCTTGCGGACCAACTGCTGGATCGTGGGCACTCGCCTACCTTCCTCGTTCGATTTCGCGTCGGTCAAAACTGAGCTGGTAGTGCAATTCCCTCTAGGATCTTCGACCCACGCGGTCGGGTGTGTCGCGCTACCAGCAGGCAACCACGACGCCAAATCGCATGTTGATCCCCGGCGCATTCGCGCCCCGTGCGCATCTTCGGGGGAAGCCGCGCACAACGAGATGCACCTGATGGTTCAGGCACAGGTGAAGAGATTACCCGTAACCGGCCCCCGACGTCAAAGTGGGGTACCCCAAGGTGAAACTTAGGGCCTTAAACCGCGAAAATTCAAGGTTTTTCGGGGTCTGGGGCCACCGGGTGCTCGGCGCTCTTGGATGTCTTGCCCCTGGAACCGAGGAGGAATAAGGCGACGATTGCCGCGATCGCCACCCCGACTGCCGCAATCAGCAACGCCGTGGTTACCCCAACGGTGTAAGCCAAGCCGGCTACGGTGGCCGCTTCTTGCCCGTTGGTGTTCAGGATTTCAGGAATTGCCCCGGAAACTACCTCATCGGTCAGCGACTCATATCCGGAAATCTGAACGCCTTCAACCAGCCAAACCGAAGTCACTCGCA
>NSHP01000043.1 GCA_002737125.1 Actinomycetota bacterium | reverse complement strand
AAACTATTGATAGTTGCAGCACTGGTTGGGATCGGTTATGTGATCTACCGGCAGGTCACCGCCAGCAAGGCGGAGCAAGACCTCTGGTCAGAAGCCACCACCGAGCCCGACCTGCGCTGACAATCCGCATAACTTAATATCGTCACCCGCACGTCCTCGTAGTTACGAGGGGGTTTAGCTCAGTTGGTAGAGCGCTGCCTTTGCAAGGCAGAAGTCAGGAGTTCGAGTCTCCTAACCTCCACAATAAGCGCATAGAACGGGCACTTTCCTCTAAGAAGGTGAGGAGAAGGCCCGTTTTTGTTAGGGGAAAGTGGTTAGGCCCATTGACTGACTAGTCCACTGATGCGATCTTGGCGATGCACGATGCGCAATTCCAGACTATTCACCTGTTCGCCCAATCCGGGCGTCCTAACACCAATAATCAACGCAAAGTGAAGTTGGCCCACCCCAGATCATCAGCGCCGGCCGACCCTTGATTGGATGGGAGCATGACAACAACTGCGACGCTCCACACCAGCATGGGCGATATCAACGTCAACCTCTTTCCAGACCAGGCTCCAAAGACGGTGCGTAACTTCACCGGCTTAGCCGACGGCACCGGGGAGTGGACCGACCCGAAAACCCGAGCGAAGTCCACTGCGCCGCTATATGACGGCACCATCTTCCACCGGGTGATACCCGGCTTCATGCTCCAAGGTGGCGACCCACTGGGCACCGGCACCGGTGGCCCGGGATACAACTTCGCCGACGAGCCCCACCCTGAGTTGGTGTTCGATAAGCCTTATCTGCTGGCGATGGCAAATGCTGGGCCAAATACCAATGGATCACAGTTCTTTATTACCGTTGCGCCGACCGCGTGGCTGAACTTCAAGCACACCATCTTCGGTGAGGTTGCCGATCAGCTCTCCCGTGAGGTGGTCGACGCAATTGGCGCTGTGGAAACCGGATCACAGGATCGCCCGAAGGCAGATGTTGTGATCTCTTCGATCACGATCAATCGTGACTAACTCCCCTTCGCAGTCACCGGTAAATAGCGCTCCGCCGGTTTGTTACCGGCACCATGATCGTGTCAGTTACATCAGGTGCACGCGGTGTAATCAACCAATCTGCCCTGAGTGCATGGTTACGGCTCCGGTTGGCTTCCAGTGCCCGGTTTGTGTTGGCACTGCTGCGGCTGCGCAGCAGGTAGTGCGTACATTCGCTGGTGGTAAACAGGTCAAGAAGCCCATTGTCACGTATGTCTTGATCGGCATAAACGTCGCGGTATTCGCACTGCAGATGCTGCTCGGGGTTGATGCGGTGGCTGGTGACTGGGGGATGTGGCCGATTGGGATCGGGATCTACAACGAGTGGTGGCGGCTACTTACCGGTGCGTTCTTGCACGGATCCTTCCTCCACATTGCCTTCAACATGTATGTGCTGTTTGCTCTCGGCCCAACACTTGAACGTTTGCTAGGTCACGGCCGATACCTGTTGCTTTATATCGTGGCAGCTCTCGGCGGCAGTGTTGCCTCATATGCATTCAGTGACTTCCATACCGTTTCGGTTGGCGCGAGCGGCGCGATCTTCGGTCTGATGGGCGCACTGGTTGTCGCCGGGCGTCGACTGCGCTATGACATCAAACAGGTTGTGATCTTGCTGGTCATCAACTTTGTCATCGGCTTCATTGCACCAGGTGTCGATTGGCGAGCCCACCTGGGCGGGCTGCTGACCGGTGCTGCGATGGCAGCGGTGTTGGTGATGGCACCGCGGGAACATCGCATGCTTTGGCAAAACTTGGGGGTCGTCGGGATCTTGCTTGTTCTTGGCGCGATGGTGGCATGGCGCACGGCTGATCTACTTGCCATGTTGGCACCTATCGGTGGCCTAGCGACTTAGTACACCGTTGTGGGATATGAGTACTGGGATCGGAAATTAGGACGTTGGAAAACTCACTTCTTGTCGCGGAATTCTGCATTAGTATCTGGTCATTCGCACATCCCGAATAGTGATTGGCAGCACTTTTCTCGCACTTGCGTTCTCTATATTTGCGCCGCCGTCGCAGGCGGTCCGCCCGATGGATCCCGAGAGTCCTGCTCACTCAGGGTTCTCGATGACGCCACCCTCGGCCGCCTATGTCATGGCCTTTCATACCTGCTCTTCGAACTGCGAAAATCCAACGGGCCACACCGTTCGACTGGCGCAGTCCCAAGATGGCGCGGTTTGGTCGGATGTGCCCGGATGGAAGCCGCTCTCTGGATCAGTCCCCGACGCCATCCGCCGCGGCAATACCTTCTATGTCATCGGTGCAGGCTTGACACGCATTGACATGACCACGGGTTCGGCGACCGCAGATCGCTTGGCGGTTAAGAAGACGAACGGATCGAATGCGCTGGCCCGAGACGTCAGTTTCGCCGGGCAAATGCCGGACGGTCGGTTCGTGATCGCATATGTGCCGCCCATGCAGGACGTCGTGGGGACAACCTCGATACCAGTTCAGATCGCGGTGGAAGACAAGGGCAGCGACGGCGCCAATTACACCTTGTACGCCACCGCGATCTCGATTGAAAGCACGAGTTTGCCGGTCATAGGACAGCCGACCGACCCCGACATCTTCTTCAACGGTAACCAGTGGGTGCTCTATGTTTCCGTGGGTTCCAACGTCGTTTCCTTCACCGGCAGCAGCGTCACAGGCCCCTACGACGCAGGTTCGGCAACGGTGATTTCGAACCAAGCTGGTGGGGTGCCGGCGGGCGTGCAGTCCGACTCAGGTGTGATGACCTTCGTCAACTCTGGGTCCTCACGCGAGAATCTGGTCATCCAGCGCGCGGTCTCTGCCACCGGTACGGCGGCCATACCGGCAGCTGCGTTCAGCACTGTGCTTACCGGAGCCGCATACGGCGCGTCGACGGCGGAGAGCCCCGGGATTGCCCGGAATACGACGGGTACCAGTTGTGGAACAGGCTGCACTGGCTCGACAGCAACTTCGACAAGTACAACATTAGGTAAGGCCGGGCGGCCCGGTTCGCGGTGCACCACGACTAATAAGCAGGGTGCGTGGAAGGGCAGCGTGCTCGTATGCAAGAAGGTCAATGGGAAGTTGGTGTGGGCTCTAAGGTAATTGTCCGCCTGCGGCTTATCAAACTTGACCGGCGGCAGTATGCACAGGTTATCCCGGGCTGGGGACAAATTACACCTGTGTAACTCGTGGGTTAGCTACTGCCAACGCGTCGAGAGAATGAACCCAACGCAGATGAAACCAAAGCCGATGGCCACATTTATCAGGGAATTCAGGTCGCGCATAATCGGGATTGACGATCCGGCGATGTAGAAGACCACGATGTAGACCAGGCCGACGATGAAACAGGCCGACATCAACGGGGCCAGCCAGCGTGGGGAGCCGAGGCGGGCGATCTTACGCTCACCCTTGGGCTGCTCAGGGGTGTAACGAACTTCCTTCTTGCGGCCCTTGGACTCTGGCACGGTTAAACCCTCCTGCGAAAGCTGGCCTCGGTCGAGCCCAGCGGACCCAGATTAGATGACGGCCAGCAGCGCCGGGAACAATGGTCCGGTGACCCGGATTCTTGTCGTGGATAACTACGACTCCTTCGTCTACAACTTGGTGCAGTATTTGGCTCAGTTGGGCGCCGAGGTTGTCGTGCTGCGCAATGACGAAGTCACCGCCCAAGAGGCACTGAAATTTGACGGGGTGCTGCTCTCGCCGGGCCCGGGGACACCCGAGGATGCCGGTGTTTGCCTCGACATCGTGGCCGAGTGTGGTGGCCATGTCCCAATATTGGGTGTCTGCCTAGGCCACCAAGTGATTGCGGTTGCCTACGGCGCGACCGTTAACCGGGCACCCGAATTGGTGCATGGCAAAACGTCACTAGTTCAACACCAAGACCAAGGGGTACTCGCGGGGCTACCGAACCCATTCACCGCGACGCGGTACCACTCACTCGCAGTCGATCCCGCGACAGTGCCGGCGGTGCTCGAGGTAACAGGCACCACCGAATCAGGGGTGATCATGGCTATCCGCCATCGCGCTCTGCTCGTTGAAGGAGTGCAGTTCCATCCTGAATCAGTATTGACCGAGGCCGGACATCAACTGCTGGCTAATTGGCTAGTTACCTGCGGCTGCCCGGGCGCACTCGCAATGAGTGTGGGTCTTGCTCCGGTGGTTGGGAGAAGTTAACTCAATTACTAAATTGCTAGGCGGCAGGTGTACCGGTTGGCACCGGCACCGGCTCAGGGGCCGGCGCTGATTCAGTCGGGAACGGTTCAAATGTTGGTTCGGCTGTGGGTTCCGGCGCGATCGCCACGGTGATAGTTACCAACGTGCCGCGGTCAACAGCAGTACCAGGTAGTGGGCTTTGCGCGAGAACGGTGCCAGGTGCAACGGTGTCGTCGGATTGCTTAACTACTTGGGCATCGAGCCCGGCTTGCGCGAGATCACTACGGGCCTGCGCTTCACTGACGCCGATCACAGCGGGCACTCGCACTTGCCCGGAGGAAACACTGATCGAAATCAAGGAGCCAGCTTCAACCTGCGTACCCTCGGGCGGATCCTGCGCGAGCACGTACCCGGTTGGCTGGCTTGAGGCCTTCTCTTTGATGGTGCCAAGTTGCAGGTTGGCATCACTGAGTGCGAGACGAACAGCATCAAGGGAAGTAAGCCCAACAAGTTGTGGCACCGTGGCCTGCTCCCGGCCCCCACTGATAGTCACATTTACCGCTTGATTTTGCTCGAGTGTTTCACCAGCTGCTGGCTGCTGGGCGATGATCGTGCCCGATGGCCGATCTGAAACCTCTGGAGTTTGCGCACCTAAACGCAGTTGGAAATCATCAAGTGCGGTGGTGGCTTGCTCGATAGTCAACCCATCAAGGTTCGGCACTTGCACTTTGCCAACTGTTGCCGCCCCGAAAACAAATCGCGCTATGAGTACCGCCCCCAAGATGGCGCCGACAATTGCAACGAGGCTAATAATGGTGAAGCCAATTCGCCGACCTGTTTTACTCTTACCCCGATAGGTTGGTTGCTGTTGGATGCCAGCCGCCGCCACCGGTGTCAACTGCTGGGTCTGATCAATGGTGATCATCGGAACAGCAGCAGTAACCGGGGAGCCAGCAATGGCCCGCTCAACGTCAGCGCGAAATTCAGCAGCGGTCTGATATCGGTCATCAGGGCTCTTGGCGAGTGCTCGTAACACCACCGCATCAATTTCAGGGGTAACCCCAGGATCAACCTGCGATGGTGGGGTTGGCATCTCAGAGACATGTTGGTAGGCGATCGATACCGGTGAGTCACCGGTAAAGGGTGGCTTGCCGGTTAGTAGTTCATAGAGCAAAACACTTGCCGAATAAAGATCACTGCGCGCATCAACAACTTCACCGCGCGCTTGTTCAGGTGATAGGTACTGCGCTGTACCCATAACCGACTGAGCGGCTGTCATGGTTGCGGTGTTGGTGTCGTTCATCGCGCGAGCGATACCAAAATCCATCACCTTGACATCACCAGTGCGGGTAAGCATCACGTTGGCAGGCTTGATATCGCGATGCACAATCCCGTGCCGATGTGCATAATCCAAAGCCGACAGCACCCCGGCGCTGATCTCAAGGGCTCGTTCAGGTAGCAAACGCCGCCCACTTGCGAGTAGTTGGCGAAGAGTCATGCCATCGACGTACTCCATCACGATGTAAGGCACTATCACCGCGGTCTCGCCTTCACCCATCAAGGTGTCTTCACCGGTGTCGTAGACGGCGACGATATTTGGGTGGTTTAAGGCCGCGGCAGATTGCGCCTCACGGCGAAAACGGGCTTGGAAGGATGGATCGCGGGCGAGGTCGGGCCGCAGGATCTTCACTGCCACTCGCCGGCCAAGGCGCAGGTCACGGCCTTCGTGCACCTCGGCCATGCCGCCGCGGCCGATAACCTCGCCGATCTGGTACCTGTCACCGAGCATCCGGCCAGGTTCGGTGGTCATAAGCCCATCATCTCAGGGTCCGGCGAAAACCCTTGCACCTGCGCGCGGCCAATCAGCGAAGTACCGCCTTCATGACCTCGCGGGCGATCGGTGCGGCCAACCCATTGCCGCTGATCTCGGTGGCCCCGGACTCCTCAATAACGACGGCGACCGCCACTTTGGGTGACTTCGCCGGTGCGAAGGCCACAAACCAAGCGACCGCCGGGCGCTCATTGTCGGTCTCGGCGGTGCCGGTTTTGCCGGCAACGCGCACCCCGGATATTTGGGCGTTACTACCGGTGCCGTTTTCCACCACGTTGACCATCATCTCGGTGAGTTGGGCGGCATTAAGTGGTGTCATCGCATCGGCGAATCGGGTGGGCTCGGTGGTTTGCAGGATAGCTAGGTCAGGGCCGCGCACTTCTTGCACCAAGTAGGGCTGCATGGTCACGCCGTTATTACCGATGGCGGCACCGACCATCGCCATCTGCATCGCGGTGGCCCGCACCTCGAACTGCCCGATGGCACTAAGTGCGGTCTGGGGTGCATCAAGTTCGGCGGGGAAGCGTGAAGTCGCCGCTTTCAATGGGATTTGAAAACTCGTATCGAAACCCATTAACTCGGCTTGCTTGCGGAGGGCTTCATCTCCTAATTGCACACCGAGCCACGCGAAGGCGGTATTACATGAGATCGCTAAAGCTTGCTTCAAAGTGACTTTGCCGTCTGGGCCACATTCCTTGCGATTCCAGTTGTTTAACTCACTCGTTGAAAGTGGCAGCCGATACGAAGCCGGCCCGGGCAGGATTGAATCCGGCGTGTAGAGACCGGATGCGAGGGCCGCCGCAGCCGTCACTATTTTGAAAGTTGAACCAGGTGGGTTGAGTGCAACAATCGGACGATTCAGCAGTGGTTTCGCTGGGTCGGATTTGAGTACCTCGTAATATGCGCGGATGGCTTCTGGGTCTTGACTAGTTAAGAGATTGGGATCAAATGAGGGCGATTGCACCGATGCCAAAATTCGACCGGTCGACGGTTCAATCGCGAACACTGCGCCGACTTTGCCCTTAAGGCCCTTAAATGCTGCCTCCTGAGCCGCCGGGAAAATAGTTGTGGTTACTGCCCCGCCCACAGCTTGACGACCCGCGAATAATTGCGAGAGCCGGTCTACAAAGAAAAGATCAGACTTGCCGGTGAGTACTCGATTCTCGGTGCGCTCAAGCCCGGTTGCTCCATATATGAGCGAATAGAAGCCGGTAATTGGCGCATAGAGCGGACCGTCGTCGTAGGTGCGCAAATAACGCAGGGTGTTTCCGGTCTCAACTGATCTTGCGGCCGGATTCGCACCGACGAGGATGGGGCCTCTTTCGCGGTCGTACTCGGCAAGGAGTAAACGCTGGTTGCCGGGCCGTTCGCGATAGTCACGAGCGAGTACGACCTGAATGACGGTGATATTTACCAAGAGTGCAACGAGCATCAAGGCGAGCACTACGCCAATGCGTCGAATCTGCCTGCTCATCACGGCGTTAGGTCGTACTTCACAAGCGCCGCACAACTTGAGTCAACGCGTCATCGGCATCGATTTGATAAATCTCAGGACGGCGGGCCCGATCCGAAATCCGTAACAGTAGGGCGACAATCACCCAGTTAGCTACCAAGGAGGAGCCACCGTATGACAGGAATGGGGTGGTCAGGCCGGTGAGGGGGATCAAGCGCGTAACACCGCCAACGATCACAAATACCTGCAGTGCCAACGTAATTGAGAGGCCGGCCGCCAGCAGTTGGCCAAATGAGTCGCGCACTGATACTGCGGTGCGCAGACCGCGCTCTATGAGTACCGCGTAGAGCAGAAGTAACGCGAACATGCCGGTCAAACCGAGTTCTTCACCAATTGCCGCGACAATGAAGTCAGTGTTCGCGAACGGCACGAAGTTCGGAAATCCCTGCCCTAAACCAGCACCCATGATGCCGCCGTTGGCGAAGCCATAGAGGGATTGCACAATTTGATAACCACTCGTGTCGGCGTAGGACCAAGGATCAAGCCAAACGGACACGCGGTTGCGCACGTGCTCGAAGAATTGATACGCCAAGAGAGCACCGATTGTAAAAAAGATCGAGCCCAGGATCAGCCAAGAGCGGCGTTGGGTCGCGATATAAAGCATCGTAATGAACAGGCCGAAGAATAGCAGCGAGGTACCAAGGTCACGCTCGAAAACCAGAACTCCAAGGGAGACAACCCAAGCGATTATGAGGGGTCCCAGGTCACGAATCTGCGGAAACCCAAGGCCGAGGAATTTGCTACGCACCAAAGCCAACGAGTCGCGCTTAACAACCAAATAGCCCGCAAAAAATAAAGTCAACAGGATTTTCGCCGCCTCAGCCGGCTGAAATGAGAAGCCGCCGATACGCACCCAAAGGGTAGCGCCGTTGACCGTGGTGCCGATTATTGGAGCGAGGGGAAGGACCAGCAAGATGAGACCAAGTAACCCAAAAGAATAGGTGTAGCGCTGCAGCCGGCGATGGTCGTTAACAAGGATTAGCACCGCGACAAACAGCACTACGGCAATTGCGAACCATGTTAGTTGCGCATAAACATCTGGAGTCGGCTGCGGTGCGCTATTTCGTTCAGCCCGCTGCGCTGAGGCCACATCAATTCGGTAGATCATCACGAGTCCAAGAATCGTGAGCAAGGTTGCTACCGGCAATAAGACCGGATCGGCGTACCGAGCCTTCAGGCGCACCACGAGGTGCATCACAAGGGCAAGTGCCCCGACCACTCCGACCGTGACCCAGAGGCGACTAGGGGTGCCTTCACCTGTTGCCCAACCAACCTGAAGGGTGCTGAGTACACCAAGTGACCACGCGCAACCAAGTAGCAGTAGCTCAGCGCTGCGGCGACTAGGTTGCCTCCTTGCCACCTGCGGGGAGCCCACACTCACGAAGTGGCTCCGGGGCACCCATTGGGGGGCGTCAAACTCCGGCAACTCGCCGCGCGTGACTGCAGTTCAAAGACAATGCGCTCAGCATCGGTGGAGTCACCGGCGGGGATGCCTTTACTGACCAGTTCTTGATCAAATAGGGGTAGCGAACCAACTATCAGCCCGGTGTCGGTTGATATGGCGGAGAGTGGAACACCGACGAGAGTTCCGGGCACACCGTTATAAATAGCGACGGTACCGGTGCCGGGGTTACCGTGAACCGATACGTACCACTGCGAGCCCAGCCAAGTGCGGGCAATAAATAATCCGCTCCCTATTGCACCTAACACCAAAAAGATTGCGATGACACTGATAAGAACGGTACGGCGACGCCTTTGGCGCTGGCCCGCTTTGGCAGTATCCGTAAGGGATTCGCGGTAGGCACGCTCGGCGGCAGGCACCACCAAATCCGAGTCAATAAGGGCAAGTGGTGCAGTTGGAGGCCCACCGACTAATCTCGTTAGGGCATCAGGGCGGTCAGGGTCACGTTGGGCGTCGTCGGGGAAGCGCACATTCGGCAACCGCAATCGCACCCGCGGCTCACCTGCTGCGCCAACAACCACCGGCATGACCGGCTCATCATCATCAATAACACCGTCGGCAAGTTCTGGGACTTCAACAACATCTGCGATTACCACAGTGACGTTATCTGGAGCACCGCGCTCGAGCGCCAAATCAACCAAAGCGGTTACGCAACCGGTTGGGTCACCTTGGGCGAGAATTTCGGCAATCTCAGCAAAACTCAAAACCCCAGATAAACCGTCTGAACAAAGTAGATAACGATCACCAACACGGGCTTCACGCATTGATAAATCAGGCTCGACGGGATTGATGCCATCGACAGCTCGCATCAGTAGTGATCGCTTCGGATGTATTGCTGCGTCATCGGGAGAAATACTGCCCCCATCGATCAAGGATTGGACATAAGTGTGGTCGTGCGTTAATTGCACAAAATTATTTTCGCGGAGTAGATATGCGCGCGAGTCGCCAACATGCACAAGAGCGATGCGGTCTCCAAGCCAATAGATACCCGTGACGGTGGTACCCATACCCGTTAGTTCTGGATCAGCCGCGATGACCCCACCTATTGCCAAGCCCACATCCTCGATGGCATCGGCAAGTGCGCCCAACACATCATTTACCTCGGGTGGGCTGGCTTCAAGATTTGCAACCGTTGCCACCGCAGAAGCCGAGGCCAGTTCACCAGCGGCATGACCTCCCATGCCATCGGCAACTAGAAGGAGTCTTGGGCTGGCGTAACCGGAGTCCTCATTTCCGCGCCGAATTAGGCCGACGTCGGAGCGGGCTGCGTAGCGAAGTTGCAGTGACATCTCGTATTACCTCTGTAACTGCAAAGTTGTCCGGCCAACGCGAAGGGGCACGCCAACCGGGAGCACGGTAGGAGTTGTGATTCGTGTTCTATTAATCCACGTGCCATTTGTTGAACCGAGGTCTTCAACAAGCCACGCGCCTTCTGATGGATAAACCCGCGCATGTCGGCTCGATGCGTAATCGTCTTCAATGACGACGGTGGAGTCAGGGGCGCGCCCGATGGTCACCTGAGCGGTATTTAGTGGGATCACCGTGCCGGTAAGTGGCCCTTCGGTGACAACGAGTTTGGTGCCGCGCACTTTTGCCTGTCTAGCAACCTTGGCAGGCTTGGGTGCCTTTGGTTGCCGAGGTCGACCGGTGGGTCGGGTTTCGGCAGGTTGGCGCAGATCTCTACGTAATACAAAAATGGTAAGAAGGACAAATAACCACAGCAGGCCTAAGAACGCCAGGCGGACGAGGGTGAGCGCTAGCTCGGACACGATCAGCCGCTCCGGAACACCAAAGTGGTAGAACCCAAGGAAACCGAGCCGCCATCTTCAATGGCTGTTTCAGTGATCTTGGCTCCGTTGACGAAGGTGCCATTTGTTGAACCCAGATCGCGCACGAGCACCGGTTGGCCCAGGATTATTTCGCAGTGATTGCGTGAGCAACCCGGGTCTTCAACCCGAATATCGGTTTCACTGCCGCGACCTAATCGAGTAATGGCGCGCACCAATGGATAAGCGGTATCACCCAGAATCAAACGCGGCTGGTCTGCGACCGGGGCATTGCTGCCGGCTTGTTTGGCGCTGACCTCGGCGCGGGCCTCACTGCGCACCCGGAAGATACCCGTTTCTAGATCCTCGTCGGTACTTATTGTCACGGTCACCGACCCGAGCAAGGTGTACTGCTGCTCTGCTCCATAAGCCTTGACCAAATCGGCCAGCTCCGACTGCAGGGCATCGCGAAATACGGCCAAGCGCTTGTAGTCGTGGTCGGAAAGCTCAACATTGAAGATATTCGGGATTACCGTGCGATCGCGGCCGGTCACCGCTGCCCGGTCATCAATTTCGCGCTGCAAAGCGGCGGCAATCTCAACTGGCTGCACCTCGGCCTTAAAAGCCCGGGCGAAGGCGCCATTGACCATGCGGTCGAGGGAGTCCTCGAACCGTTCGAGCAAACCCACTTGCGCTCCTTGAATATCCGCGGAATCGGTGAACCTTGATGGTAACCCGCCGGGAAGGGGCCAGCGGGGAGGCGCCCGGGGGGCGGAGCCGGTGAATGTGCGAGTTCGCGATTTACTGCCGGATTAGATGCGGCCGCCATCGAAAACTGGCACGCGTTGCCAGCGCCCGATTAAGCAAAACTGATGGCGGGCAGACATTAAATCGTGGTTTAATCGAGAGTAATTAGTACCGAGGCGAGTCAGCCGGTGTACCCATCGAATGGAGTAGTAGATGAATCTCCCCCGCACCCTGAGCATGTCAGTGATCGCGGCAACAATTGCGCTCACTATGTCATCGCTCCCTGCCTAGGCCGCGACGCTCTCGCCGCCGGTCGTCGCCGATGCCTACTCCGTAATGCTCACCGCATCGCAGGCTCAGGCGTTGGGGGTAAAAAAGCATTATTTAGCTGAATTCTCAATCGCATCTGCCACCAAGGGCACACCGGACGGTCTGTGGCTTTGTGAATTGACGGGCGGCACCGGGATTGAAGGCCAAGGCGCGGGGCGCCTACTCACTTCTGCTTTTGCTGACCTGAGTCTCGATTGGATATTTGGAGTCGACCAGAAGATCCATTGGTACGCAAATGAGCAGTCGGCCAAGAAGGCCTACAACGCCATCGTGAAGCAGCTGAAGATGTGTGTGGGGCAGCAGATGGGCGACGCAACAGAGGTTTCTGGTGAGACCACTGTCGGCGTCCCTGCGTTATTGACCAACGGCACCAAGAAGGCGAAGGATGGCGATGAGTTCCTTTGGATCAGTTCCAAAACCATTGATGCCGACGCCATGTCATCCTTATCCGATTACGACTACACAACGGTGCGCACCTTCGGAAACTTCATCCAGGTCATGGACATCCAAGCTGAGGGCCTCGACGCGACACCTTTTACCAAGAAGCAGATCGCGACCTTGGACAAGATGACCGATTCACTCGGAGATGCTTGGCAGGCGAAGTTCATGTAGCTCGATGCCCGCGGGATGCAATGGCTAAATGGGCGCCTGTATCGTTCGCTTTGCGCCGAAAGGCGTGAGCGCGAGTGGCGGAATAGGCAGACGCGCACGGTTCAGGTCCGTGTACTCGAAAGGGTGTGGGGGTTCAACTCCCCCCTCGCGCACCAGGCAAGGCCCCGGCGATCCCGGGGCCTTCGTCATTTCTGGATGCATATTGCTCCGTCACTCTTCTGGTTGGCAGTCAATCCAAAGTCATGCCTACGTTCGTGAAGTGACGGCATTGTATCACCGGTGATACACTGACATTATGAACGAGGTTTCAGTTCGTGACTTACGAAACTACGGTGGGCAAATCTTAAATCGAGTGGAGCGCGGTGAGAGCATGACGATCACTCGGGATGGTTCCCCTGTCGCACTCCTAACGCCCTTCCCGCAACCTCGATTGAGTGCTGCTGCCTTACTAGAAGGCTGGGAAAACGTGCCGCGAATTGATGCCGAATCTTTGCGCCGTGACATCGACCAGGCTTTTGATACAACCCTTGACTCGAATCTGAATGTGAAACCGTGACACCTTCAACACCTGAGGCCACTTCTGTGGGGATCTTAGATACCAGCGTGGTGATCGAATTACCGAATCTCTCTGCAGCAGATCTCCCCGCATTCCCCACCATTAGCGTCATTACCTTAGCCGAATTAAGTTTCGGCCCAGAGGTATCAAAAAACTCACATGAACGGGCAATGCGCCAACTTGTTCTTCAACAAACTGAGGCATCCTTTGATCCATTGCCCTTTGATGCTGCGTGCGCGCGAAGGTTTGCGATTGTCGCCGGGTGCTTGCGCCAATCAGGGCGAAAAACTCAGGCCCGCGCATTTGACGCACTCATCGCAGCTACCGCGCTTGCTCATAACCTTCCGCTGTACACGCGAAATGCCCAAGACTTCGAAGGCATTGACGGTTTGGATCTTCGACCCGTGACGCCCAACATTTAGCGGTGGTGGCTCCAATAATTGGTGAAAGTGCCTATCACCCGGGCCCGACGACCGTGTAGACGTTGGCCTTTTCCGCCTTGAGTAGTGCCGTTGTTATCTTCACCATTGTTATCGGCGTCCGAGACTTGTCTTTACCGACAACCCAGGCGAGTGGCGGCACCACACCCGACATCTTGGCGTAGTCAATCAAGATATCGCTGCCGGCTGGTACCTCAACACCAAGGCCGGCCCAGCCGAACTCGGTTGGAGTCGGGTTTTTGTCGATTTGGATATTCCACTTCAGGGCTTGCTTTGCGGTTGTCGAGTATCG
>NSHP01000042.1 GCA_002737125.1 Actinomycetota bacterium | reverse complement strand
GCCGATGTTGACCTGCACACTGCTTTGTTTACCAAAGCGATTGGTGACCTAATTAACTAACTTCCAGTGTTTACTGAAAGTAAGTTGGCCCTGTTACCTTTACCTTCTTCTGACTGATGGGTGCGCAGCGGCCGTCGAGTTCGCACTTATTGCTGAACGCGCCGACCTTGACATTGGCTGGCCCACTTTCTGACCAAACAATATCGAAGGATTTACCATTGCGCTTGAAGCCGCAAGTTACGAGGCTGCCTTTGGTGGTGCACTTTTGGAACGTGGCTCCGGTGATCCAGCCCTCAAGAGTTTGCAAGGCAATAGCAGCATCGCTGCCCGTGTTCATCTGAATACCGAGGAGTTCAATATCTGGGCGCCACGAGTACCAGTAGACGCGGCTCAAGCCAAGGCGCAGGGCATCAAGATAGGTGCGGGCCGTCCACTGCGCAGCCTTTGACCCGGTGATGTCCTGATCGGGATTTGCTGGGCCGGGGCCAGCAAGACCGAAGTTATTCTCGGTGTCCCAAAGTGGTTTATTGGGAGCGCCAGCGGCCTTTAGTGCGTCCATCCATTGATTCGCTAAAGCGGCACGATCCTTAGGTGAACCGAGGCTGGCCGGGTAGGTATGTGCACTGAAGACGTCAACCGGCCAGCCTCGCGTGGCCAACTCGGCTAAGAACTTCGGGTAGAACTTCTTAAAGGCTCCACCTAGGCGAACACCGGTGCTAGGCGCGACGACGGTAGCTGCCGGGTCGATGGTCTTGATGATGTCGTACGCGCGTTTAGTTAGTTCGGCAAGCTCGGCTGGGCTACCGGTAGAAAATGTCGAAAGGTTGGCTTCATTCCAGGGCTGGTAGCTGGTGATTTTGCCCTGGTAGCGGGTTACGACCGCGGTAACCCAGCGATCCCACCAAGCCAAGTCAGTTGGCATCCCAGCGGCTCCAGGCCGGGGCAGGGCGATGGGTGAGGGGTCATCACTAGCCCAGGCGGGCGTACTGCCCAGCACCATCAGGATGTCCTTGGTGCCATTGGCTAACGCCGTATTCACCGCACTATCCAGATTCACCCAATTGAAGTTGCCATTGGTGGTTTCTATGTCAGCCCAACTGGTTTGGTTATCCCACAAACGAATCGAACCGATCGGGATATTGGGCCAGTTGCTGCGCTGCAGGTCGACAACATGCATACCAAACAAAGTGTCTTCGATCGGCGTGCCAGGTGGGATAGGTGCAGCCTGCGCACTTGGCGCGGCCAGGAGGAGAGCACCGGTGGTGGCCAAGGCGGTGGCGGTCACGGTAACAAGGGCGATTGTGCGAGTGCGAAATGACATGACAACCAGTGTGCCATCATCCTACTTGGTGTCATTAGAGGGGTCGTGAAACCGCCAGCAAGGTCACGTCATCACGGTGCCAGTCCACCGAGCGCTCCCGGGCGCGCGCCAAAACTCGCTGGCTGATTTCCTCAGCGTTGATACGAACAGGTGCGTCGCAGCCGCGAACAAAACTAGAAAGATCATGTGCAGTGAAAGTGGCACCTGCTTCATTGCGAGACTCGACTAGTCCATCGGTGAATGCCATAAGTAAGGCCCCGGGCCGAAACTCGCTCGTCAGCGTCTCCCATTGCCCCCCGAGGGATGAAAGCAGTGGGCCGGTCGGCATGCAAAAACTTGCGGTTTTGTCAGCTTGAACAATCAGAGCTGGCTCATGACCAGCGTTTGCCCAAGAGATAGTGCCGGCGTGCTGATCAACTACGACTACAAGTGCGGTTACAAAGAACTCACTGTCAAAGAGAATAGTTGCGGCCACCTTCATAATCTGGTCAGGGCTACTGCCGGCACGAAGCCCGGCATGCAGGAGAGGCCTAAGTTGAACGGCGGTTACGCCCGGCTCCGCGCCATGCCCAGAAACGTCGGCAATGACAAGGCCCAAAGTGCCATCCGGGCGGACAACCGCATCCCACCAATCACCAGACATCACTCCTTCAGCCGACTTCGACGTACCGAAGATATCGAGCCCAGGGATCTGAATTGTCTGCGCCTGCGTGTGCGCGAAGGTAAGTGCTGAAACAACGGGCGCTTCTTGATCCAGCCCCTGTCGCGCCGCCCGTGCTGAATCAATCTCTTGAACTAGGTTCCTTCGCATGGACTCCGCATCGACGGCAACCATCGCGATCTCCGGAGGCCCAATAGCGGGGATCACGTGCTCGTGACTTGACTCAGTCGTAGCGAGCTTCATGTCCTCTTGCAAGCGCGCCAGCGGACGCAAAACCCAACGGCGCAATGCGAGGAATAAGCCGGTTAGGAGCACCGTCGCACTAACCCCGGCAACCAACAAAACCACGCCGAGTCGCCAGGTGAAGCCCGCAGCGAGGTCAGCGGCTTCATCTCGTTGGTCTTCGATGGCGCTCACCAGGCGCTGGGCATCTTGGGCCATGTCGTTGTATGCCTGACGCGTTGCAATGGCCTCGATTAATGCCCGCGCCCGCTTGCCGCGACCGCTCTCCATGGCCGAAGTGACCGGACCAACACCCTCAGTGACCCAGGTCGCCTGCGAAGTCACCACATCGGTTAACAATTGTGTTAAATCAGGAAGGCTTGCAACATGCGGGGAAACCTGCTGCGCTAGTGCATCCGCGCGCGCTATCGCATTGTTTAACCGAGTTAGGGAATCAGGGGAAGCAAGCAATGCATAATCGGTGAGTGCACGTGATGCATTTGCCTGGGCCAACACCATCGACCGTGCGGAGTCAGCAGCAGGGTCAAGTGTTTCGCGCACTTCATTTTGCGAAACAACCGTGCCAAAATACTCCTGAACCAAGAAGACGGCGCTCGTAGCCATCACGCCGAAGGCGAGAAAAGCGACATACAGCATTCTGCGGCGCAGGGTCATGATTCTCTCTCACCGGTTGTAACCAACAATACGCCGCCCAACACAATCGTGAGCCCGATAACAACGTCGAGGGTTATTGGCTCGCTGATTATCAGCGCACCAAGTAGCACCGCGATGGCCGGATTGACGTAGGCGTAGGTTGATACAAGTGACATAGGCGCATTGGCAATCAAATAACTGTATGCGCTGTAGCCAACCACTGATGCAACTACTAACCAAATCCAGCCGACCCAGGAGGTTTGGGTAAACGTCTCAAAGTGAATAGTTTCACCGTGCAAGGCACCGAGTCCGAGCAGCATCGCACCAGCACCTACCAATTCATAAAAAGTGGTGACGATGGAGTTACTTGGCAATGGATAAGAGGTTGACTTCCATGAGAAAAATGCCCAGCAGAAACTCGATGTAAGAAGTAAACAAGACCATAGAATAACATCACCGTCTGTCCCGGCGCGCGGAGTAGTCCCCCCCGGAAGCACCATCAGACCTAATCCGATTAAGCCAACGATGACACCTGTCAGGGTGAGCGTTGATGGGCGATCACCCGACTTGAACCGAAGCAACACGATCCAAAGTGGCGTGATGGAAATGAGTAGAGCGGCGATACCGGTGGGCACGAACCGCTCTGCGAGTGCAAGGGTGCCGATGCCAACGCCGAGGAGCAAGCAGCCCATTAGAGTCGAGTAGGCGAATTCAGGTAGTGAAACTCGTAGTATCCGAGGCCCCTTAACTATCGCCAGGGCCGTCGCGATAATCGCCGCGGCCGCGAAGAAGCGCAACGCATTTGCCAGCAGGGTGGGCATTGACTCGAGCACCAAGGCGATACCGAGGTAGGTGGAACCCCAGATCAACCAAAGGGTGCCCAGCGGCACCCAGATTTGCATGGGTGAGGCGCGGAGAACCCCTCGCACATCAACCGTTGACATCCACCTAGCCTCTCACCTAGACGTAGGTAAGTGCACATTTATGGCCGGAGATCGTCTAACTAACTGACACAAGTGACCAGGGCCCGTTCTCCACGGTTAGCGCAATTGCCGCTGGCATTGAGCTTAAAGCCACGTTACAGCGATTTGTGCAAGCAGTAGCCGAACTTGTTGACGTCAAGTACGCCGCCCTGGGCGCCAGAGGGCCCGACGGCACCTTGAATGAGTTTGTGCAGGTTACGGATTTAGGTGCGAATCCTGCTTCTGTCGGGGGCTCCCGGGCATCCACCGATGGATTCATCTCTCGGGGTGCCGGTACGAGCGCACCCCGGGGATCCGCAGTAGAGACTCAGCCTAGGTGAATCTTTAGTCTCGGCTATGGTGGCATTGTGCCCTAGCTTGGGCCGTCCCGGCGCCAAGCTTGGAGAATTATTAATGTCTTCGTACCTATAACTTCAGCATTCTTGCGGAGACTATCGACGACTTGTTGCAAATGATGGACGTTGTCGGCTCGTATGCGAACGAGCGCGTCAGGGTCCCCGGCCACTGTGAAGACTTCTCGAACCTCGGGCAATGATGCCGCGGCGCTCTTGATCGAATCGACATTGGTGTTTCCAGCGAAGCGAAGTTCGATGAAGGCTTCCATGCCACCGACTAGTCGACTCTGGTCTATTATGGTGGTGTAGCCGGCGATAACCCCGAGGCGCTCTAGGCGATCAATCCGCCGCTTAACAGGTGCGGGAGTCAATTGCACGCGTTCGGCGATATCAAGGACGGTGCGTCGTCCATTTTCAACAAGCAGTGAAATGATGCGTAGGTCAATTTCGTCGACCCGCGGTTCCACGGCCATGAAATGCACCTCCAAGTGCGTGAAAGTAGCGCATAACTAGGGCTAAAGTGTATATAAAATGTTTCTTCTAGTGTAATTAGGCCTTAATCTTGCTCTGCCGGTGGTCATCTGTGACTGTTGGCTGCCGGGCTAAGTGGGTGCAAGGATGTGAGGTGGAGGAACCAGTGAGCGTTGTCCAGTTGCTGACCCCGGAAGGGCAGCGAGTTTCACATCCCGGGTACGACATCAACCTCAGCGACTCTGAACTCAGGGGTCTGTACCGCGACATGGTGCTTGTTCGGCGTGTTGACACTGAAGCAACCGCACTGCAGCGCCAAGGTGAGTTGGGTTTGTGGGCGCCATGCCTTGGACAAGAGGCCGCGCAGGTGGGCTCAGCCCGGGCTATGGCCCCGAATGACTTTGCTTTTCCAACATTTCGTGAGCACGGCGTGACCTGGAGTCGTGGCATTGCACCGCTCGACATGCTTGCGATGTGTCGTGGAGTAAGTAATGGTGGCTGGGACCCACAAGTTCATAGGTGCGGCCCGTACTCGATTGTTATCGGCGCACAGGTACTACATGGTGTTGGTTATGCGATGGGTATTCAATTCGATGGGGCAGAAGATGTAGCTGTAACCTATTTCGGTGACGGAGCTATGGCGCAAGGTGATGTCAACGAGGCCTTTGTCTTCGCCGCCTCTTTCTCTGCTCCTGTAGTCTTCTTCTGCCAGAACAATCAGTGGGCGATATCGCAACCACGTGATCAGCAGAGCAATATTGAGATCTACGAACGTGCTGCCGGATTCGGTTTTCCGGGTGTGCAAGTTGATGGAAATGATGTATTGGCAGTGATGGCGGTGACTAAGGTCGCACTTGAGCGAGCGCGTACGGGTAATGGTCCGACATTGATCGAGGCGTATACCTACCGCATGGGTGCGCATACGACTTCGGATGATCCGACGAGGTATCGACTCGCGGGTGAACTTGAGACCTGGAGGTTGCGCGATCCAATCGAGCGTTTAAAGGTTTATTTGGCGCGTCAAGGCATTGCCGATCGGTCCTTTTTCGATCACATCGAACAGGAGGGTGAAGAGTTAGCCGAACATATTCGTGAAGGTGTTCGTGGCATGGTCCCACCGCGCCCTGAATCAATGTTTGATGACGTTTATGCCGAGCCCCATGCACGCATGGATGAGCAGCGGTCAAAGATGCGGGAGTACCTAGCCTCATTCGAAGATTACGTGGGCTAATAATGACAACCCTGACATTGGTCAAAGCGATAAACGCGGGCTTACGCAAAGCGATGGAACACGACTCCAAAGTGATTCTCTTCGGCGAAGACATTGGCCCGCTCGGGGGAGTTTTCCGAGTCACGGACGGCTTACAAAAGGATTTCGGCGGGCACCGTGTGCTGGATGCGCCGCTCGCCGAGAGCGGGATCGTCGGCACGGCCGTTGGTCTGGCAATGCGGGGCTACCGGCCCGTGCTAGAGATTCAGTTCGACGGTTTCGTATACCCAGGCTTCGATCAAATTGTTTCACAGGTTGCGAAGTTCCATCGCCGAATGGATGGCGCGGTAGCAATGCCAATCACCATTCGAATCCCGTATGGCGGTGGAATTGGCGCGGTCGAGCATCACAGTGAGTCCCCGGAGGCCTACTTCGCACACACGGCTGGCCTGCGAGTTCTAACACCCGCTGACCCGCAGGCCGCGTATCTCACCATCCAACAAGCGATCGCGTGCAACGACCCGGTTATTTATTTCGAGCCCAAGCGCCGTTATTGGGACAAGGGTGAAGTTGATGAATTGCAATCGGCCCTTGACTTATCAGAAGTGGCGGACCCGTGGCGTGCACGAATTATGAAAGCTGGAAGTGATGTCACGGTGGCCTGTTACGGGCCGATGGTGCGCACCTGCCTTGAAGCTGCGGAGGCGAGCACCGATATCTCACTCGAAGTTGTCGATTTGCAATCCCTATCACCAATTGATTACGAGACATTAGCTTCATCGGTCGAACGCACAAGTCGACTTGTGGTGGTTCATGAAGCGTCAATGAGTGGCGGTATCGGTGCTGAAATAGCGGCTCGTATTGGCGAAAGGTGCTTCTACGTCCTCGAAGCACCGGTGACGCGGGTCACTGGATTTGATGTGCCATATCCGGCAAGTCGACTCGAGGAATATTTTCTGCCGGACCTCGATCGAGTAATCGATGCTGCTGAACAAGTGATGAGGTACTGAAATGACTGAACAACATCAGCAGGTATTTCACCTCCCCGATGTCGGCGAAGGTTTAACGGAAGCCGAAATAGTCAAATGGCTGGTAGCGACCGGTGACAGCGTTTCAGTTAACCAGATCATCGTGGAAATTGAGACCGCCAAAGCGGTTGTCGAACTCCCATGCCCTTATGCCGGAGTTATAGATGCTCTTCATGTTTCCGAAGGTGAAATTGTGCCGGTGGGCTCGCCGATCGTAACCATCTTGGTGACCGCGAAAGCTGAGGATCGTGAACCGGTACTGGTTGGCTACGGCGCCAAGGCCGAGCACGAGGTGCGCCGCCGGCCCCGTAAATCTGATGGCCAACAGGCGGCGGTGGCAGCCACCGCAACCGGGACCGTGACCGCTGCCCGGACCAAGCCACTTGTCCGCAAGTTGGCTAAAGAGCTCGGAGTGCAGTTGGACTCAGTGACCCCCACTGGCATTGGTGGAGTAATCACCCGTGAGGATGTGTTGGGCTCATCCCAAAATGGTCATGCAACTAAGCAACCAGTGACCCCCGCGGGCTGTGATGATCGCCAACCGGTGCGCGGGGTGCAGCGGGCGATGGCCGATGCGATGGTGCGTTCAGCCTTCACGGCGCCACATGTGACCGAATGGGTCGAAGTTGACGTATCGCGCACCCTTGAACTGGTTGCGCGGCTCCGTATCCACGTGGCATTTGAAGGAATTAGGGTGACGCCTTTAACGATTGTGGCGGCTGCTGTTATTCAAGCGGTTAAGAAGTACCCAAGAATCAATTCAACCTGGCTAGAGACCCCCGAGGGCGCCGACATTTTGACCCACCACGATGTTCACCTTGGTATTGCGGCTGACACACCGCGTGGATTGCTGGTGCCGTCGGTTAAGTCCGCCGGCGCGATGGAACTAACCGAACTCGCCCGCAGCATTCACACCCTTATCGAAACCGCGCGCGCCGGGCGCAGTACTCCTGCCGATCTCACCGGTGGCACTATCACGATAACCAATATTGGTGTATTTGGTGTCGATGGCGGCACCCCGATCATCAATCCAGGTGAATCGGCGATTTTGGCAGTCGGTCGCATCCTAGATAGGCCATGGGTTGTTGATGGCGTGGTGTCAGTGCGCCCCATCATGCAGCTTTCGATGTCTTTCGACCACCGCGTTATCGATGGAGCACTTGGGTCAAGAGCTCTAGTGAGTATGGCGAATTTCCTTGCCGACCCGGCCGTTGAAATGCTTATGGGTCCTACTACGGAGTAACAACCATTCCAACAATGAGGCGCTGAACCAACTCATCAGGCCCGCTTACGTCTATTCGGTCTAAAAATTCTGGGTTATTTGCGGAAACTCGCCCGCACATGAGATGCACTAGATCGCTAACAGAAATTTTAAGCTGGACCGTAGGCTCCCCCAATTCGATGAAACGGGCGCGGCCGTCATCATCAAAACGGACGAATACTTCACTCGCGAGGTCGCTAATTATTATGTTTAGTACAGCATTCACGGGTGGCTTAGAGTTCTTCCCCCAGACCACCGGAAGGGCGTTTATCAACACGCTTAACGCAACTTCGAAAGGTAAGCCGCTCCAGCCCCCCGGGGCCCCGATGGCATCGCGAATATCTTGCTCGTGTATCCAGGTATCGAATCCGCGCATCGTTAGCGCTCTTTCAAGAGTTATCGGCCCACCGAATGGACCGCGTACCTGGCTGTTCAAGTCTCCGGTATCAGTGTTCAAGATTGCCCGGCGCAGCTCGATGAGTTCGCGCAACTCTGCAATTAGCTCGGCTTTAGAGGTGCCGCGCCTTGCCTGCACCCCAAGTTCGATGAACTTTCCGGTTTCGCCGACCACGTGCGGCAAATTGACCCAATCGGGCTCGTCAGTGGCACGCGGGTTGCCGCTCAGGAAGGATTCGAAATCTGCAAGGTGGGCGACAACGTCCGCCACCTGCCAACCAGGGCAGGGGGTGTCGGCGTGCCACTGGTCATCTGATAACGGGCTAACCAGATCGGCTACGTGAGTCAGGCCTTCGAGGGATGCCCCGATTAGCTCGACTTTAGTAAATGCGGTTTTCACCAGCCTCCTAACGCAGTGTTGAAAGTGTAATCGCAGATTGCGGTGCCCAGTACTCGACGGCCGGTAAGGTTAAGTCGTGAGCGTTACAGTGGCATTAATTCAACTTAACTGCACTTCGGCCGACCCGATCCATGAACGCATGCCGCACGCCCTGAAGTTAATAGCCCAAGGGGCAGCCAAAGCGCAATTCATCGTGCTACCCGAGTTGTGGCATGTGGGGGCGTTCGATATTGAGGCGGCGCGTGAGCATGCGCAACCGATCAACGGCCCGCTGGTTACTGATTTGGCCGCCTTGGCCAAACAACATGGTATTTGGTTGCATGGCGGATCATTTTGCGAAGTGGCTGATGGTTCGTACTACAACACCAGTGTGCTCTTTTCCCCGCAGGGCGACCTTCGTGCAACTTATCGAAAGATTCATCTATTCGGTTTCGAAGGGGGCGAGACAACTTTGATGAGTAGCGGCGAGGAGCTCGTAGTTGTCGATACTCCCCTTGGCGCGACCGGTCTAGCCACCTGCTACGACCTGCGTTTCCCTGAACTTTTCAGGGCACTGACCGAAGGTGGAGCAACCACTTTTGTTGTCACCTCAGGTTGGCCCTCCTCGCGCATCGAGCATTGGGATGTATTGACACGAGCTCGGGCAATTGAAAACCAAGCATGGGTCATCGCTTGCAATGAAGTGGGCGCACAACCTGGCATTGAATTAGGAGGTCACTCATGTGTGATTGATCCTAAAGGTGCTGTCGTTGCCCGAGGCGGTGGCAACGAGGAAATAATCTTCGTCGAGGTTGATCCCGAATTGCCGGAAAAGTGGAGGGATAAATTCCCGGCACTCAAAGACATTCGATTGCGTTAGCCAGGTACTACATCTGGTCGATGGTGGCGAGCGTACCGATAACTATCACCGGACGCTGATCTGGATCTAGCCACTTCATTATTTGGGCCATGCGTTCTTGGGCGATCGCGATGCACCCGGCTGTCTTATCCCCGTTACTCACGTGTAAGAAGATGCCGCCACCACGGCGAGTGTCAGCCGGCGACGAAGTACGGCGGATGCCGTTGGGGCCGACGGTTACCTCCCCTGTAGGCAAGTTGAAGTCAAGCACCGCTACGTAGTTGTATTGCTGCCCGTATTTCCAAAGCCTCTCAACGTACTTCCCGTAGGCATCCCACCGCACAGCTGCATTTTGAAAGAGGTTGTAGGTAGTTGGCTGATTCGGGTCGTAAGTCCAGGCATCGTTATGATCGAATTTGGTATAGGGCAACGCGGTGCCGGGGTCAGGAAGCCTGCCGAATGCAGTCTCAATAGCGAAGGTGCCGGTTGGGGTTTTGCCGCTGGCTTGCCGGCGGTCACCGGCATTTACTAGCCCTCCGTAGCCCAACTGCGCATAGGTGGCGTCAACCACCTGTACCCAGTTGCCGGTTGCTGATCGCTCAAAGGCGCGAAGGGTTCCTTCGGTTGCCGACCACTTTGCGGCGGTAACCACAATTACTTGATCTGAATTATCAATATGTGCCAGTTGAGTGGGAAACCACTCGGGCGTGGTTGGCTGCGCAGCACGTGCCCCTGGAGCCAGTCCCAATATGAGAGCCATGGCGGTGATCAGTAACCGATGCACCTACGAAGGTTAGACCTGTTCATCGCGTTCTGCCAAGCGGGCAAAGCGCTCGTTATACCGAGTTAGTTCGATTCCGCCATCGCGTTCAGCTTGTCGGTCAGAACGTTTTGCCTCACGCTCGTCGCTTCGCGACCATTGGACCGCAATAACAATCAAGACGATGGTAGTTGGAATTTCAGATAACCCCCAGGCCACCTGAGCACCTATCAAGGTGTCACGGAGGGGATCAACGATCCAATCTGGCTGCACCACGCCGTACCACTCGATCGCCAGCGGAGCTGAGGACATCATCATTGCTACCGCGAAGAATCCATGTACAGATAGCGCCAGCAGCAACATGAGTAGGCGTGCCCAGTAAGGCAGTGGTTTTGGCCGAGGGTCAATGCCGATGAGTACCCAATAAAAGAGGTAACCAGCCGCCAAGAAATGAAGCTGCATGACAACGTGGCCGACGTGACTGCCCATCAACCACGCGAAGAGTGGGGTCATGTATAGGCCATACAACCCGAGCACATAAATGAAAAACACAAAGAAAGGGTTGGTGGCTATCCGGGTTATCCAACTTTGCAGAAGCCACAGGAGCCACTCACGTGGGCCGCGTTCGAATCCACTCCCGGGCTTTAGTGCGCGTAGGGCCAGTGTCGCAGGGGCGCCAAGCACCAACATGATTGGAGCCAGCATTGTCATGGTCATGTGCTGAAACATATGCAGGCCAACTGAAACCTGCGCGTAAGTCGCGATACCTCCGTTCGTGCACCAAATCATGATGCCGATGCCCAGTAGCCAGGCTACGAGCCGACCCCAGGGCCATTTATCCCCGCGTCTTCGAAGGCGTGCGACGCCGATGCAATAGAGCGCAGCGCCAACGAGTCCGAGAGTCAAAAATAGCGGCTCTAGGCGAAAACCCAGGCCAACGGTGAGCACGGTCGGTGGTGGTGGGTAGGCAAAACCGAGCAAGGTTTCACCAAATGAGTTGAAGGGTGTTTGTAGTCTTGGTGAGGCACTTGATGCGAGAGAAACGCCTAGGGCGACAGCGAGCATCATGATGACTAGTTCGAGCCCGGCAATTCTAGCGAAGAGGGCCACTCCGGAGGCTTTTTTTAGGCCCGAAATAACTCGTCCGCGCAGCACCCAACCGATGACACCAAGGCCGGTGATTAGCAGCGCCTTGACGACTATCACTTGACCGTAGCCGGTGTTGAATAATTGGTCCAGTGATTCAAGGCTCGTGTATGCATTTGCGATACCGCTCACTGCTAATAGCACGATTGCTACCAGGGCAATTGTGGAGAAGCGTTGAAGTGAACGCTGCAAGGATCCGTCGCGTCGAATGGCATGCAGTGCCAGTGCCATCAGGCCACCGACCCAAATGACTGCCGCAAGAATATGGGTAGTGCCGGCGGTAATAGCTAGCGCATGATCACCGAGGCCAGAGCCGTGGCCACCGAGCACCGATAGCGAGACTGCGACCAAAGCCACAATCAGCCACCCGGCTTCAGCGCCGATGGTTGAAGTAACGAAGGCACCGAAAGCGACGATGAAGGCCAGCAGCGCCGTTATCATCAGGGCGCGGGTTGCCGGAATATCACCCGCGTACGTCGCGAAAACGGCAGGATTGAATGCTTGGCTAAGGGTGATACCAAGTACGTTGGCGAGCACGAAGAACATCTGGGCCAGAGCTAGTGCTGACCAGATGAGTGCGGCTATCGAGGCCCGAACGGCATCTGATCGGCCCACCCGAGAGATAACACCGTCCTTACCTGACGGATCAAGTATGCAAGCGGCAAGTAGCCAACCGATGGTTGCGAGGGCAGCGATTTCAGTAAGTAGGCGCAGTGTTGGAACTCCCCAGACAACAAGTGGCCCAGGATCTGGGAGCCCGGCAGCTGGTGGTTCGTACCCACCACCGGATACCACCAAGGACACCGCGAGTGCACTTACCGCAAGCACCACCAGGGCAACGGCAAGCAAGGCGATAGCACCAAAACCTAGCGGTGGGCTCGTGATGATGCGCGGTGCGCGCTGCGTGGCTGTCTGCCTCATCTACGTGTGCGCCTTGCCAAAATGATGACCGTGATTGTGGCGGCTAGAGCGAGAATTAGACCAACGAGTCCTATTGGGAAACCGGTTGCGGGCTCCGATGTCGAAGTTGATTCTGACGTTGCGACCGATGGTGAGTCGCTGGCCGAGGTGTAGGCAAACCCAATCGACCCGGTGATCGGATGCCCGTCACCGGAGACGACTCGGTAGGAAACCGAGTAATTATCCGGCGGTAAATCAGCCGGCCACGGGATGGTCGCGATGGCCCCCACCACCGTGGCGACGTCACCGCTGACGACATCTCCGGCGCCGTTGGCGATCGCCACATTTACGGCTTCTTCAATGAGTGCCTCGTTGAAAGTCAACACCACCTGAGTTGGCGGTGTACTCAGCACCGAACCATCGACTGGGTCTGCTGAAACTAACTGCGAGTGCCCACTTGCCGTACTGACACTCATTAACATGGCGATAACGCCGGTCACTAAGAATAATATCGAACGACGCAACACCATGAACTGATCCTATGAGCCTTGGGGCGCCGTTGGTTCAGCAGGAGACATGGTGAAATTGAGGTGCCTAGAAGGATTCCTCTGCGACTTCCATGACCTCAAGGGTGGTTGCCTCAGCAATCGCACGCTCGGCTGCGAGCAAGGGTAGGCGATTGCGCGCGAACCACTTGGCTGTCTCGATCTTGCCGAGGTAGAAGAGCCGCTCACGGTCAGAGGCACCCGCTGCAAGAGCCGTAATTGCCACCTCAGCTTGACGAAGGAGTAGCCAGCCAATAAGTAGGTCACCGGTTGCCATCAGTAGACGAGTGGTGTTCAGGCCAACCCGATAGATTTCCTGGGAGTCAGTTTGCGAAGCCTTTGCCCACTGCCCGAGTAGGCCAATGATCGCCTGAACGTCCTCCAGGGACTTGCCCAAGAGTTCACGTTCGGTCACTAACTGGCCGGATCCTTCATCGCCCTTCACTGTCTCGGTAATCTGCGATCCCAAATAGAAAATCGAGTTGAATTGGTCGCGCACCATTTTGCGGAAGAAGAAATCCAGACCCTGAATGGCCGTGGTGCCTTCGTACAGGGTGTCGATCTTGGCGTCGCGTAAATACTGCTCAATTGGGTAATCCTGCAGGTAGCCAGAACCACCGTAGGTCTG
>NSHP01000041.1 GCA_002737125.1 Actinomycetota bacterium | reverse complement strand
AATCGCTGCGCAGACCCAAAAGTTATTACTTGACTCAATCCGCGATGAACTGGCCACGCGCACCAAGTGCCCGCGGCTATTGCTATATGGCGAGAGTCTTGGTGCGAAGGTGCAGGAGGCGGCTGTCCCCGGCGGGCCAATTGATCTTGATCACTACAACATCGCCGCCGCCCTTTGGGTTGGCACGCCCGGCGGCAAGGTGGCCGATGGGTTTCACGCGTTGTGCAGTCAGGAGGCGATCACAGTTGATCGACCCGAAGAAATCCCCGAGGTGCTACCTACTACGCGGCCCCGCGTGTGGTTCTTGGAGCACGATGGAGATCCGGTGGTGCGCTTTCGCCCCGCATTGATCACCAAACGCCCAGCTTGGTTACCACTTGATGGCAGCCGCGGCCGCAATATCCCCGAGTCAATGACCTGGCGGCCGGGAATTACCTTTTTTCAGAGTTTCGTTGACACTATGTTCGCAACGAACGTCAAGCCTGGTGATTTCCAAAGCTTGGGCCACGATTATCGAGCCGACCTAGGCGCTGTGGCCACCGCGGCGTACGACCTGCCAGCCGATAAGGCAACGGCAGCTCGGCTGGAAGCCCATCTGCGGGTGCTGGAAACGGCCAAGGCAGAACTAATTGCGCAAACCGGTAAAGGTGCCCAGTAAACCGGACATTTCGGACGCGAATGGGGTTCGTCGTAAGATAAGGGCGCACCTTGTAGAGCCCTTAGCCGTTCATGATCTCGACAGAAAGGCGGACACTTCCCCGTGGCTTCGTCATCATCCTTTGTTGGACGCGATATGGCCGTCGACCTCGGTACCGCCAACACTCTTGTTTATGTGAGGGGGCGCGGCATTGTCTTGAACGAGCCATCGGTGGTGGCGATCAACAACAACACCGGCGGCATCTTGGCGGTTGGCTCTGAAGCCAAGCGAATGATCGGGCGCACGCCCGGCAACATCATAGCTATCCGCCCGCTCAAGGACGGCGTCATCGCCGACTTCGATACCACCGAGCGCATGCTTAGGTACTTCATCCAAAAAGTCCATAGGCGCCGCCACCTTGCCAAGCCGCGCCTGATCATCTGTGTGCCATCGGGTATCACCGGGGTGGAACAGCGAGCGGTAAAAGACGCAGGTTACGCAGCTGGTGCCCGCAAGGTTTTCATTATTGAAGAGCCAATGGCTGCGGCGATTGGCGCGAACCTGCCGGTCCATGAGCCCACCGGCAACATGGTGGTCGATATCGGCGGTGGCACCTCAGAGGTCGCCGTGATCTCACTAGGTGGAATTGTCACGAGTCTTTCGATTCGTGTTGGCGGCGATGAGCTCGACAACTCGATCATCGCGTTTGTTAAGAAGGAATACTCCTTAATGCTCGGTGAGCGCACCGCCGAGGAGATCAAAATGGCAATCGGTTCTGCTTTCCCGCTCCCTGATGAGCCGCAAGCTGAGATACGTGGCCGCGATCTGGTTAGTGGCTTGCCGCGCACAATCGTGGTTACCGCCGAGGAAATCCGCCGCGCTATGGATGAACCGGTGCACGCGATCATTGACGCGGTCAAGGCCACCTTGGATCGCACCCCTCCCGAGCTATCCGGAGACATCATGGATCGCGGCATTGTCTTAACCGGAGGAGGCGCGTTACTTCGCGGGCTCGACGAACGTTTGCGCCATGAGACCGGGATGCCGATTATCATTGCCGACCGCCCACTCGAATGTGTTGCGCTCGGCTCAGGTAAGTGCGTCGAGGAATTCGATGCATTACAGCAGGTGCTGATCGCCGAGCCGCGACGGTAAATCGGTTATTGCACCTCACCGGTGCTAAGCCGTGAAACCCAAGTCATGCTGAATCAACGCACCCGCATAATTCTGGCGGTGTTAATCATCATTGCCCTGACATTCACTATCTTGGATTTGCGCGGGGGTAAAGGCCCGTTTTCTAGTGTGCGCTCGGTCGTGAGTAGTGCATTGGGCGGCGTTCAGGTTGCCGCTTCGGTAATCGTTTCGCCAATTACCGGTGTCGGTAGTTGGTGGGGCACTTGGGGTGACCAGCGGGCACGCATCGCCGAACTCGAATCGGGAAATGCGACCCTGCAAGATGCCCTAGTTCGCTCTGCTGAAGATCGCGCCCGCGCTGATGGCCTCGATCAGCTTTTGCGGGTAGCCGGTGTTGGCCGATACCGCATCGTGCCGGCTGAAGTCATCGCCGTTGAACCTGCTCAGGATTTTTCTTGGACAGTGACAATTGATGCTGGGCGCGATGACGGACTCCTGGCCGATATGACAGTGATAAATGGGCAGGGCCTTATCGGTCGCATCCTCAGCACCACGAAAACCACCGCCACAGTTGTGCTAATTGTCGATGTTTCCTCCGCGGTTGGCGCCCGGGTTGCCGGCACTGAAGAGATCGGCATTTTGTCAGGCACCGGCCGTCAAGACTCACTTGAATTTCAAACCCTCGATCCGCTCGCATCACTTAAATCTGGGCAGGCACTGGTAACTTTCGGCTCGCGGAGCGGGCGGCCTTACGCGCCCGGTATTCCAATCGGTGAAGTCGTCGGGGTTAGCGGTACGGCGGGGCAACTAACCCGCATCGCCACCGTTCGACCATTTGCCGATGTGTCTCAATTGTCGATTGTGGGGGTGGTGATTCGTCCACCGCGTGAAGACCCTCGTGATTCGGTCTTGCCATCGCCACCTGCAACAACTACCGATGCGTCAGCACTGGCTTCGCCGTCTCCAAGTGGTGTCGACGACGGTGCAAGCCCTGCCCCAACCGCTAGCACCAAGCCGAAAAAGGAAAAGGCAGCGAAACCGGTGCCATCACCGACACCCTCGGCTGGCACATCAGCAAGTAGCGAAAGTAACTAAATATGTGGATTCGGCAGACGGTGATCTGCGCAAGTGTGATCGTGCTCGCGGTAATGCTGCAGCTAACTTTGCTGTCGCGGCTCGGCTTGCCCGGAGCTACCCCGGATCTAGTAGTGGTTTGCGTGGTGGCCTTGGCCTTGGCATATGGGCCGCTCACCGGTGCGGTTGTTGGCTTTGCCGCCGGACTAGTCATAGGTTTTACCCCACCGGCTGGTGGGGTAATTGGAATCCAAGCTCTGATCTTTTTGGTAATCGGATTCTTGACCGGTGCGGTTGTCGACCCGCGTGATCGCACCGTCCCGGTGTTGATGGGTCTGGTTGGACTTAGCACGGGTGCGGCGACCTTGGCCTATGCGGTACTTATTGCGGGTTTTGGCGGTAACCAGGTGGCCTGGGACGCGGTGCCAGCCTTGGTGCTGACCAGCAGTCTTTATGGCCTGATCTTGGCGCCAGTGGTGGTACCAACGATTTCTTGGTTGGTGCGAAGAGTTACTCCGGAGATTGCCAGCTAGGCGGGAGTTGGGAACCCTAAACCGGTGGGAACCGTCATAACTTCAGATCTGCCCCATGATTATCTTGACCGCAAGTCGACCTTAACGGCATTGACACTGGAAGGAGGCCCGTGTGGGTGAACGATCGAATCTGCGACTGGTAATCCTCAGTGTTCTCGTAGTCTCGTTAATGGCGACTTTGCTGGCACGCCTGTTCTATCTTCAGGTGGTAACTGGTGAGAGTTACCGGGAGGCCGCGCAGAGCAATACCGTGCGCGAGGTGGTGACACCGGCGGTACGAGGGTTGATTTTGGATCAGGCGGGCCGACCACTTGTTGCCAATCGCACCTCGCTGGTGATCACCGTTGACCGGGTGACGTTACAGCGTGAAGTCGATGACGGCGCTGCTGTCATAGCGCGACTTGCACAAATTCTTGATGTCCCTGCCGCAAGTATTAGTAATCGACTTCTGACCTGTGGTGCCACCGGTGCCACGCCGCCGCCGGTTTGCTGGAACGGGTCTCCTTATCAGCCCATCCCAATTGCTCGTGATGTCGATGCCCAAGCCGCACTGTCGATTATGGAAAGTCGGATTAATTTCCCCGGGGTAACAGCAGGCCTCGAAGCTATCCGCACGTATCCGGCACCATTTGACGTTAACGCCGCTCACCTTCTAGGTTACCTAGGGCCGGTAAGCGAAGATGCGTTGATCGAGCAAGGTGACTCGACCGCGTATGACCGACTGCGCCGCACCGATGTGGTGGGGCGTTCCGGCCTTGAGTCCACCTATGACGAAGCTATCCGCGGAAAGCCGGCGGTCACTACCCTTGAAGTCGATACCTCGGGGCGCATTACTAAGACTTTGGACGAGAAGCCGGCGATCGCTGGCGATTACATCGTCTCCACGATCGATGCCCGACTGCAGCATGTTGTTGAACAACAATTAGTTGCAGCAGTTCAACGAGCCCAAGCCCAAGATTATACCGGCGACTCCGGCGCCGCCGTGGTTGTTGATGTGCGCAATGGGCACATCTTGGCTATGGCGAGTTACCCAACTTATGACCCATCAATTTGGGTCGGCGGCGTTACTGCGAAGCAATACCAAGAGCTGATGGATAGTGATTCTTTGTCATCCAACGCAATCCAAGGTTTATTCGCCCCGGGATCTACTTATAAGGTGATCAGCACGGCCGCTGCTGCGCGCGAGGGATTTAGTTTATATAGCAAATATCAATGTCCTAATCAGGTGAAACTTGGCACGCAAACGTTCCGCAATTTCGAATCCGCGGGTTATGGCCCCATAACTTTGAAACGGGCAATTGAGGTTTCGTGTAACACGGTCTTCTATGGCATCGCGGACAAAATGTGGGCCGATGCGGGTGGAAATGACGCCGACAGAAATTCGGCCGACCCAATTGCTGAAACGGCAAAGATGTTCGGGCTAAATGCGAAAACAGGTATCGACTTACCTGGCGAGGCCACCGGTCGGGTATCGAGTCGCACCTTCAAAGTCGCCAACTGGGAACAAAAGCGTGACACCTGGTGTGCCAACGCTATTTCGGGTTATCCTGAGACTCGTAAAACCAACCCCAAGCAAGCTGATTACTTCACCGCGCTTGATCGCGAAAACTGCGCCGATGGGTTCCGGTGGCGTGAGGGCGATGCCTTGAACGCGGCAATTGGCCAAGGAGACACAGCGGTTACCCCACTGCAGATGGCTATGGCCTACTCGGCAATTGCCAACGGCGGCACCCTGTATAAACCGCAGATGGTGAAGGCGATCATTGGCGCTGATGGCCAGGTGGTTGATGAGATCGCCCCGGTGGTTACCGGTCGCGTTGATGTTTCGCGAACCGCGATTAGCTTCATCACATCGGCATTGAGAGGCGTAACGACCGATGGGTCAGGCGAACTACCCTTTGCTGGATTCCCGCTTGATCAAATCCCTATTGCTTCCAAGACCGGTTCGGCTCAGGTCACCGGTAATAAGGTTTCGACGTCCTGGTTCGCGTCCTTCGCCCCAGCCAACAAGCCTAGGTATGCGGTGGTCATGATGGTTACTCAAGGTGGCACCGGCTCCAAAACATCTGGCCCAAGTGTGCGCAAGATTTACGAAGAGCTTTTCGGCGTGACCGGCACTTCAGTTAATCCAACCGAAAGCGTGCTGATCGGTGGCGCGCCATTAAAGAGGTTGCCAACGGTGCGCCCCGACGGCACCCCGGTCGCACCGCGAGGCAAGATGTCAGGGTTGAGTTCGGCGACCGGAGGGGGCGGCTAATGAGTTCATTCTCGGCGACCGACTCAATTTCACGACCACCGTCGGCGCAGCGTTCGCGTGCGAGCACCTATTGGCGAGATCTGGACTGGGTTTTACTGGTTGCGGCGGTTGGTGTCACAATTTTTGGTTCGGTGTTGGTTTGGTCTGCCAGCCGAGCCGATATGGCGTCAGCAAATGACCCTCAGTCATATTTGAAGCGCCACCTAATAAATGTGGTGATCGCAATGGTCTTTGGGTTCTTCGCATCACGACTTGACTACCGCTGGCTGCGGGCATACACGCCGATTATCTACATCGGTTCGCTGCTGCTGCTGCTGATTGTTTTCATTCCGGGGTTAGGGACCTCAATCGCTGGTGCGCGAGCTTGGATTGATTTACCCGGTGGGTTCACTATCCAGCCATCAGAGTTCGCCAAGATCGCAATAATCATCATGATGGCAGCGATTCTTGCCGAGAAGCGAGATTTCGAAAGCGAGCCGCATGATCGTGATGTGCTCATGTCAGTCGGTGTTGCGGTGTTACCAATTCTGATTATCTTGGTGCAAAACGATACCGGAACCGCGCTGATCTTGGGATCGGTAGCGCTTTCAATCATCGCTGTATCAGGTGCGCGGCGGCGCTGGGTTATTGGTTTGATTGGCGGTGCGATCATCGGCATCTTGCTCTCTGTGCAATTAGGCCTGTTGCAGTCATATCAAGTTTCACGACTTACTTCATTCCTGAACCCCACGGGCGCGCCGGGAGGGGCCACCTATAGCTCTACCCAGGCCCGAATTGCTGTCGGCGGCGGCGGCTGGACAGGTTATGGCCTTTTTGAGGGCCCGCAGACCCAAGGTAAATTCGTGCCGGTTAACGAGAGTGATTTCATTTTCACCGTCGTTGGCGAAGAGCTCGGCTTCGCCGGATCGGCATTATTGATTCTTCTTGTTTGCGTGATTTTGTGGCGAGCCATTCGCGTCGCCAAGAAAGCCAACGACCTTTATGGTCGCCTCATCGCCACGGGAGTCGTTGCATGGTTGGCATTCCAGACTTTCGAGAACATTGGTATGACATTGGGCATCATGCCAATTACCGGTATCCCATTGCCATTGGTATCGGCGGGCGGTACCTCGATGATGTCGACTTGGATCGCCATTGGACTCCTTGAAAATGTGCGCCTACATTCAGCTCGAACCTCACTAACTTAGTTCCGGCAACTACACAACGTATTGTCGTTTGCTGTTATTTAGGGGTTTATGGTGCGGGCGGGACCGGCCGCACCGGGGCGCAAAGCAGAATACGGGCTCGGCGGGTACCCTTACGCCCATGACGGTTTCAGATTTAGTTAGACGAGGGGTTTCTGTCTTCGACCAACTCGAGTTGCTACTACCCCTGGTCAACAAGCCGATCCAGTATGTCGGCGGTGAACTAAATGCCACCTTGAAGAATTGGGACGACGTTCAGGTGCGCTGGGTCCTGATGTACCCGGATGCCTATGAGGTTGGTGCACCGAATCAAGGCGTGCAGATTCTGTACGAAGTAATTAACGAGCGAGATGATGCACTTGCCGAGCGCACCTATGCGATTTGGCCAGATCTCGAGGCGCTGATGCGCGAGGCCAATGTGCCGCAATTCACGGTCGATGGCCACCGGCCGGTCGGAGATTTTGATATTTTCGGGTTGTCATTCTCGACCGAGCTGGGCTACACGAACATGCTCAGTGCCTTGTCACTCGCTAACATCCCGCTGCTCGCTGCTGACCGCGATGACTCGCACCCGATAGTTGTCGCGGGCGGCCATGCGGCCTTTAATCCAGAGCCGATTGCGGACTTCATCGATGCCGCGGTACTTGGTGATGGCGAAGAGGCGGTACTTCTCATTACTGATATCACCCGCGACTGGAAGCAGGCGGGCTGCCCAGGGGGGCGCACCGGTTTACTCTTCGAACTTGCCAAGACCGGTGTTATTTATGTCCCGGCCTTATACGAGGTCGACTACCTGGAAGATGGGAGGATCCAGCGGGTAACGCCAGCGGCACCCGAGGTGCCATGGCGGGTTCGCAAGCACACCTTGATGGATCTTGATAGTTGGCCGTATCCCAAACAACCGCTTGTTCCCCTGGCTGAGACCGTGCACGAGCGAATGAGTGTTGAGATTTTTCGTGGCTGTACACGAGGGTGTCGCTTCTGCCAGGCCGGGATGATCACCCGCCCGGTACGGGAGCGCAGTATTACCGGGATTGCAGCAATGGTCGAAAACGGCCTGAAGAAGACCGGGTACGAGGAAGTCGGATTGCTTTCATTGTCAAGTGCTGACCATTCAGAGATTGGCGATATCGCACGAAATCTCGCCGATCGGTATGAAGGATCACAGACTGCGCTGTCACTGCCCAGCACCCGTGTTGATGCATTCAATGTTGAATTAGCAAATGAACTATCGCGCAATGGTCGGCGCAGCGGCCTAACTTTTGCCCCAGAGGGCGGCAGTGAGCGGATGCGCAAGGTAATCAATAAGCAGGTAACCGAAGAAGATTTAATTCGCACGGTGACAACTGCTTATTCGGCCGGTTGGCGTCAGGTGAAACTGTATTTCATGTGCGGGTTACCAACCGAAACTGATGAGGATGTACTGCAGATAGCCCAACTAGCCCGAGATGTGATCAAAGCCGGGCGTGAGGCAACCGGCTCCCGTGATATCAAATGCACAGTATCTATAGGTGGGTTCGTGCCCAAGCCGCACACGCCATTCCAGTGGGCCGCGCAACTTGATCATGAAACAACAGACTCGCGGTTAGCAAAGCTTCGTGATGCTATTCGTGCAGACCGCAATTACGGAAAGGCAATCGGCATTCGCTATCACGACGGTAAGCCGGGAATTGTTGAAGGCTTATTGTCACGCGGTGATCGACGGGTGGGGGCGGTAATTCTGGCGGCGTGGCAAGACGGTGCCAGATTTGATGGTTGGAGCGAACATTTCTCCTACGACCGCTGGATGGGTGCGGCTGAGCGGGCTCTTGCCGGTCAGGTCGTTGACGTCAATTGGTACACCACCCGTGAGCGCATGAAAACCGAAGTCCTCCCTTGGGATCACTTAGATTCGGGGCTTGACTCTGAGTGGTTGTGGGAAGACTGGCAGGCGGCACTGGCTGAGGTCGCGATTGATGATTGCCGCTGGACCCCGTGCTTTGACTGTGGTGTTTGCGATCAAATGGATACCGAAATTCAGGTGGGCCCTACCGGGGTCACTGATTTGCCAATGCCTAAGGTGCCAGATCACGCACCGGTCGCCGAACACTACGCGCAATTACCTAACTGAGATGGCTCGACAAGCTCCGATTCGCGATGTCGCGCCAACCGTGCAGCGCCTTCGGCTGCGATATGCCAAACGCGGTCGTTTGAGATTTTCCAGCCACCGCGATTTTCAGCGGGCCCTGGAGCGGGCGCTGCGTCGGGCTGAAATCCCGATGGCATTTAGTGCCGGGTTCTCTCCGCATCCAAAAGTCTCGTACGCCAACTCGGCGCCTACCGGGGTGGCGAGTGAAGCCGAATATGTCGAAATCGGGGTCACCGAGCGCTGCGACCCGGCTGCGGTGCGTGCTGCTCTAGACGAGGCCCTGCCCCCGGGCCTAGACATCGTGGAGGTGGTGGAGGCCAATACCCCGGATTTCGTCCAGCGCCTCGAAGCCAGTATTTGGCAAATTGAGCTCCCCGGGCTGGGGGTCGCCGAAGTCGAGATTGCGGCCCAAAAACTAATGGCTCAGGGCGAAGTGACGGTCGAGCGCCTCACGAAAAATGGGGTTCGGTCCTTTGACGCCCGGGGGCCGGTGGTCTTGCTAGTGGTTGAACCTGGGCCGGGGTGTGCAATACTGCGGGCGGTAGTGCGGCATGCCACACCGTCCGTACGACCCGACGATGTTCTTACTGCACTACGGCAGGCTGCGGACCTCGTGCCGCCAGCGCCCCCAAGGGTGACTCGGCTGGCACAGGGGCCGCTTGACCCAGTCGGTGCGACCGTGGGAGATCCATTTACCCCCGACCGCGCGCCGCTGGCCGCCGCTAAGACTTGATGGGCGATCGGTAACGAGCGCTCACCCGACACTCGTCAACACCGGGAAACCGGTGCTTGACCCCTAAAGGAGTACGACCCAATGGTCGATAAAACTGAACTCATCACGACACCAGCCCCCCGCCGGCGTGCAGCTAGCCGTCCGGCCGGACCACCGGCGGCAACTATTGAAACCGGTGCCGAGAAGCCGGCGAAGAAAACCGCCAAGAAAGTTACTAAGAAGTCATCGCCGGAGAAGTCGTCGCCGGAGAAATCGGCAGTTGAAAAACCGGTGAAGAAGACGGCCAAGAAAGCGACCAAGAAGTTAGCCGCGGCCACCGAAGTGACCCCGGCCCCAATTAGCAAAGCACCGAGTGCTGCCTTTATTGCGCCGTTGTTCCAGGCGGCTGACCCGGTCCCGGTGCCGCGTGCCGCGGTGCGCAAGCGAGCAACTCGCAAGTCGGCGAGCGCCGATGCACTGGCGGAGGCGACTACCCCTGATAGTTCAACCACCGAGTCTGGTGCCGCGGTTACCGGGGAGTCCGATGACGAAGCGCGTCGCCGTCGCCGTCGCCGTGGGGGCCGTGGGCGCCGTCGCCGCCCCGAAGAATCAGAGTCAGGGGCAGAGGCGAGTGCCGATACTTTTGATACTCAAGGTGAAGCTGGCGATGAGCCAGATGACGATGAGGATTCGGAGAATTCGGCAACAACGCGACGTCGCCGTCGCCGTCGCCGGGGCAGTGAATCTGATGTCGAACCATCCCCGGATGATCCGCCCAACACCGTTGTCAAAGTGCGTGCTCCACGTACGAGCGCGAAAAAAGATGACGCTAGTTCAATGCGTGGCTCAACACGACTAGAAGCCAAGAAGATGCGCCGACGCGAAGGCCGTGAGGCCGGGCGCCGTCGCGCACCGATTTTGACCGAGGCTGAGTTCTTAGCCCGCCGTGAATCAGTTGATCGGGTGATGGCGGTTAGGCAGATTGGTGACCGCACTCAGATCGCGGTACTTGAAGATGGAGTGCTAGTCGAGCATTACGTCACGCGCGGAAGTTCGTCCTCACTTGTTGGCAACGTTTATTTAGGGCGAGTCCAAAATGTGTTGCCGAGCATGGAAGCAGCGTTCGTTGATATTGGCCGTGGGCGCAACGCGGTGCTTTATGCCGGTGAAGTGAACTGGGATGCAGCCGGACTTGATGGGCAGCCCAAGCGCATTGAATTCGCACTGAAATCAGGTGACACGATCTTGGTACAGGTAACCAAAGATCCGGTTGGCCAAAAGGGCGCCCGCCTGACCAGCCAGATCTCGCTACCGGGTCGGTACTTGGTTTATGTGCCGGACGGTTCGATGACAGGCATCAGTCGCAAGTTGCCTGATACCGAGCGGTCTCGACTGAAGAACATTCTTAAGCGCGTCATTCCCGAAGAAGCTGGTGTCATTGTTCGCACCGCTGCTGAAGGGGCACCCGAGGAGGCCCTTGAGCAGGACATCATGCGGCTGAAGGCACAGTCGGAGGCAATTGCCGAGGCAGTTAAGACCGCATCCCCACCCACCCTGCTTCATGGTGAGCCTGATCTGGCCATCAAAGTCGTGCGTGACATCTTCAACGAAGATGTCAACAAGCTGGTTGTCTCAGGTGATACCGCGTGGGAGGCTGTGACCACCTATATAAATGGGATTGCGCCTGATCTTGTCGACCGCCTCCAGCATTGGGTTTCGAATAAGGATCTCTTCGACGAGTACCGGGTCGATGAGCAACTGGCGAAGGCACTCGATCGTAAGGTGTTCTTGCCATCGGGTGGTTCACTGGTGATTGACCGCACCGAAGCCATGACGGTGGTTGACGTAAACACCGGCAAGTTCATTGGCCAAGGCGGTAACCTCGAACAAACTGTCACGAGTAACAACTTGGAGGCGGCCGAAGAGATCGTCCGCCAGCTTCGCTTGCGCGATGTAGGTGGCATCATCGTCATCGACTTCATCGACATGGTGCTCGAAATAAATCGTGATTTGGTGTTGCGCCGGTTAGTTGAGTCCTTGGGCCGTGACCGCACTAAGCACCAAGTTGCCGAAGTCACCTCGCTCGGCCTGGTGCAGATGACCCGCAAGCGCATCGGCTCGGGGCTTATTGAGTCCTTCTCGACCCCCTGCGATGCCTGCGCCGGCCGGGGCCTTCGGATCTCAATGCATCCGGTTGACAACGGCAATGGGGACTACCACAGCCATGACCACGAGATCTCGCCGAAGAAGCGGCGGCCCGCCAACGCGGTGGATCCAGCCGATGTGGCCGCTCGCACCTATGAGCGCGCCGATGAACTGGCCGATGCAATCGTCCCTGACGGTGAAACCGTGCTCGAAGCCGAGTTCGCGGCCACCCAGGAGGTGCTCGAAACAGGCCTTTCGAAGGAGGCGGTTTGACCACTTGAGGGTGCTATCCGTACCCTTAGCCCGAGGCGGCCTAAAGGCCGCCTCCACACGGGGCTAGATCCCGGGATTGACTTACAGGTAGGAGTTTGTGGTGTACGCGATCGTGCGCGCTGGCGGCCGGCAAGAAAAGGTCTCGGTTGGCGATGTTGTGGTGCTCGACCGGCAGGCCGGTGAGCCAGGCAAGTCCCTGACGCTGCCCGCCCTCTTGGTTGTCGATGGTGGCACTGTCACCAGCGATGCCGCGACATTGGCGACGGTAACTGTTACCGCGGAGATCGTCGATCATCACCGCGGGCCCAAGATTGACATCCTTAAGTACAAGAACAAGACCGGCTACCGTCGCCGTCAAGGTCATCGTCAGGACCTCACCGCGGTTAAGGTCATCGACATCAAGACCGGGAAGTGAACTAATGGCACATAAGAAAGGTGCATCGAGCACCCGCAACGGTCGCGACAGCAACGCCCAGCGCTTAGGCGTTAAGCGTTTCGGTGGCCAAGATGTCAATGCCGGCGAAATCATCGTGCGTCAGCGTGGCACTCATTTCCATCCTGGAAAAAACGTGGGTCGCGGCAAGGATGACACGTTATTCGCCCTGGCTGCCGGCACTGTCGAATTCGGAGTGGCCCGTGGCCGCCGCGTCGTCAATATCGTCGCAGGAGCGTAATCCAGCGGTAAGCTTTCAAGCATTGCGAATTTATTGCTGCGCGACACCGAAACTTGTCGACGAGGCGGGCCCGTTGGGCTCGCCTTTTGCGATTGCACGGGTTCCAAAAAAAGGGAGTTTTGATCGTGGCCACTTTTGTTGACCAAGTCACCTTGCATGTACAAGGTGGCGACGGTGGTCACGGCTGCGCCTCGGTGCTGCGCGAGAAATTCAAACCACTAGGTGGGCCAGACGGTGGCAGTGGCGGGCGGGGCGGCGACATTGTGCTGGTTGTTGATCCGAGTGTGACAACCCTGCTCGAGTTTCATCATGGCCCGCATCGCAAAGCCGATAACGGCCGCCCGGGTCAAGGTTCACACCGCAACGGGGGTGAAGGCGACGACGTAGTGTTGCGGGTGCCTAACGGCACGATGGTGATGGCACCCGATGGCTCGGTCATCGCTGATCTCCTTGGGGCCGGCACCCGGCAGATCATCGCCAAAGGCGGTCGGGGTGGCCTCGGTAATGCATCTTTGGCCTCACCGCGTCGTAAAGCCCCTGGTTTTGCACTGCTTGGTGAACCCGGTGAGTATCGAGATATCGTCCTAGAGCTTAAGACTGTCGCAGACGTTGCGCTGGTAGGTTTTCCGAGTGCCGGTAAGTCGAGCCTAGTTGCCGCCATGAGTGCGGCTCGGCCAAAAATTGCCGACTATCCGTTCACCACGTTGATTCCAAATCTCGGAGTCGTAACGGCGGGTGAAGTTGTCTATACCGTCGCTGACGTTCCGGGGTTGATACCCGGTGCCAGTGAAGGCAAAGGTCTGGGGCTGGAGTTTTTGCGCCATGTGGAGCGATGCAGTGTGCTCGTCCATGTTCTTGACTGCGCCACGATGGAGCCGGGACGTGACCCGATTGATGATATCGATGCCATCGAGCATGAGTTGGCGTTGTATGGTGGGCTCCAAGATCGGCCTCGCATCGTGGTGCTTAACAAAATTGACGTTCCCGACGCCCGAGTACTTGCCGAACTAGTGCGTCCAATCCTCCAAGAGCGTGGCTATTTGGTTTTTGAAATCTCTGCTGCTACTCACGAAGGCTTGCGCCCGCTCTCATTTGCGATGGCCGAGAAGGTTTTGCAGGCTCGAATTGCTGCCATTCCCGATGAGGCACCACGCATTGTTATTACTCCACGGCCGGTTAATGATCGTGGTTTCAAGGTCACCCACGAGGCCGATGGCTATCGGGTGCGCGGTGAGCGGCCCGAACGGTGGGTGCGCCAGACAGATTTCAGCAATGACGAAGCTGTCGGCTACCTTTCAGATCGCTTGGCCCGCCTTGGGGTTGAAGAGCAACTTGTTAAGCAGGGTGCGGCGGCCGGTTGCACGGTCATGATCGGGAGCGACGACAATGCCGTTGTATTCGATTGGCAACCGACATTGCATGTTGATATGGGTTCCAGCAAGAGC
>NSHP01000040.1 GCA_002737125.1 Actinomycetota bacterium | reverse complement strand
TCGGCCAAAGCCTCACCAACGAGTCGTACATATAGGTCAAAGCCCACATCGGCAATGTGGCCACTTTGCTCACCGCCGAGTAAATTGCCGGCACCGCGAATTTCAAGGTCCTTCATCGCGATGCGCATCCCCGAACCTAGGTCGGTATTCTGCGCAATAGTTACCAAGCGTTCATGCGCCGTTTCGGTCATTGGCTTATCCGCGTTATACAGGAAGTAGGCGTAGGCCCGCTCACGCCCGCGACCCACCCGCCCTCGTAATTGGTGCAATTGCGACAGCCCGAAAGTGTCGGCTCTATCAACAATCAGCGTGTTCGCATTGGCAATGTCGATACCGGATTCGACAATCGTGGTGCAAACCAGTACATCAATTTGCCCGTCCCAAAAATCCACGATGACTTGTTCAAGCGTGGACTCGTTCATCTGCCCATGAGCCGTTGCGAAGCGTGCCTCCGGCACTAAATCACGCAGTCGAGCTGCAACTTTCTCGATCGACTCAACCCGGTTATGAATAAAGAAAATCTGCCCCTCGCGAAGTAGCTCACGGCGGATGGCCGCCGAAATTTGCCTATCGTCGTATGGACCAACGAAAGTCAGCACCGGTAGCCGCTCCTCGGGCGGTGTTTGGATAACTGACATTTCGCGGATACCCGTAACCGCCATTTCGAGGGTCCGCGGGATCGGCGTGGCAGACATCGCCAGTACATCCACATTCGTCCGCAGCGCCTTCAAGTGCTCCTTGTGTTCCACGCCGAATCGCTGCTCTTCGTCAAGAATTACCAAACCCAGATCCTTAAAGCGCACATTCGCGGTCAGCATGCGGTGGGTACCAATCACCACGTCGACAGTGCCATCGCCCAAACCCGCCACCACTTCGCGGGCTTCCTTGTCGGTGTTGAACCGCGAGAGTCCGGCCACTTTCAGCGGGAAAGGTGCATATCGCTCGGCGAACGTCGAAAGGTGCTGTTGTACTAACAAAGTAGTCGGTACCAAAACGGCAACCTGTTTACCATCTTGCACTGCCTTAAAAGCCGCTCTAACTGCGATCTCAGTCTTGCCGTAACCCACGTCGCCGCAGATCAGCCGATCCATCGGTACTTCGCGCTGCATATCAACCTTCACTTCATCAATGCATGAAAGTTGGTCTGGGGTTTCGACATATGCGAACGCATCCTCAAGCTCACGCTGCCATGGAGTATCGGCCCCGAAAGCATGACCTTTCGTCGCTTGGCGAGCCGCGTAGAGCTTGATCAACTCACCGGCAATCTGCTTAACCGCCTTACGGGCACGACCCTTCGACTTCTCCCAATCCGCGCCGCCCAGGCGGTGCACACTGGGTGATTCGCCACCTATATAGCGGGTAACTAAATCAAGTTGGTCGGTCGGCACATAGAGCCGATCCGCCGGCTGCCCTCGCTTACTAGGCGCATACTCGACCACTAGGTACTCACGTGATGCACCACCGACTTCACGCTTTGCCATCTCAACGTAGCGACCAACCCCGTGCTGCTCATGAACAACAAAATCCCCTTTGGCAAGAGTCAAGGGGTCAATCGTGCGGCGCCGACTCGACGGCATCCGCCGCATATCTTTGGTCGACGAACGCTGTCCCACGATGTCGGTCTCGGTCAGCACCGCTAGTGCACACCCAGCGTGGACGAATCCGTGCGCCATGCTCGCCGTAGTAACGCTGACAACCCCAGGTTGCGGTTCATCGTCTAGTGAGTCCACCAATCGCGCCGGGATGTCTTCGCCCGACAAGCTTTCGACAAATCGCTCTGCAGAACCGTGCCCCTCACTCGCTAGCACCACCCGCCAGCTCGCCTTCGCCCACTTGGCAATGTCAGTGAAAGCCAAACTTGCATCACCGCGATACGAGTTCGCGGCGGTGGCCTCGAAGTCAATAACTTCATCATCACGTGCATCTAATAGTTCAACATCACTGGCCAGCGCGGTGATCATGATCCGGGGCATGGAGCGGGCATCGGTCAAGTCCAAAATTTCAGCGACGGATAAATATGAAGCCCCGGCGAGATCTATCGGCGTTTGATTCCCGACCGCGGCGTTGTGCCATGAAGCAGCCAAAAACTCAGCCGCGGTGCGCTCCAGATCATGGGCTCGAGTGCGAAGGCGCTCTGGCTCGATCAGCACCAAAGTTGAAGATGGGTCGATGAGTTCGGGCAGCGTGACCATGCCGTCGACCAATACGGGGATAAGAGTCTCCATGCCTTCAACATGTAGCCCCTCGGCTATCCGAGCGGCTACATCAGCGACTTCAGGTGCCGAAGACGCAAGTAACCTGGCCCGCTCACGCACTTTGGCTGTTAGCAGCAACTCACGAACCGGGGGCGCGAATAAACCGTGGTGTGCAAGCTCTAGGGACCTTTGGTCAGCAACCGAAAAAGTCCGAATCTCTTCAACCACATCCCCCCAGAATTCAACCCGCAGTGGGTGCTCATCGGGTGGCGGGAAGACGTCGAGGATCCCACCTCGAACCGCGAACTGACCGCGCCGTTCTACTAAGTCATTTCGCTCATAACCGAGCTCAACCAATCGCTCCACCAGACCGATGAGGTCAACATTCATCCCGTGAGTTATCCGCACCGGGTCAACATCGCCAAGACCGGCAGCCATCGGCTGCAGCACCGCACGCACCGAGGCAATCAAAATATCGATCGGCGCAATTAATGCATCCGCGGAATCTGCATGTGCCAGCCGGCGCAAGATAGCAACTCGACGTCCGACGGTATCCAAAGATGGTGATAGGCGCTCATGGGGCAAGGTCTCCCAGGAGGGAAATACCGCGACCTCGCGATCAGGCACCAGCGCTCGCAGCACTTCAGCTAAATCATCGGCTTCGCGACCGGTTGCGGTGACCACTAACAGTCGCCGGCTCGCTCCAACGGGAGCCGGTGCACAAAGTTGAGCCAAGAGCACCGGCGCCAAGGAGGTGGGCGCAACCGCTGTTGCCACCCGCGATTCGGCAAGTCGAATAAACGCCGGTTGAGTAGCAACCGCCTTCAGGAGACCCGTAAGGCTCACTGGTGCGCCGCCTCCGCAAGGCACTCGCGCAGTAACTGCGCTAGCTGTGGATGCGCAACAGTGAGGTCGGTTACATAAGGCGGTAGGTGATTGAAAGTCACGGGTGAGCCGTCGACATGGCTGGCGATATAGCCATAGTGCGACGCCACCCCGCACGGAGCTGCGACATCCCACTCATAGAAGCCGGTGTCGTGCACATACGCCTCAGCGCGGCCGCACAACATTTCATTGACTTTCGCACCCACGGATCCAACATCTACGATTTCAACCCCGTGTTCACTTAAACCAGCCGCCGCCAGTTTCCTGCCAAGGAGTTCGACCGCCTTCGGCAAAGTGGCTGGTGGACGGGTGCGCGAAGCCACTATTCGAATAGGGCGATTGGTTGGCAAATCCGCAGGGGCGCCCACCTCGTCTAGCACCGAACGAGACATCCCCTGCGCCGGGAGGTCAACCGTGCAAGCTGCCAATGACATCGTCGCCGGCTGCCATAGTGCGATGTGGACCGCGAAATCCCCACGCCCTTGGCCAAACTCCCAAGTACCGTCAAGGGGGTCAACGATCCAAACCCGTTCGGCCGAAAGGCGTCGGTCGTCGTCAGCGCCCTCCTCACTCAACAGTGAGTCGTGCGGTCGGTGCTCAGCCAATAGTTCAGCGATCAAAACATGTGCGGTGCGATCGCCTGACTTTCGTAATTCATTGGCCCGATCTTTGTCGGCGGGGTCGAGCTCGCCGAATGCCGAACGCAAGTTAAGTAAGGCCTGCCCGGCTTGCGCCGCAATGGCTCGAGATAGTTCGGCGTCACTGAGCATGTGCACCTACCCCACCTCGCCATCACCATTGAAAATATTCTGTGTGCGCTCGAGCCCGTCAAAAACTAAGGAATCAACAGCATCTGCCCCTCGGGCCACCATCACCCCAGCTTCGGCACGCTGCGCAGAAGCAAATGACCTGAGGACAAAGTCGGCTGGATCCTGCGCCCCAACCGGGCGGCCGATCCCAAGACGCACTCGAAAATACTCGCCGGACCCCAACGCTTTACGGATACTTTTCAAGCCATTGTGGCCGTTATCGCCGCCACCAAACTTCGCTCGAATACTGCCGAACGCAATATCAAGTTCATCGTGGAGCACGATCAAATTATCGTCAGCTACGTCATAAAACTGCATCAACGCTTTCACCGGCCCACCCGACTCGTTCATGAAAGATAGTGGCTGAACGAGCACCACATTTACCGAATTACCCGGAACCCCAAGGCGACCCTCCAGTACTAGAGCGTTGGCGCGTTTGTGCTTCGCCAACCGCCCGCCCATGCGCACCGCAAGATCGGCGACCGCGAGGTACCCGACATTGTGCCGGGTCGCCGCGTAGTCCGGACCAGGATTGCCCAGGCCCACAATGAGCCAGGTCATGGGATGTCCGTCTCAGTAAGTGAGCTACTCGGCAGCCGGTTCGGCAGGTGCACTCGGAGGAGCGGCCGCAGCAGCTGCAGCTGCCCCAGCGGCAGCGGCCGCGTCATCAACCTCGGCTTGTGCGGTATTGACTTCGGAGTAAGCCTCGGCCTGCGCGCGGACGTCAGCAACCGCGTGCAGTGCAGCTGCCATTGGGTCTTCACCGCGAGCGATGGCATCTTGCATCGCTGCAGCAACCGTGCCTGAGTCAATGCCGGCTTCAACGGCGGCGGCTTCAGCAACCTTCATGGCATCGGCCATGTCACCACGGGTCGCGGCTTCGAGCTTGGAGATGATCACGAGGTCAAGGTGCTCAAGTACCCGCTTGACCGGATCGCGCTGCACATCGCGGGGCTTGGTGATCACAGTCGAGCCTTCGAAGGTGACCGCGAGTACAACCCGTGGCTTGCGCAGCGCGAGATTGAGCTCGTGCTCAGGCAAAGTGATGTGGAGAAGTTCGGTGCCGCTGCCGTAGATAACAGCGGGAATCCGACCTTCGCGGCGGAGTTTGCGGGCTGCGCCCTTACCGAATTCGGAGCGGGCTTGCGCAGTGATGGCTACCTGTGACAACGTACTTCTCCTTAGTGAAAGTCACCTCGGTGAAGCGCGTTGGGCGCCGACCGCGTCGATCACGGTGACCAGCAAGCTGGCACACCCTCGCCGAGGAGTGGCCAAAGTCTAGCCCGGGCCCAATTTCCGGACCTAATGCCCCCGCCCGGTGGCCACCTAGGTGGCTCAGTGTGAGGAGCTCACAATGGAAGTGTCGGTGTCTTCGAACATGCTAGTAACCGAACCATCGGTAAATACTTCGTTGATCGCCTTGGCCAAAATCGGGGCAATCGGGAGCACCGTGAGCTTGGGGAAACGGTGCTTTTCGGCGATCGGCAAAGTGTCGGTGATGATCACGTCGGAGATCCGCGAGTTTTGGAGCCGCTCGGCTGCCGGATCACTCAAGATGCCGTGGGTTGCCGCCACGATGACATCGGCCGCACCATTGTCGAACAGCGTCTCGGCCGCTTTCACGATGGTGCCACCGGTGTCGATCATGTCGTCGACCACGACACAGACCCGACCCTCAACATCACCGACGACTTCGAGTACCCGTACCTGATTTGGCACATCGGGGTCGCGCCTCTTATGGATGATTGCCAAGGGCGCCCCGAGCACATCTGTCCAGCGCTCAGCTACCCGCACCCGGCCAGCATCAGGTGAGATCACCGTGGTCTTGGAGCGATCCGCCTTGCTTGCCACATGTGCAGCAAGCAGCGGCAGCGCGAACAAGTGATCAACAGGCCCGTCGAAGAACCCTTGAATCTGTGAAGTGTGTAGGTCAACTGTCATCAAACGGTCAGCACCAGCAGCCTTGAACAAATCTGCCATCAACCTAGCCGAGATGGGTTCGCGTCCGCGATGCTTCTTATCTTGACGCGCATAACCGTAGAACGGCATCACCACGGTGATGCGTTTTGCTGAAGCGCGCTTCAAAGCATCCACCATGATCAGTTGCTCCATGATCCATTGGTTAATTGGCGTCGTGTGACTTTGTAGAACGAAAGCGTCGCAACCGCGAACCGACTCCTGGAATCGCACAAAGATCTCGCCATTGGCGAAATCGAATGCCGTCGTCTTGGATAGCGGGATGCCAAGGTGATTGGCTACTTGATTCGCCAATTCGGGGTGTGACCTACCTGCAAGTAGCACTATTCGCTTCTTGTTGGCCACCACGAGTTTGGTCACTTTTCCTCCTGTGCCTGAGTTACCGGTTTATTTGCTTGGCTTGCTGCCTGTGCTGATGCGGTGCCCGGCCTGCGCCGAAGCACCCAGTCGAGGATATTGCGCTGCCGCGACCGCCCCACACCAATTGCCCCTGGCGGCACATCTTCGGTAATGACCGACCCAGCGGCGGTATAGGCGCCGTCGCCGATGGTTACCGGGGCAATGAGCATGGTGTCGCTGCCCACCCGAACATGGTCACCGATTACGGTGCGATGCTTTTCGACTCCGTCATAGTTGACGAAAACAGTTGCCGCCCCAATATTGCTGCCCGTACCGATCTGCGCATCACCCACATATGACAGGTGCGGCACCTTGGAGGTATCACCCACCGTTGAGTTCTTGATCTCCACGAAAGCACCCGCTTTGGTGTCGGCGCCAAGTACGGTGCCGGGGCGAAGATAAGTGAATGGGCCGACGTGACTTCGAGGGCCGATGACGGCAAGCTCGGCCCAAGTATGAATAACGGTGGCATCTTCGGCCACCTCGCAGGACACTAGCGTGGTGCCTGGCCCGATCTGAGCCCCAGTTGCGATTGAGGTCGGCCCCCGCAAGGTGGTATTCGGCAAAATCGTGACATCAGGCTCGATATCGACATCAATGTCAACCCAGGTAGTCGCGGGGTCGACAATTGCCACGCCATCTTGCATCCACCGAGTATTTATGCGATCGCGCATGATGGCGGCGACCGCTGCTAGCTGCACGCGATCGTTAATGCCCATGATCTCGGATGAATCCAAACACATCGAGGCGGCCACAGCTGCTGAATCACTTCGCAACAGGCTTACGACATCGGGGAGATACTGCTCACCTTGGGCATTGTCGGAAGTTAAGCGCCCTAAGACTCCACGCAATTTTGCTAGATCAAAGGCATACATGCCCGAATTGATTTCATCAACCGCGAGCTCGTCAGAAGTGGCGTCTTTTTGCTCAACAATGCACTGCACCCCACCGGCAGCATCACGAATGACACGCCCGTAGCCGTAAGGATCGTCAAGGCGAGTGGTGAGAACTGTCGCAGCGGCCTTGGCTTGATCATGTGCCACGACCAATTGCACCAAGGTGCTACCTAAGAGCAATGGGGTATCGCCGGTCAACACCACTAGCGGTGCATCACTAAGGACAGCTCCCCGTCCGTCAAGGTCTTCTAGGGCAACGCGCACCGCGTGCCCGGTGCCAAGCTGCTCGGCCTGCACCACGATCAAGGCCCACGGGGCAATCTCGGCAATGTGCTCAATGACTTGGTCGCGGCCGTGGCCAACAACCACTACCAAGTGCTCAGGCTCCAAAGTGGCTGCGGCCTCGATGACATGGCCAAGGAGTGATCGGCCAGCGATGTTGTGCAGCACCTTAGGCGTTGCCGACCGCATCCGGGTGCCCTCGCCGGCGGCAAGAATAATGACTGCCGAGGGGCGGTTCATCTGCACTTAACCACCTTCGCTCACCTGCGGGGCCATGGAGATCGCACTTGGGGTCAAGCACTGCACTGCGCCTGCTACCTAACGGGGAAGGTGGCTTAACTCTATCGACCGGGGTGGTCCTTAGTTGAAAGCCGGGATAGCCACTCGTTGGGCTGCCAAAGCGGCGGCGGTTGCTGGGGTCAAGGAGTAGTTGCCCGCGGCTGGCGCAACCAACTCCGGATACACCCGGTTGACCGCGTTATCGGCCAGATACTGCGCAGAATTACAGGTGGAATTGTCGCTCTGGCAGCCCGAATCCTCACCGCCAAGGCCGGTGCTGTGATCGACATCCCCGTTAATGCTCGCAGGCTGCTCATCGTCAAGGACTCGTCCACAGGATGATCTTCGTGGCGAATGCCCCCCGTAATTCGCTGGGGTCCTGCCGCGCCCGATAGGCCCGACGTGTCCACGATTCACGAGGCATGCCCCTCGGTCCGCAACCAGTCCGCAATCCGTGCACAGTCTGGGGGACTTGCAGGTATCTCTGGGCATCTAGTTTGTGAGGGAAACACTAGGCGGGCCAATAAAACCCCATAGCGTCAGACGTTGAATCGGAACTCGACTACGTCGCCATCGGACATGACATAGTCCTTTCCTTCAATGCGGACCTTGCCCTTGGCCTTGGCATCGGCCATTGAGCCGGTGGCAACTAGGTCATCGAAGGAGACGACCTCGGCCTTGATGAAGCCCTTCTGGAAGTCGGTGTGGATCACGCCGGCAGCTTCGGGAGCTGTTGCACCGACCGGGATAGTCCACGCGCGGGCTTCTTTCGGGCCCGCGGTCAGGTAGGTCTGCAGACCCAAGGTGGCAAACCCTACGCGCGCTAACGCATGTAATCCTGATTCGACTTGGCCAACAGACTGCAGCAGCTCAAGTGCCTCATCATCTGGCAGTTCAACAAGTTCTGCTTCGAGCTTGGCGTCAAGGAAGACGGCCTCAGCCGGAGCAACTAGTTCACGCATCCTTTGCTGAAAATCAACGTCGGCAAGTTCTTCTTCATCGACATTTATTACGTAAAGAAATGGCTTAGCGGTCAGCAAGAACAACTCGCGCAGCGGCGCGGTATCGATACCCGATGCAAATATGGTCGTGCCGCCATCAAGTAGTGCCCGCGCCTCCTGAGCGGCGACAAGGTTAGCGGCTTTCGATTTATCGGTACGTGCTTCTTTCTCCAACCGCGGGATGGCTTTGTCTAGAGTTTGCAGATCAGCCAAGATCAACTCGGTATTGATTGTCTCCATATCTTCTTCGGGAGAAACTCGACCTTCGACATGCACCACGTCATCGTCGTGAAATGCCCGGAGCACTTGGCAGATGGCTTCTGATTCTCGGATATTGGCCAAGAATTTGTTCCCGAGGCCGGCGCCCTCGCTCGCCCCTTTGACGATGCCGGCGATGTCGACGAAAGTCACAGCCGCTGGCAACTCGCGCTCAGAGCTGAAGATGCCGGCGAGCACAGCCAGGCGTGCATCAGGTACCCCGACGACTCCGGTATTTGGCTCTATGGTGGCGAAGGGGTAGTTGGCCGCCAGCACGTGGTTCTTCGTCAGCGCATTGAACAGGGTGGATTTGCCAACATTTGGGAGACCAACGATGCCAATAGTTAAAGCCACAGTCGGTCACCCTATGCGCCGGGCACCCGGGCCCGGCCCCACGGGCCTACAAATTTGGCTCAAGGACTCAGGTGGTAGTGGTGTCGAAGCCGGTGGATGTCAGACCCTGCTGGGACCCTTGCCACATGACTAACTCACTTCCCGCACTTGCAGTATTAATCGTCGTCGTCGGGCTCGTCTTGGCCCTAGGCATCGCAGTTGGCGTCGTTGCCGCCGGCCGTGCCGCTCGGCGCTCGGCGCCGGCAACCCCAGAATGGCAGTTGGCCCTGGCCCCGGTCACCGCCTCCTTGGGGGCCCTCGCCGACCAGGTGGCCCGGCAGCAGCACGAGGCCACCACCGGACAAGCTTCTTTGCGCACTGAGCTAACCACACAACTCAGTCAGCACGTGCTGTCGCTGCAGCGTTCAACCGACGAAGTTCGGCGTGAGGCCTCGCGACTCACAGCAGTACTTGGTCGCACCGGGGCTCGCGGGCGCTGGGGTGAGATGCAATTGCGGCGCTTGGTTGAAGCAGCAGGGATGCTCGAGCGGGTTGATTTCGATGAGCAGTCCACCCACCAAGGTGAGGATGGTTCGCTGCGACCGGACATGGTCATTCGCCTGGCCGGCGACCGCTCCATTGTGGTCGATGCCAAAGTGCCGTTGGCCGCTTTCCTAGAAGCCGAACAGGCAACCGAACAAGGAGCGGTTGAACAGCATCTGCGCCAGCACGCCGCGGACGTGATCCGCCACATCGACTCACTCAACGGCAAGGATTACCGCCGGCACGTGCCTCAGAACGCGGAATTTGTTGTGATGTTTCTACCTTCGGAGTCTCTCCTGGAAATTGCATTGCAAATGCGTCCTGATCTTTTGGACTACGCGTTTAGCCGCGATATCGTGCCGGCTACTCCGACCACCATGTTTGCTCTCATGCGCACCGTCTCGCTGACCTGGCGCCAAGAACGACTGGCCGAGAATGCGGCAGAGATTTCCATCTTGGGTCGTGAACTGCATTCACGCATCAGCACGTTGGCCCAGCATTTCGCCAAAGTTGGCACCGCCCTTGACTCCGCGGTCGGCCACTACAACAAGGCCGTCGCCTCACTGGAGACCCGCGTGTTGGTCACCGCGAGGGCGTTTAACGAGTATGGCGTGAGTGATGATGAGCTCCCAGAATCCAAACCCATCACCCAGCAGGCGCGGGTCTTAACGGCGCGCGAGTTCATCTGCGACCCGGTGACCACAAATCACCTGGCTAGTTGAGTACCGTACTTCCGTGAGCGAAAGCATAAACCCAGCCGAGGATGAGGCGTACAGAACCTTGTTCCGACCGGTTGACAACGTGGCAGCAGCACCCGTTACCCCGCCGGCCCAAAGCCGTGAACCGGTTGACACCGGCCGACTGTTTCGCACCAACCGGGCCGAGACTGCGGCGGTGGCGATTGTCGCGCTGGGCGCAGATCAAGTGTCCAAGTTGCGCACCGTGCAGGTCAACAGCAGTGAGCCACCGCAGATTTCGAATGCACCCGCACCCCTAGCCGGGCTGCTACCACCCACCTCCAGTCGCGTTGCACCAGCTGTCATTGCGATAACTCCCGACGCGCATTCACCAGCCGTAAGAGTTCTCGGCGAACCCAACGGGCGTAAAGCCCGCCGCAGCTTTCGCAACTCAGATTCCGCACCACGTACTCGCGGGCTTCGGCCAGTCGGGGTTTACGCGGTGGTCATTGGGGCAACCTTGCTATTTAGCGTCGTCGATATATTCGTGGGTGGCGCCGGCCTAGGTCTGGTTACCGGGCTGGCTCTGCTGATCTCAAGTGCATTTGCAGCATTGACCGTCCGCACCGGTGATCTAGCCGTAGCCGTTATCGCACCGCCGATTGCATTCTTCATCGCTGCAATCACCATTGGCCAAATCGGTGTCACCATCACCGGAGGCGCGCTCATCGGCCGTGGTGTAGCAGTGTTCTTCACTCTCGCTGATAACTGGCTCTGGGTCATTGGCTCGACACTGATCGCCTTGGCCATAGTGATCGTGCGCGCACAGCGCCGCTGATTTACCTATCAGGCTTTTGCTTGCTGAGCCGCTTTAATATCGCGGCGCAACTCCGGTGGCAACGAGAAGATCAAAGTCTCTTCGGCGGTTTTCACTACTTCAACAGAGCCATACCCGCGAGTGGCCAGCCAGGCCAGTACTTCTTCCACAAGTTGCTCAGGAACCGAAGCACCGCTGGTAACTCCGACAGTACCTGTTGCGGTGAACCACTCCTCCTGCAACTCAGATGCATCATCAACCCGATAAGAATTCTTGGCACCTGCATCCAAGGCGACTTCGACCAGGCGCACTGAATTCGAAGAGTTCACAGAGCCAACAACAATGACAACATCACATTGCTTAGCCATAGCTTTTACGGCCAGTTGGCGATTTTGGGTGGCGTAGCAAATATCGTCGCTCGGTGGGCTAAGTAGATTCGGAAACCTTGACTTCAAAACATCGACGGTCGCCATGGCCTCGTCAACGGATAATGTTGTTTGCGAAAGCCAGATCAACTTCGATGAATCGGCCACCTCAACCGTCGCTGCCTCGTTCGCGTCTTGCACCACCGTGATGACGTCAGGTGCTTCACCGGCCGTACCAACGACCTCCTCATGATCATTATGTCCGACTAGCAGGATTTGAAAACCTTCGTTGGCGAAACGCTTTACTTCGGCATGCACCTTCGTAACAAGTGGGCAGGTGGCATCGATGGCTTTCAAATCCCGCTCAGCGGCTTCTACATGCACACTAGGTGCTACCCCGTGCGCCGAGAAAACCACGGTTGAGCCCTCGGGCACTTCATCCAACTCATCAACGAAAATGGCACCGCGCCCTTGTAGATCTTGGACAACATGCTTGTTGTGAACGATCTCCTTACGCACATAAACCGGGGGGCCATAAAGTTCAAGCGCCTTTTCGACGGTCACCACCGCGCGGTCGACACCGGCGCAATAGCCGCGTGGGGATGCCAGCAGAATCTTCTTATTCGGGTTATCCACCCCTCCATCGTACGAGGCCGAGGCTAACCCTGCTTAGGCTGCTGCTGGCAAAGGAGGCCAAATGGCACTGCAGACCACCCCGGAGGAACCGGCGGCCGTCCGCACTGTCTCGCGCGCGGTTGCTGAGTGGGTTGGGCGCCTCGGGGCAATCTGGATAGATGGCCAGGTCGCCGAGTACCGCCCGCGCCCTGGCGCCCGGCAGTTCTATTTGACATTGCGTGACCCAGACGTCGAGATGTCGATCACCATCGTGGCCGATGCGAAAGTACTCGGGGCGGTGGAGCCACCGGTAGCAGCCGGGCAACGGATCATCGTCTTCGCGCAGCCGGAGTTCTACACCGGCAAAGGGAGCCTGCAGTTTCGCGCCAAACAAATTCGCGCCGTTGGAATCGGAGACCTCCTAGCCCAACTCGAGCGCCTGCGCGCATTGCTCGCCGCCGAGGGGTTATTCGCAGCGGAGCGGAAGAAACCGCTGCCGTTCCTGCCCCGTAAAATTGGACTAATTTGCGGACGCGGAAGCGCCGCGATGCACGATGTCACAGTTAATGCCTCCGAACGTTGGCCCGGTATCGAGTTCGAGATCCGCGAAGTCGCGGTGCAAGGTATGCAATGCGTACCCGAGGTGATCGGCGCTCTACAGGAACTTGAGGCAGTTGCAGAGGTTGACGTAATCATCATCACGCGAGGCGGCGGCAGCGTCGAAGATCTACTCCCATTTAGTAATGAGAGTTTGGTCCGCGCGGTCAGCAATTGCCGCACACCAATTGTCAGTGCCATCGGCCACGAGCAAGACGCTCCACTCTTGGATTTCGTCGCAGACCTACGCGCATCAACCCCAACCGATGCCGCCAAACGGGTAGTACCCTCACTAGTTGAGCAGGAGTCGATAGTTAATGGGCTGCGCAACCGGGCAAGAGTGTCGGTGGCAAATCAATTCGAACGCGAAGCCACGCAAATTCGCGACCACCGCCGCCGGATGACCACGGTGATTAGCCATATTGTTGAACGTTCGGCAGCTCAGATAGCGCACCTAGCCGCACAGGTTCGTTCACTATCCCCAGCGGCAACCCTTGATCGTGGGTACGCAATCGTCCTTGCCGGAGACGGTTCGATTGTTCGTGATGAATCGCAAGTAAAGGACGAGCAAATCTTCGACATCCGCTTAGCCAAGGGGCGCTTCGCCGCAACCCGAATTAAGGAGACCCGATAAACGCAAAGAAGTCAGATGAAGCCCAAACCCCAAGTTTCGAAGCCTCACGTGATGAACTCGCGAAGATCGTGCAGCAACTCGAGGCCGGGGGGCTCACCCTGGAAGAGTCATTAGCACTCTGGGAACGCGGCGAAGCGCTGGCAGCTGTGTGTCAAGGCTGGCTCGACACCACTCGCGCACGACTCGAACAAGCGAAGGCTCCCGACTAGCCAGCGGTCAACGAGCTCGCAACTCGCTCAAGTTCGTCTTGGGTGGTGGTGCCACTGATTACCGTGGTTACCCCGTTTACCGTGCGCACCAATGACCGACGTTCAGGGGATTCGTAATGCTGCCAGGTCTGGCCGGCCAGCGTGACTTGATCGGTCGCGATTCCACCGGATGTTTGCTCATCAATGAATTTCAGGTTGTCAGCGGCAGATTGGCTAAATTGCACATACTCAGTACCCGGGGTCACGTAACCGAGGTGCAGTACTAGGTCACCATCCGACGCCGAAGTCTCCTGCCACCTCGCACTTGTCACCTGATAGCCCGCTAGGCCCTCGGGAATCTCGACCGTAAAGGGCGCCAGTGCCCTGGCGGCGATCAGCACCTGGGTCGGGTCCACCACTTTGACCGCATCCGGTTGCGGCCGGAGTGTTACCAACAAAATTACCGCGATCAGGCCCAGCACCAAACCCATCGACCGAACCATGTCGCCCACTGTTTGGCGCATCCGTGCATTGGG
>NSHP01000004.1 GCA_002737125.1 Actinomycetota bacterium | reverse complement strand
AGGTCTTCGTAGGTTGGCACCAACAAGATAGGCAATGAGGTGGCGCCCTGCAGGGCTTGAAAAGTTTCGATCTGGCGCACCACGACGATGGTGCGTTCGGTCGTGCTTGCCTCGAAGATGGGGAGCCACTGGGTCAACTGGTAGAGCTTTGGGGGTCCGTCGGCAAAGTGGATTGCGATATCTGAAGTTGGGACGTTGCCTAGATCGAAGCCTTCGGGCTGGACCGCCCCGAAATCGCGCAGGCGGCGGCTCAGCGACCGCGAAACGCGCTTGGTCTGGAGCATAAATGCGGATTCTTCAGACACTGGCCTATCGTAACGGGGTGCGTACTTTCTGGGAGCATCGTCAGGTGCTCCGCATGTTGGTCCTTCGGGATCTGCAAAAGCAGTACACGAAGTTCCGGCTGGGCTATCTGTGGACCCTCATGGAGCCCCTAGGCATGGCCTTGGTGCTGTGGTTTGTCTTCACCCAACTCCTGGGCGGGCGCCAGTTGGGTCTGCAGCCCTACTTCTTGTTCCTTGCGGTGGCGATTTTGCCCTGGTGGTGGTTTTCGAAGGGGGTGTCAGGGGCGGCTAAGACGTTTAGGCGCAACCCGGCGCTCTTGCGAATGAGTGTGCTGCCCACGAGAATCTGGGTAATCAGAGTTGTGCTGGTATCCATGGCCGAGTACCTGCTGTCGCTGCCCGTGATTTTGATCGCAATGCTCGTCACGCGCACGCTACCTGGGCCGCTAATTTTGCTTTTCCCTGTAGGGATCATCGTCCAGTTCTTCTTGATGTACGGATTAGCGATGTTAATAGCTGCTGGTGTAGCCGTCATCCCTGACCTAGCTCGGATTGTGCGAATCGTGCTGAGAGCGACTTTTTATCTGTCGCCAGTTTTGTACTCGGTTGCCAATATTCCAGCCGGAGCGCAAGTTCTTGCTGCATTTAATCCACTGGTCGGGGTGCTGGGCTTGTACCGCATTGGTTTTTGGCCGGCCGAAATCGAGTCGCTTCCGCATTACGGTATTTCCTTAGGGGTCACGGTGGTCATTTTCATTGCGGGCTCGGTGGTTTTCCACCGACTCGAAGGACGTATTTTGAAGGGGAGCTGACTTGGCCCGCCAGCGGTTGAACCCGCAACTGGAATCAATGATAATTTTCAACGGGGTGGGTATAAATATCTCGAAGGGGAAGCGCCGTCAAGGTGGTGGCCGCCGGCACCGACTGCGAAGATTTGCCGGCGAGCAAAGCCGTACGGGGTCTTGGGTGCTTCGGGGTGTGTCAACTCAGATAGCCGCAGGTGAGTCGGTGGCCGTACTGGGACTGAAGAACTCCGGACGCACCGAGTTCGTGAGATTAGCCGCCGGCACTTTGATACCGGACGAAGGATCGGTAAGTAGACGTGAGCCGGTCCTGCCGATGGTAGATCTGGGTCGGGCATTTGATCGCGGATTCACCGTTAGGCAAAACATTTATTTGCTCGGGGGCTTATTGGGGATGACTCCCGAACGAGTTGAAGGTGCCTTAGCTCAAATAGTCGAGACCGCTGGTATCACTACGAGTATAGACAAGTACCTGGGTGGGGCGCCGGCATTATCCCGTCAGAAATTGGCGTGGACCATCGCGATGGCGACGCAGGCAAAGACATTTGCGGTTGATGAAATGTTGGCGGTCGGCGATCCTGAATTTCGCGAGCGATGCCTCGAGCAAATAAAGTTACTTAAAGCGGCCGGAACAACCTTCCTGGTAGCAACCGAGGCGCCGCGCAAATTCGAGGGATTTTTCGATCGAGCCATTGTTTTACACGATGGAGTGGTGGCAGCTGACTCCTCGTTAGCTGATGGTCTGGCGCTTCTTCGTGAATTACGCCTCGCCAACTCCATCACCGACACCGCGGAAACGAAATCAGATCCGAAGGCGCGCCCGGAGTTAGAGGATGGCTTCTAGCGCGTAGGGTGGTGGCATGTCGATAGGCCCGGCGGCGACGTCAGCTGGCGATTGTTTGCCTGATGCCCCGGCTATCCCCGCGAATGGGGTCTTACTCCATGTCGGAGTGCATAAAACCGGAACGACTGCGATTCAAGCGGCACTTGCTGATGCACGTGGTGATCTTGCGAGTAGGGGTGTGCTTTATCCGGGTAAATCGCAGGCGCAGCATCGGGCGGCCTTGGCCATCTTGCAGCGCACGTGGGGCTGGAACCAGCGCGGCGGCTCTGTAGTTGACCGGTCGCAATTCGATGAACTCGCGAGGCAGGTGGCTAACTCAAAGGGCCGGGTTGTTATTAGCAGTGAGTTCTTTTGCGAAGCCGATACCGAAAAGTGTGTTGACGTAATCAGTAACTTAGGTGCAGATCGCGTCCAAGTGGTAGTGACTTTGCGTAATCTGGGGCGCCTATTACCCTCATCGTGGCAGCAATATCTAAAGTACGGCTTGACTAAAGGGTATGAGCCGTGGCTTGAAGATGTTTTCGCAAGATCGGGTACTTCAAATATGTCGCCCACGTTTTGGCGCCGACATGACCATGGCGCGGTGGTGACTAGATGGGCGGAGGCGGTGGGGCCGCAGAATGTCACAGTTCTCGTGCTCGAAGACGTTGACCGCAGCGCGATGTTTCGAACCTTCGCACAACTGATCGGAGTGCCGCCCGAAGTTCTAACAGCACGAATGAACCTAACCTCCAATAGGTCGATGACTGCCGCCGAAGCCGAATTGCTGGTGCGCCTGAATGCACGAGTCAAAATGCAAATGCAGTGGACAGAGTATGTGCGCCTAGTGCGCCGTGGAGTAGCGATGGCTTTAGTCGAAGGCCGTGAGCCAGGTGCTGATGAGCCCCGGCTCCATACTCCCGACTGGGCACTTGATGCGGCGATGGCGCACGGTGTACAAGATCGCGATGTGATTTCATCGCGAGGCGTGAAGGTGCTTGGCAATCTCGATGCGCTTAGCTTGCGTGCTAGTTCACCGCGGCCGGTCACTGACCTTGAATCAATACCGATAGAAGCAGCGGTGCAAGCGCTGGTGGCGGTAATTACCGAAGCACATGATGCGCCTAGCACGAAGTCTCTTGCTAAAGCACTAGCGAAGCAGGCGAGGGCCGGTGCTAAGTCGCGCTTTTCGCGAAAGCGATCAGCGGCATCGTGACCGCATTGCTCGTTCCCGCGGGCGCGAACACTGAAGAGGTGCTTCGTGATGTTGCGCGTAAGTTACGGGCGGCCGGCGATGCCGTTGCGCTTGTCGCCCCTGATTTAGTTATCGCCCCGGCTGCGCTGGCGCCAATCGTTAACGACCCATTCGCCGGCACCGCATTGTTGGTGCAGGCGGACGTTGATTCTGGTGATACCAGGGTGCGGCACCATCTGGTAAACAGCGTTGGTAGTTCACATCATCGGGTTACCGCACCTGACCATCAATTCGTCGGAGCTCTTGCGGTATCGGCTAGTGATGCCGAGGTGGTGGCCGAGGCGATTGAGTCGATGGCCGCAGCTGTAGCCAGTGGCGCACTGGGCTTGCAGTCCGAGTTGGAAATTGATCCGGTGCAACTTGTCGCTGTTGCCATAGTGCGAGCTGGAGTCAGCTGCAGAGCTGTCGAGTTGGTGAATGTGCCGTGGTTTCGTAGCCCAGCAAATCTGCCTGCTGCTGAGCAGGCGGTGTCGGCGGTCAGCGATGAACGCATTGCACAACTTCAGGCTAACCGGGTCGACGACGGCTTCTACTCGACTTTTGTGGTTCGTAAACTCTCAAAGCCAATTACCCGCTTAGCTATTCGTCTGGGCCTTAGTCCAAATCTCATAACCGTGATTTCACTTCTAGTAGGGCTCGGCGCGGCAGCGTGTTTCGCGCTGGGCTACCGGTGGCCGGTGGTTATCGGGGCGGTACTGCTGCAGCTAAGTCTGATAATTGACTGCGTTGACGGCGAGGTGGCGCGGGCTACCCGCAAGTTCTCAGCCCTGGGTGCTTGGCTCGATGCATCAACTGACCGGGTGAAGGAGTATCTGGCGTACGCGGGGCTTGCGGCCGGCGCAATGGTGCTCGGCAGTGACTTGTGGCCGGTCGCGCTCATCTTGCTAGTGCTTCAAACCACCAGGCATATGACCGACTATGACTTCTCGCGCGTGCAGCGGATGCGTGAAGCTAAAGTGGAGCCGCGGGATGTCGCTGATCCAGATGATGGTGCTGCCGGCGGCGCTGGTGGGTGGACAACAGGTGATCGCTCAATAAGTAGTGCGATGGAGCTGTCGGCCCGGATGAATCGGCGTTCGGCAATTCGATGGTTCAAGCGGGCAATTCACCTGCCTATTGGTGAACGGTGGCTGATCATCAGTGTGGTTGCCGCGCTCTTTGGCCCGCGGTGGGCGTTGTTGGTGCTGCTGGCTGGCGTTTTGTTGGCACTGGCGTATGTCACCACCGGCCGCGTTTTACGTACCGCCACCTGGCATGGTTTGGCGCCAGCAGCCACAGGAGTGTTACTGGCTCGGCAGTTTGACGGCGGCCCTGTTGCGGCGCTCATAGCGCGAATTTCGCCGGCCGTAACCCGGGACCGAATTTGGTTGACGCCACCGGCTTGGGCGATCCCGGCGTTACTGCGCCTATTTGAACTTGGCTTGGTTACGGTATTGGCTTTGTTTTGGCAACCAAGTTTTGTGGTGCTGGCATTTTGGTGGGTGGCGGTGGTCACTTTCCATCACTACGACGTGCTCTATCGAGCACTACAAGGCTATGCAATGCCAAAGTGGCTTACCTGGCTGGGCCTAGGGTGGGATGGGCGCACCATTTTGCTGCTGTGTGCATGCGCCTTGGGCGCGTCTATCTTTGAGTTCACGTTGAGTATCGGTGCGGCAGTGGGAGCATTGCTATTTGTGGTCATAGCCTCAGCGCAGTGGCTAGTAACCCAGCAGCAAGCCAGTAGCAATGCGGCCCCCCTCAATCCGGTAGAGCGCACCGGGAAGGACGGTACCTAGTGATTGAGCGTCCAGCGCGTCCCACGGTGGCGGAGGTTCGTGAGGTTGGCCAACCGCCATCGGTGCGTGGGCGAGCCAATTCAGAGCATTGGGTTGCAGATGTGTATTTGCGCGCGATCTCGCCTTATCTGACACGAGTGTTACTTCGCACTTCGATCAGCGCTAATCAGGTGACCTGGCTGATGATCGCCTCAGGATTTTCAGCGGCACTTGCCCTCTTGATCCCGGGGCTACCTGGAGCGGTGCTGACGGTATTTCTCGGGCAGTTGCAGATGCTCTGGGATTGCTGTGATGGTGAAGTCGCGCGGTGGCGCCAGACCTCTTCGCCCAAAGGAGTGTTCCTTGATCGAGTTGGTCACTACACGACCGAAGGGTTAATTCCGATCGCATTGGGCTTGCGGGCCGCTGGCTTCCCGAACCCGGGCTGGCTTGACAGCATCTGGCCGCTACTGGGTGCCCTGCTGGCAGTGATAATTCTTTATAACAAAGCGCTAAATGACATGGTTCATGTCTCGCGTGCCTACAACAACATGCCGCGACTGGAAGACAAGGTGACCGTTGGTATTCCGCAATCAAGTGGCCTGCGCAGTTTGCGATCCATGGTGCGGTTTTTCCCGTTCCAGCGCGCATATCACTCGGTGGAGTTGACTATCTTGGCCTTAATCGCTGCCGTTGTTGATGCCTTCGCGGGTGGACTTGGCGGTACTCGGGTACTTGTTGCGGCGCTGGTTATTTTGGGCGTCGTAACCGTAATTGGCCATCTACTTTCGATCCTTTCATCGAGCAAACTGAAGTGACACCGTGACAATTGATCCGGTCGCTACAGCGCATTTCGCAGTGGTGATATTGACGATGGGCCAGCGGCCCGCGGATTTGCACCGTGCCATTGAGTCAGTACTTGCTCAGCATGATGTCAACGTGGATGTGGTCGTAGTGGGTAATGGCTGGCAACCGGTTAATCTACCTGCTGGTGTAAAGGCGCTGCACCTTCAAGAGAATTTGGGTATCCCAGCCGGCCGCAACGCGGGTGTGTCACTGGTAGCTGGTGAGCTGTTGTTCTTCCTCGACGATGACGCATCGCTGCCAGACGAATTTTTCTTGCAAACCGTGGCTGATCGTTTTGCGAATGATCCGAAACTGGGGCTAATTCAGCCACGGGTTGTCGACCCAACGGGTTTGCCCGCGCCGCGCCGCTGGGTCCCAAGGCTTCGCGTTGGTGATCCGGGCGAACCAAGTGCAGCGACCGCACTTTGGGAGGGTGCGGTCGCCATCAGGCGACCGCTTTTCGCGGCAATCGGTGGTTGGCCCGCAGAGTTCTTCTACGCCCATGAAGGTATTGACGTGGTTTGGCGGGTTTGGGATGAAGGTTTCGTGCCGTGGTATGCGGCGGATTTGATTGTTAACCACCCGGTAATTGATCCGGCTCGTCACGATGTCTATTACCGAATGAACGCGCGCAACCGGGTGTGGTTGGCACGGCGCAATCTCCCGGTGGTGCTCGAGCCGTTCTATATCGGAACCTGGGTTGGTTTGACATTGGCCCGAGTACATGACCGGGCGGCACTTAAAGCTTGGTTTCAAGGCTTGGGCGAAGGTATGCGCATTAAGCCGGTGGGACGCCGCGCGATGAAGTGGCGCACGGTCTGGGCGATGACCAAAGCTGGGCGCCCGCCAGTTATCTAAAGCCCCGTTGAGTGGGGGCCGGGACGCTCGGTCACTGAGCGCAGAAGGCTTCGTCAGCGGTGTTGATGTTGGCGGTTTTGTCTTCAGCGAGATCGGTGATTTCGACCGGTGTGATTGCGGTAAAATCACTGCCGATAATCAAGGTCATGGTTTGGCCAGATTTCTTGACCGGCTCACCTGTGGCATCGGCGGCGGCTATCAATGTCTTGGCTGACACGTCCCAGCGCGGGTCATATTGCGCGGTGGTGGTTGTGACGGTACTTGTGTCGGCGTTACCGACTTCACCGATCCTAAATCCTTGATCACTTAATTGCTTGGCAACTTTCTTCGCCATGCCTTTAGTCACCGTGCCATTTAACACATTTACTCGGATCATCTCTGGTTGAACTCGCAGAAGGGTTTCGCCGGCACCACCACTCGGGGGCCAGGGTGTGTCGTTAGCGATAGCAGCCCAAATTGGCGCACCCTTTTTTTTGCTGGCCAATACGGTTGCTCCGTCGCCACTCGGGTACCAGGGCATGGTGACGAAAGTGATGTTGTTCGGCTTAAGGTCCTTCATGCTCAACGCGAGGTCCTGTAAATTTTGAATGTTGGCAAGTTGCGGGTCGGCGGTCAGCGACTGCGTTGCCGCATCAAGAATGCTGAGCATGGTCGCGGGATTAAGTAAGGTGCCGGTTGATAAAACCGAGCGCACGAGTGAAGAAAGGAAGGCTTGCTGCCGGCGAATGCGCGAAGTATCAGAGCCATCGCCAAGGGTCTTTCGGGCACGGACGAAAGCTAGGGCTTCTTCCCCCTGCACAATGTGCTTGCCTTTACTCAACACCAGCCCGCTAAGCGGGTCATTAACCGCCTCTCTAACACAAATCTCTACACCGCCGATTGCATCAACAATTCTCTTGAAGCCGCCAAAATCAACGAGCAGGAAATTGTTCAAATCAAGTCCGGTGAGTTCTGCTACTGCTTTGAGGGTACAACCAGGGCCACCAAGTTGGATGGCTTCATTGAAGCGGCCCTGATAACCACCCGTGCTCTGCCCGTCCTTCTTGCATTTGGGTAAAGTGATCAAAGTGTCGCGCGGGATACTAACGGCAATCGCTGATTTTCGATCGGCGCTCACATGTAACAAAATGGTGCTGTCAGAGCGTTGCCCGGTTATTTTGCTGGCGCTGCCAAAACCGCCATTGCCTTTACCCGACCTGATATCGCTGCCCATCAATAGAACATTCAGGGGAGCGTAGGTGCCGGTGGTTTCGTCGATCGCGGCGATGGGCGCTGGCGCCCTGCTTGGCGCCCCAACCTGCTCAGAGACATCAACCGCGGTGATATTGCCTTCTAGGCGACCAAGGAGCAAATTCACACCAGCGCCGACCAAGGTGGCACCCAAAATGGCAGCCGCCAACACCATCGCCAAGACTCGAGTCCAGCCGCCGGGCCGAGCTGCTTGCGACATTGTTGCGAAAGCCTTCCTTGGGGGATTCCCATCGTAGGTGGGCCTCGCCCACTATTAGTGCAGCGTTTGGACGCTTGGGGGCGGCGCGCCGTTCCATGACCCAGTTGGTAGCTGTTACTCCTGGGGCATGTGAGGATAGTGGGATGGTGGCTTCCCCCGCACCCGGCCGGCTCGCTGGGTTTTTAACAGTGGTGCTCGCGGGCGCCCTGGTGGCCAGCCCAGGGGCCCGGGCGGGTGAGGTTCCGCCAACTTTCGCGCTCGTGGGCAGCGGTTGGGGTCATGGGGTTGGCCTTTCACAATGGGGTGCTTTTGGGATGGCCAACGAGGGCATGGACGCCACCACCATCGTTTCGCACTATTTTTCGAATACCGAAGTAATCGCCACCCCAGACGACATGGATATCCGAGTCGGCCTCCTCATCCAAGTTCCGGGGGCTCAAGTGCGCAGTGAGGTGCTCGAAGCCGGCGGCGGCGCCATCGAAGTCACGGTCGGGGGCACTGTCGTAGTGGGTGGTCCGGCCGACGTGTTCACTTTCACCCCGGGTGAAGGCAGCGTAAGTGTGCAGCGCTCACTCGATGGGGTGATTACCGACTTGGGTAGTGCAACAAGTGCCACGGTGCATTGGGCTGGCACCAGAGCCCCGGGCATCGCCGCGGGGGCGGCCACCTTGTTGAATGTCACCGGACCAAAAGGCCGATTCAACACCCCAGGGCATCGTTATCGGTTTGGGTATTTTGACATGGTTCCAGTGTCAACATCGGATGGGCCGCGACTAAACGTCGTCAATAGTGTGCGGCTGCACGATGAGTACCTTTACGGTATTTCTGAGGTTTCAAATTCTTGGCCTGCTGCTGCGATGCAGGCTCAGGTAATTGCGGCTCGGTCGTACGCTTTGTCGAAAGTTAAACACGGGGTGCGTAAGCCGTGTGCGTGTCATCTTGACGATGGCGATGGCCCATATTCTGACCAGTTCTTTACCGGATGGGCTAAGGCAAGTAGTGCTTCGGGCAACCTTTGGGTTGATGCGGTTAATGCAACCCATGCAAGTGAAACCGCGGGGCTGGCAGTGTCGTATGAAGGTGTTCCAATTAGAGCGTTTTATACCTCATCGACTGGAGGAATGACCCAGGCGAGCAAAGATGCTTGGGGCGGGGCATTGCCGTTTGCGGTTAGTGTTGATGACCATTGGTCACTTATCCCGCAAAACTCCAACGCTTCATGGACGGTAAACGTCCCGCAGGCGCGTATGGCTGCGGTGTTTGGGCTGCCCGACGTGGGCGCTCTTGGAATCACCGAACGCTATATCTCCGGGGCCGTGAAGAAGATACGTGCAACCGCCTCCGACGGCACGGCGAAAGAACTTAGCGGGACTGCATTCCTTACGCGGCTAAAACTCAAGTCACCTTATGTAATTTCGGTCAATGGTGAGGCCGGTGTGCCCGTTGCCGTCCCGGTAACGGCAGGTGGCGCCCCAGCTCCGATAACAGTCTCTATGAATATCGGCCCTACGATGACACCAAAGGAGGGCTCGTCACTTAGCTTCCGAGGCCAAGTTGCGCCGGCAACAGCCGGCATCCAAGTGGATCGCCAGATGCTTGTCGACGGTCAATGGAAAACAGTTGCGACGAAAAGCACTAAAGCCAATGGCTCGTATTTGTTTAAGGTAAAAAAGGCGGTGCCCGCCGGAGCGGTCTATAGCTATCGGGTGGTCGTAGTTCAAAATGGTGCGGTGGTTGCGCAAAGTGCTGAAAGTGTGATTACTGTCGTTCCCAAAAAGCAGTAACACCCTCTTGGGAGATCACCGACTCCCGGTTAAGTGGGCCATCGCTGATCACCACGGAACCAACTCCTAGAAGTGGAGCAAGTGGTGCGAGCAGGTAGCCGTCGAGATCATCATGCTGGAGGTTGGAAATTAGCAGGCGATCATTTTGAGTTAGGCCCAACTTGGCCAAACCAAGCTTTGCCCCATTGATCAACTCAGAGATGGAGGATTGCTGACCCCCGAGAATTAGTGCTGTTGCTTCGCCGGAAACCGGTTCGGCATAAAACGAGTCGGGCTGTAGGCGGATTACGGATGCAGCATCAGTGCAATTAGGTGGTAGGTCAGTAATCGGCAGGCCGAATGGATGAAGTGAAACAACGACGGGCTCCTCGCAGCCGGCTTCGAGGGCTGCCGCGATGCCAGCTGAGCCACAGACAGTTAATGCAGCTGTTGCCGGCTTGCCTTCTACGTCGAGGCTTACCCCAAGACTCCAGGCCGCCAAAGACCAAACAACGCGTTGCCAATGCCAGGGCAGGTACGCGGCGATTTGATCCCCGGGTTCAAGGGACCACTCATCGCGCAAGGCTCCCGAGAGCTTCGCAACCGCATTTTCTAGCGATGTCGATGAGAGTTCGGTGCGAGTAGCCCCAATGAAGGTCACCGCGGGTGCAGCACCAAAGTCCAGGCGCCGCTTGGTGAGTAGATCCCATACTGGATTGGCCACCTGAGCAACATACTCAGGGGGCTGTGGCACGCTAGCGCCGTGACCGAAGCCGTCTTGTTGGTAGGGGGGCAGGGCACCCGACTGCGCCCGCTCACGATCAATACCCCCAAGCCCATGCTTCCGGTGGCTGGGGTGCCCTTCACCGCGCACCAAATCACCCGCGCTCGCGATGCCGGGGTCACTCGAATTGTGCTGGCCACTTCGTATCGCGCTGACGTTTTTCAGGAGTTCATCGATGGTGCCGATCTGGGCATCGAGATTGTGATCGCCACCGAGGATCAACCCCTAGGTACAGGTGGTGCGATTCGACACGCGCTGCCATATCTGCAAAGTGGTGCCGATGAGCCCGTGTTGGTTTTCAATGGTGACGTGTTGTCGGGTCTAGATATTGGCGGGCTGGTTAGACAGCATGTCGATGGCGGCGCCGACGCGACTTTGTATTTGACTCCGGTTGCTGATCCACGAGCTTTTGGATTGGTGCCGACAGATGCTTTTGGCAGAGTTACTCAATTCCTTGAAAAGCCGCAGACGCCCGAGGAAATTGTCACCGATCAAATCAATGCGGGCTGCTACGTTTTTCGCCGAAGCGTCATCGATTCGATCCCAAGCGGTAGACCAGTGTCGGTAGAACGTGAGACTTTTCCCGCACTACTTGCCGCCGATTCTTTGGTTCAGGGAGTTGTCGATCGGGGTTACTGGCTTGATCTCGGTACCCCAATGGCATTTGTTCAAGGCTCACGCGATCTAGTCCTTGGTATCGCGCCGTCACCCGCGGTCCCCAAACCTGGTGCCTATTTGGTGCTTAATGGGGCGGAAATTGCCAGTGACGCGGTGTTGACCGGCGGTTCGGCAATTGGCCGGTGCGCGCAAATATCCGCGGGCGTTGTGGTTGACGGCTCCGTGGTGTTCGACGATGCCCGAATCGCCGATGGAGCACGGGTCACCGGCAGCATCATCGGCGCTGGCGCCACTGTTGGTGCAAATTGCGTTATCGATGGAGCGGTAATCGGTGATGGCGCGAGCATCGGAGCCGGAAATGAATTACTGGCCGGGGTACGTATTTGGCCGGGTGTGCAACTTGCACCCGGTGCACTTCGATTTTCTAGTGATGCTTAGCCAAGAATTACTAGGCTTTCAGTTAGCAGGTGGTGAGATCATGAAAGCACCCACTGTGCGCTCATCGCGTTGACTTGGCTGCATCGCGGCATGGCCAACAGCGAGCGCACCGAGGGGTTGGTAACTAGGTGGTAGGTGAAGCACGGAATTGACTACATCCGCGCAGAACATTGTCGAAGAAATCCAAGCTGAGCCAACCTCCTCGGCGGCCAAAGTGATCATTAGGTTCTGGACCGCAGCTCCACCTGCGACGATGAACATATCGCGTTCAGCAGCGGTGCGCGCTTTGTCTGAGTACTGATGCGAACCTGACGCTAAATCAATGAATGCAAGGATGATGACCGGTGCGGTATGCAGGATGTCTCCGCGCGCGACTCGCCTTTTAATCGAATCCTCGCCGGCACCGTCAATATTTTTTAGATCAAGAACCCAACGATCACGCATCGCGGTGAGCAGGGGTTCGCGGATCGGCTCATCGCGAAGCACGAGGAAGCGCCAGGGCTTGGCATGGTGGGGTGCCGGTGCCGTGATAGCCGATGCAATGGCTCTCTCGATCACCTCATCATCGACTGGTCTATCAGTAAAATTTCGCACGGTACGTCGGTGCCCCCCGGCGGTGGCCCGACCGTGTTGCACGGCCTCTGCTGTCCCTAGGGGGAATAGGTCATCGGCTAAAGGGCGAACGATCGCACTAGCCCCAGGCCCAAACTCGGCACCGACATAGTGCCCCATCCCGCGGACAATGGCCACCGGGCTGCCGTCGATCTTGCCCTTAACTAGGTCGGCGGCCGCGGCGATTTCATCGGCGATCGCAATCACCGTCGTCTCCAAGGTGCGTCCGAAACCGTCGATGCGCCCGATGTGATCATCGAGCACGGTGATGCCGGCGGCACCAATAGCGACATCGGTGACACCAAGACGCCATGGGCGCCCCATGGTGTCGCTGATGATGACGGCTAAATGTTTACCGGTAGTGATCCGAAGTTGAGTTAGCAGTTCGCGCGCGGATGCATCGGGATCGATGGGTAGCATGACTACGTGACCAGGTTCAACATTGCTGGCATCGACTCCGGCGGCGGCCATAACTAATCCATGTTGGGTTTGAACAATTTTAGTAATTGCTTGCGGGGTTGATTTTGTCGCGACAATGCGCACAGTCTCAGCATCGATAGCGGCATCACGTGAGTGGGCCGCGATAATTCGCCCCTCGGCTTTCGAAATGATCTTGCTGGTAACGACGACAACGTCGCCATCAGCAAATCCGGCCGTGCCGTCTGGCCAAGTAATTTCGGTTGCAGTAATTATCGCCGCGAGATCCTCGCCGGGCGTGATCGAGCCAATACCTAAAACGGTGGTTATTTGCAGTGCTGCGTTCGGCTGCATGCTCATGTCATGAGCTAACGGCCTGCATGCATTCGGCAGCCATCTGGGCGGTTGCGGAAACATCGGTCATCATCAGTGGCACGGCGCGACAGGAAATACCAAGGGCGACAACGTCATCAACGATTTCAGCATCAACTTCATCTACTAGCCACGCGTCAATAAAGCCACCCGCGGTACGTGCTCCGTAATGCGCTGCAACGGCCGACGCGGACGTCGCGACTCCGATGGCTTGTAGACATGAATCGGCCATGCCACGAACCGGTGAACCGCCGACTATGGGGGAGACTCCGACAACTGGTGCGGTAGCTCCGCGGATAGTTTCGGCTATGCCGGGCACCGACAAGATTGTGCCGATTGAAACCACCGGGTTACTCGGCGGAAAAATTATTAGATCAGCATTTTCAATTGCATCAAGTACACCTGGTGCGGGCTTGGCGGTGTCGATGCCGATGATCGCGAACGAATGCGCAGGCAGCGCAGCTCGATATCTAATCCACCATTCCTGAAAATGAATGGCGATCTGCATTGGGCGACCGTTGTCGTCGGTGGCACCGCTGGGGTCATCGACCACGACATGGGTTTCGGCGCGATCATCGCTCATTGGCAATAAAATTACTCCGGGCTTCCAGCGTGCGCAAAGCGCCGCGGTGACCTCGGTCAGTGAGTACCCGGCGGCAAGTGACTGGGTACGCACAAGGTGCGTGGCGATGTCTTTGTCGCCCAGACCAAACCAGGTTGGTTCGACACCATAACTGGCTAATTCAGCTTTGGCAGTGAACGTTTCGCCCTCGCGCCCCCAACCACGCTCGGTGCTGATGCCCCCGCCGAGGGTGTACATCACCGTGTCGAGATCAGGGCAGATGCGCAGGCCATGGACCCAGATGTCGTCACCGGTATTGCCGATAACGGTGACCTCGGCGGTGGTGCCCCCTTGCCCATCGGGGTAGGCGCCGGCCAGGTGGGCGAGCAGGCCTCGGATAAATCGGGATCCGCCGATCCCACCAGCAAGTGCGGTGATGCGCATGATCGCATCCTGTCAGGTGGTAAAACTCATCGGCGTGGTGCTAACCGATCGGGTATTTTTTGTGGTGAGCTAGGTCCGTAAGCAAGCCTCCTCGAGGGGGACAAACAGGTGACTTTTTAAGAAAATCGGCCTTTTTTGGTGAATTTAGGTATTTCTTGCCCGATATGTCGCAATCTCACTTGACTTATGTGAGTTACACCGGTGTAATACTCCTCAGTTACCATCGTGGGTGACGAAGAAGTAACCACGTGTTTTCGTAAGGTCGGGAGGTCCTTCGCGTGAGCGACGTGGTGTTAGTTCCGCTTTCTGACGTTGAAGAGTTGGCATGGCAGGGTCTTGCGCTTTGCGCGCAGACAGATCCGGAGGCGTTCTTCCCCGAAAAGGGCGGCAGCACCCGCGAAGCCAAGAAAGTCTGCCTGTCTTGCGAAGTTCGGGTCGAATGCCTTGAATTCGCCCTGGCGCAAGATGAGCGATTTGGTATCTGGGGTGGGCTCTCTGAGCGTGAGCGGCGTCGTCTAAAGAAGCGGGCCGGCTGACCAGCCGAAACTTGCATTGACTGCTGCGAACTTGTAGCCGGTTACAGTGGGCAGGTGGCGGGCCAGATGGACGAGAACCAAATTGACCGGAACCAGATCGACGAGAACCAAGTGGGCGGCCAGCCAAGTAGCACCGACGAGCTGACCACCGAGTGGTTCAGCATGGAAGACGAATTTGAAGTCGTGTACGTGCCCGGGCTGCCGCGCCGCCATCATCATGTAACTGCGGTACTCGTTAGCCACGAGGGCGCGATCTGGCTGCCAGCAGCACTGACAAACCTTGCCGCGCAGACCCGCCCTCCCGAGGCCGTCGTCGGTGTCGACACGGGTTCTACCGATGGCAGCCTGAGTCAACTTCGCGCCGCATTCGGCTCAGATCGGGTGGTGGCCGCTGACTCCAAGCTGGGTTTTGGCGACGCGGTTCGTGCGGGAGTTGCCCACGTTGGTCAAGTGCGGGTTGCACCAAGTGATGAGCCGGTTGAAGAACTTGTTGAATGGCTTTGGTTACTGCACGATGACAGCGCCGCTGACCTTGCCTGTCTTGAGGCATTACTCAATACGGCTGATGACAATCCGAGCGCGTCAATTCTTGGCCCGAAGATTCTTGGGTGGCACGACCGGCGATTGCTGCTCGAAGTTGGTGTCAGCATCACGAGCTCGGGGCGTCGGTACACGGGCTTGGAGCGTCGAGAGCATGACCAAGGCCAGCACGATGGGGTACGTGATGTCTTGGCTGTTAGCTCGGCCGGCATGTTGGTGCGCCGCGAGGTTTGGCAGCGCCTCGATGGATTTGATCGCGCCTTGCCATTATTTCGTGACGATGTCGACTTTTGCTGGCGCGCCCACCTAGCTGGTGAACGGGTATTGATTGTGACCAACGCGGTTCTTCATCACCGGGAGGCGGCGGCGCACGGACGCCGGGCCGAAGACTTTGCCCCGCGCCCGCATCGCATTGACCGGGAGGCTGCGGTGCACGTATTGCTCGCGCATACCTCTGTGGTCGCGAGTCCATTTCTTGCATTGCGCCTCTGTGTCGTCAGCGCGGTGCGTTCGGTCGTATACCTGCTAGGTAAAGATTTTGATGCGGCTCGTGATGAAGTCGGCGCCGTATTAGATGTCGCGCTTCACCCGGCTCGCCTACGTGCCTCGCGCCGGCTTAGTGCCCGTACTGCGACCGAGCCTTACTCGGTGATCCGCGCTTTGCGTCCAAGTGCTTGGGCACAACTTCGTCAGGGTCTTGAACTCATGGCCGGGATCGCAACTACTAGTAGCGCCGCACTCAGTGCCTCAGTGAGTGCAATTGATTCTGGGCCAGTTGATGACGATGCGGCCTATTTGGATTCATCAGGTCCGAGCTTATTTAGGCGGGCACTAATCAGACCAAGTGTGCTATTCATTTTCGTGTTGACGCTCTTCGCGCTGATCGCGATGCGCAACATGTGGTGGGGCGACGGCGTCCTGCAAGGCGGTGCACTGTTGCCGAGTTTACCGGGGGCCAGCGACCTTTGGGGCACCTATAGCGAGGCTTGGCACAATATTGGGCCTGGTTCCATTGCACCGGCAGCGCCGTACTTGATGTTGATATTCGGTCTCGCATTTCTGCTGTTAGGCAAAGCTCAATTGGCCGTGACGGTCATCGTCGTGCTCGGTATACCACTTGCCGCATGGAGCATGTATTTCGCGACGCGGGGGCTAATCGCAGGTCGTGCGGTCCGTATTTGGGCGGCTGCCTCGTATGCGCTGGTTCCGGCGCTCACCGGCGCCCTTTCAAGTGGCCGAATCGGCACCGTCATCGCCGCCATCTTGTTGCCATTTGTTGTCAGGTCATTTGTGCGGATTGTCGGTAGCCGCGGTACCTTCCGGCGCGCGGCCGGCACCGCACTACTTCTCGCTGCACTCGCAGCGGTGCTCCCCTTTACGTGGCTAATTGCTGTTGCCCTCGGCACGGCATTTAGTGTGCTGCTAATTTTGAGAACGGGCGAAAGTCCATGGCTGGTGATCCGCCGGCTAGCACTTGCCTTATTCGCGCCAATCGTGTTGTTGATGCCGTGGTCCCTTGGGCTGATCACACATCCGGCCGAATTCCTTTTGCAGCCTGGTATCGAAAGTTCCGCGCTTAGCGACCCGACTATTAATGCGGTCGACGTGCTATTGCTCCACCCCGGTGGCCCGGGCATGACGCCACTTTGGGTTACCGCCGGATTAATTGTGGCTGGGTTCGCCGCGCTCCTGCGCCAAAATCGAGCACCCTACATCCTGGCCTGTTGGGCGGTGGCGGGCTGTGCGTTGGTAGTTGGGGTACTTCAAACGGTTATCTCGGTGACCCCGATTGACTCGGTCACGGCAATTCGCACTTGGCCCGGTGGTGCGACTTTGGTACTAAGTGCTGCGTTGATCCTGGCTGCGAGTATCGCCACCGATGGCCTGCGTGAGCGCATGGTTGGTGTCAGTTTCAACGTCGGTCAACCTTTCATCGTCTTTGTTGTTGTAGTTGCCGTTTTCGCTCCGGTGCTCTCTGGGGTTTATTGGTTCTCGGTTGCCGATGGACTTTTGCGCAAGGCGTCATTTGCGGCGGTGCCGGCATTTGTTGAAGCCGATGCACTAGGTGGTCAGGCACCGCGAACTTTGGTGCTGCGACAAGATCGCGATGGTGCAGTGCAGTACACATTGGTAAACGGCGCCGGGCCTAGCCTCGGAGATGCCGATGCGGCCCCACCTGGTGAGGTGTGGGCGGCAATTGACCCGCTGGTTGCCGGCTTGGCTTCAGGGCGTGGTGGCGACGAAGTTGCGGAGCTCGCCGGCTACGGGGTGCGCTATGTGCTCTTGGCGGCAGGCACTTCAAAGTCGTTAGTACCTGTCTTGGACGGCGAGCCTGGCTTGCGCCGGTTAGCAAGTGCCAGCGGTGAAGTCCTTTGGCGGGTTGCCGGGATTACTTCACGGGCGCGCCTGGTAACCGGTACGAAGGCGACGCCATTAGCTGTCGTGGTTGCGCCGGCGGGTGCCGCTTGGGTTGGTATTGATCCGTATCTGGATCAAGTAATTGCTACCGGGCCGGCTGGTCGCGAACTTATTGTCGGCGCCGTGGCAGCTCCGGGTTGGCGCGCAACCGTGGTTGGCACAGCTGTATCGCCGCAACAAGAACTCGCGGCGCAGGTGCCAACTGGCCAACTTGGCTGGTCACAAGGATTCACATCGCCCGCAGGTAGCGGTCAGGTCGTGATCAGTTTCGATCAAGGTCAGCGCACACTTTGGTTGTGGTTGCAGTTCATGGTCTTATTCGTGTTGGTCGTACTCGCACTCCCAGCGCGGCAACGCCGCGACCCCGACCCAGATGACCCAGATGTGAACGTTGATATTGCACCTCAGTCCAACTCCAGAATTGAGCCCGGTTTAGCAACCCAATCAAATGTGATGATCCGATGAACAAGTTGCGCTCAGCTCGCGTTTTAGTTATTTCGATCGCTATCACCGCTTTAGTGGTTGCCGGCGGCTGGTTTATTCAACTGCGCACGCCCATTGCTGAGCCGCCTCCACTTGCGATCGAACCAATCGGCTCGTCGGTGCTAATCTGCCCGGAGCCTGGTGCAAATGCTGAACTCGGTGTTCGGGTTACGGCAGCCGTGGTGCCCGGCCAGCCCGGCCAAGACGCCGGCTCCGGCAGCGCGCGGCTTGAGACCTTGCCCGGTAAGACTTCTGCCGAGGCGGCGATCGTGGGCCCGGGCGGGCAGGTGGAGATCGATGCTTTTGGCGAGAAGTTGCCACCAATTAGAGCGATCGCTGTGGGCTCGTACGCACCAGGTTTCATCGCTGATCAGTGGGGGCGTGATCCGCGCGGCACCGGCCGCGGGCTGGCTAGTACCGCTTGTGCGCCCGCTGCGTCTGAATTCTGGTTCGTTGGTGGAGGATCAGTAGTTGGTCGACAAACCCGCGTGGTGCTCGTCAATCCGGATGAAAATGCTGCCGTTGTAGACGTTCTGATTTATGGTACGGGTGGTTTACTGGATGCACCGGGTGGTCGCGGGCTAGTAGTACCACCTGGTTCACGATTGGCAGTGCGCCTCGATGCACTTACTCCGGGCGAGAAGAGCACGGCATTTCATGTGATCGCGCGCACCGGGCGTATTGGCGCTGCGATTGACGACCAGCAAATGTCAGGATTGCAATCTGTTGGCGCTGACTGGATTTCGCCCGCGGCGGCGCCCGCCACCACGGTATATGTGCCAGGAGTGCTCCCGGGTCAGGGTGCGCGGGTGCTTTCGGTGGTGGCTCCCGGTGAGGACGATGCTATTGTCAATATTCGCATCATCTCGTCAATCGGCACTTTCGCACCGGTCAAGCGTGACCGCGTCCAAGTGCCGGCCGGCACGGTAATCAGTGTGGATATGTCAACGGCGACCGGTGGGCAACCGGTGACTTTGGAGTTGACTTCAGATCAACCGATAGTTGCGGGTATGCGGCAATTCTTTGGTGACAAGCAAAAGCAGGAGGATACGTCGTTCACGTCAGGGGCGCAGCCGTTTGACGGCCCAGCGGCGGTCAGCGGGCTACCGGTTAGAGCGGCAACAGATGTGCGGCTGGCGATTACCGCACCCCTTGAAGCGGTGAGTATAGATGTGGTCTTGTTGCCATATAGCGGCCGACGTGAGGTGTCAGTGGCGACGGCGCCGCAGCGCATCAACGTGCCCGCTGGCCAAGTTAAGTTCATTGCGCTTCGCCCACCTGCGGGTATTGATTGGTTCACCGCCGTGGTGACGCCTACGGGTGATTCAGGCCCAATTTTGCTCGCTCACCGAGTACGCGAGCGCTCCCGCTATGGCGACTTGATCACCGGGTATCCGTGGGCCCCGCTACGCACCGAGGTCACTGTTCCGGCCGCCGAACAAGATTCCGGCGTCACGGTGCGCTGATGGCTGGCTGGTTTGCTCTCAGTTAGTGCGGCGCGCCGCACGAAAACGGGGTGCCGGTCGGGCTACGTTGCCGTCGTGAGTCGTCGTCGTTGTTCGAAGCCATCATGTAATGGCGCGGCGTCGTCAACTCTTACCTACGTATATGCCGACTCAACAGCGGTGCTCGGTCCGCTGGCAACTTATGCTGAGCCTCATTGCTACGACCTATGCCAGATGCATAGTGAACGGATGACCGCACCAATCGGCTGGGAGATTGTCAGGATTACACCCGATCCTGATGCCCTTAAGCCGACAAGTGATGATCTCGAAGCCTTGGCAAATGCCGTGCGCGAAGCCGCGCGGCCCAGGTATCAACCAGATGCGGAGCCGCCGCCTTTGCCTAGTGGGTCGGTCGAAGTAGCGCGTCGCGGCCACCTACGCATGTTGACGAGTGTTGAATTACCAGAGGTGCCTTTGGATCAGCTTTTTGATGAGGATTTCGAACCTAGGTAGCAGCGGTGTTGGTGAAAGCCGCACTTAGATAGCCTGAGCCCATGAGCAACTTGGACTCAACGACCTTTTCCGGGGCCACGCTAGCTGCCGTGATTAAGGCCTATGACGTCCGAGGGGTATATCCCGAGCAACTGGACGAGAATCTTGCCCATGCGGTTGGTGCGGCTTTTGTTCGGGTAGTCCGGGCCGCGGTGCGCGATGGTGGGCCTGGAGTGATTGCAATTGGCCACGATATGCGGCCATCTGGGCCAGACCTAGTTGCTGCGTTCGCGCAGGGGGTGTGTGAGCAAGGGTGCGATGTTATTGAAATCGGTTTAGCTAGCACCGATGGTCTGTACTACGCGTCTGGCGCACTTGGTATCCCCGGTGCCATGTTTACGGCCAGTCACAACCCGGCTAAGTACAACGGCATCAAACTTTGTCGCGCTGGTGCGGCACCCGTCGGCCAAGACACCGGCCTTCGAGAGATCCGCCTGCTGGTCGAAAATGGGATTCCGGCCTTTGTTGGTCCATTGGGGCAGTTGCGCCGTCAGGATTTATTGGCCGACTACGCACTATTCCTTCGCAATCTTGTTGACGTGTCGGGCGTGCGCCCACTGCACGTGGTAGTTGATGCCGGTAACGGTATGGGCGGCTACACCGTGCCAGCGGTTCTTGGGGAGACCGCGGGGTTGCCACGCCTGCCGCTGACCATCGATGAGATGTTCTTTGAACTTGACGGCTCGTTCCCAAATCACGAAGCCAATCCGATTGATCCGGCGAACTTGGTTGATCTGCAAAAGCGGGTTCGCGAGGTTGGAGCCGATCTTGGTTTGGCTTTTGATGGTGATGCTGACCGGTGTTTTGTAATTGACGAACGCGGTGAAATCGTCAGTCCATCAACTTTGACCGCGCTGATAGCGGCACGGGAACTAGCGAAGCATCCAGGCTCGATTATTATTCACAACTTGATTACGTCGAAGGCGGTACCTGAAGTCATTGCGGAATGTGGTGGTACGCCGGTGCGCACCCGCGTGGGTCACTCATTCATAAAAACGAAAATGGCCGAGACGAATGCGGTTTTTGGTGGTGAGCATTCGGGCCACTTCTACTTCCGAGATTTCTGGCGTGCCGATTCGGGGATGTTGGCGGCGCTCTACGCGATTGCGGCGCTTGGTGAGACTCCCGAAGGAACCACGATGTCGAGTCTGCTCAAGTCATATGACAGATATGCAAGCAGTGGTGAGATCAACACTGACGTAGTAGACCAGGCGGCGGCGACTCTGGCAATTCGCAATGCTTACGACACCGGTGGTGGTATAGAAACCGATGATCTTGATGGTTTAACTATCACGGCGCCCACGTGGTGGTTTAACGTACGTCCGAGTAATACTGAACCATTACTTCGACTAAATGTTGAAGCAGACGAGGTGGCTGTCATGGAGCAGATACGCGATGAGGTGCTTGTAATAATGCGAGGGGGCGTGGCATGAGTGTCGGGCCGCTGGGTTTAAGTTCAGCTTTGTGGGCTGTATTGGCTTGCCCGTGTCCGCAACATGCACCTGTAGCCGCCGATGAGCTAAGCGGTCAGATCGCCTGCACCAAGTGTGATGTGCGCTTTGAGGTATTGGACGGTATCCCGATCATGTTGCTGGATTCAGCGGATCAGGGCTGAGCATGCTCGTTATTCGCGGTGCGATTAAAGATTATGACTGGGGTATTACCGATGGCCTAGCCCCGTGGGCCGGTGAGCACACCGCAGGCCCGCAGGCCGAATTGTGGTTCGGGGTACACCCAGGTGGCCCGTCGCCGCTTGTTGATGCTGACGGCGATGAAACCGGCGAAGTCCTCGCGGATAAATTTGATATCGCGGCGATTCCGCTCTTGGTCAAGATCCTTGCGGCGGCGCGACCACTAAGTGTGCAGGTGCATCCCCAATTGGCGGTCGCTGCTGCTGGCTGGCAAGCGCAGCAGGTACCTGGTGCACCTCGGGTACTAAGTGATCCATTCGAGAAAACTGAGATGCTTATTGCCTTAAAGCCCTTCGAGGCTTTTGCCGGTTGGCGTGATCGTGACCAGGTAGTTGCTGTACTCAAACAGCTGACCGGAGCCCACGCTGCGATAGCGCGACTCAAGGCTGATGACCCAGGTGGTGCTATTAATGCCCTGCTGGCAATTGGAACAAATGAGCGAATTTCAGCACTCGAGGCCGCCACCAGGGAGGCAGGCCTACCCGCGGCTGAAGTGGCGGCCTACTCGACGGTAGCCGAGAATTACCCCAATGATCCAGGGGCCCTGGTGACCGTGCTGCTTGACTATTTGAGCCTTGCCGCTGGTGAAGCGGTGTACGTGCCAGCAGGGGTGCCGCACAGTTACATTCGCGGCATCGGGCTTGAGGTGATGACTTCTAGTGACAATGTGATTCGACTTGGGTTGACCAGCAAGCCGGTGTTTGTGGATCGTGCGGTTGATGCACTTTGCCCAGATCTTGACCCGCAGATAGTCCGATCGGTGTACGGAGATATCTTGTGGCCGGTGAACTCGCCTTTCGTGGTGCGCATGCTCACCGAAGGCTCCGAGCGCATCCCGATGGGCGCTTATCGCATTTTGCTGCTAATCGAGGGCACCGCTCGGGTAGTTTCGGATGCGGCGGAGATCACTTTGCGTCCGGGCACCGCTGCCGTGATGGCGGCTGGTGATCCAGATGCCCATGTTGAGGCTGACGGTTTGGTTGCCATAGTCCAATCCACCGTGCGTTAGGGGCAGCGTAGATGAGCACCGAGGGTGGCAAGAAGGCGGTTATCGCCGCGTTGATGGCCAATGTTGGCATCGCGATAAGTAAATTTATTGCCTTTTTCTTCACCGGATCCTCCTCGATGCTGTCAGAGGCCATCCACTCGGTGGCTGACTCGAGTAATCAGGTGCTGCTGCTGGTCGGAAATAAGCGCTCGCAGAAGCCCGCCGATGAAAAGCACCCATTTGGATATGGCCGTCGTCGATTCGTCTATGGATTCATTGTTGCGGTGGTGCTTTTCCTCATCGGTGGACTTTTCTCACTGTATGAAGGGCTTCATAAATGGCAGCGCCCCGAACCACTAAACGATTGGTGGATTGCGGTACTAGTTCTAGTTATCGCCATTGGCCTCGAGGCAGTTTCCTTTCGCACCGCGCTGCGTGAAGCAAATAAATCACGCGGTAAAAGGTCACTTGCGAATTTTGTCAAGGATGCGAGGCAGCCCGAACTGCCAGTGATTTTACTCGAAGATTTAGGTGCGCTCGTGGGTCTGGTGTTCGCATTGATCGGTGTGGGGATGGCTGTCATTACCGGTGATGGTCGCTGGGATGCGGTTGGCGCCATGGCGGTCGGCACCTTGCTGGTTGTTATCGCCATCTTCTTGGCGATGGAGATGGCCACGATGCTGGTCGGTGAAAGTGCGCTGCCAGAAGAGGTGGCGTCCATTCGAGCTGCCCTAGAGTCGGCACCTTTGGTTGAGCGGGTTATCCATCTGCGCACGGTGCACGTGGGCCCAGATGAGTTGCTAGTCGCGGCAAAAATTGCGATTAGTCAAAGTGAAACGGCGGCTGGTATCGCAGCCGGTATCAATGAGGCAGAGTTGGCGCTTAGGGCGGCGGTGCCAACAGCGCGCTATGTGTTCATCGAGCCCGATCTGGACCGGGCGCGTTAGATTTGCCTTATCTTGATGATGTGGCACAATACAACCGTCGTCATGGTCCGGAGCCCTGGTTCCCATCGCGACCTTCCTTGCCTGGCGAACCAACGAAGCCTCGTGCCGTTCGCACCACTTACGCCTACGAGGGGTACTTAAATGTCTATTGTGAAATCTGACGGCACGCCTGACTACAAGGTTGCCGATTTGTCCTTGGCTGACTTCGGTCGCGATGAAATCCGACTAGCCCAGCACGAAATGCCAGGTCTGATGGCGATGCGTGCCGAATTTGGCGCAAGTAAGCCACTTAAGGGTGCTCGTATCACCGGGTCATTGCATATGACGATCCAGACTGCTGTCCTGATAGAGACCTTGGTTGACCTCGGGGCCGATGTGCGCTGGGCCTCATGCAATATCTTCTCGACCCAAGATCACGCCGCCGCCGCTGTGGTGGTTGGTCGCGAGGGCACGGTGGCTGACCCTAAGGGCGTGCCGGTATTCGCCTGGAAGGGCGAATCCTTGCCCGAGTACTGGTGGTGCACCGAGCAGATCTTGATGTGGCCAGATGGCAAGGGTCCGAACATGATTCTTGACGATGGTGGCGACGCCACGATGCTCGTGCATAAAGGTAAGGAGTTCGAGGCTGCCGGTCACGTACCGACCCCCGATGAGACCACTTCGGAGGAGTACGCGGTTGTTCTTGAAACGCTGCGCCACTCACTAACCGAAGATGCGACCCGTTGGACGATTATTGCAGCCGGTATCAAGGGTGTGACCGAAGAGACCACGACCGGTGTGCATCGCCTCTACGAAATGATGCGTGCGGGTGAACTCATCTTCCCAGCCATCAACGTCAATGATTCGGTAACCAAGAGCAAGTTCGACAACAAGTACGGTTGCCGTCACTCACTTATCGATGGCATCAACCGCGCCACCGACACTATGATTGGTGGCAAGGTCGCTGTGGTGTGCGGCTTTGGCGATGTGGGCAAGGGCTCGGCTGACTCACTACGCGGTCAAGGTGCCCGCGTGATCATCACCGAGATCGACCCGATCTGCGCGCTGCAGGCGGCCATGGACGGTTACCAGGTGGCCAAGCTTGAAGATGTCCTTGATGTCGCTGACATTTTCATCACCGCCACGGGCTGCTACGACGTCATTACCGCCGAGCAAATGGGCAAGATGAAGCATCAGGCGATCGTGGGCAATATCGGCCACTTCGATAACGAAATTGATATCGCCGGCCTTGCCGAGACACCCGGTGTCGTGCGAAAGACCATCAAGCCACAAGTTGATGAATGGACTTTCGCTAACGGCAAATCGATCATCATGCTCTCCGAGGGGCGCCTGTTGAACCTTGGCAACGCCACCGGTCACCCGTCATTCGTGATGAGTACCTCATTCACGAACCAGGTGTTGGCCCAGATCGAGCTATTCACCAAGCTCGACGAGTACCCACTTGGCGTCTACACACTGCCTAAGGCGCTCGATGAGAAAGTTGCGCGCCTGCACATTGATGCACTTGGTGTGCGCCTAACCGAATTGAATAAGAAGCAGGCAGAGTACCTAGGCGTTGACGTATTCGGCCCTTATAAGCCGGAGAATTACCGGTACTAGTGAACTAGCTGCACTTCGAATATGGGGCCACGGTCAACTAAACTTTCACCGCGGTAGCGTGGCCCCATGATTGAAACCCCACCGATGAAATCAACGAGGTGGGGTTTATGGGATGTGCTGATCACCTTGGGTGGCGCCTTGGTGCTGGGTGTTGCTGCGGCACTTCTCATGGGGGCGCTAGCGGCTCCACTTGCTTGGCAGGTGCTTGTCGGGGGGCTGGCGCCTTGGGTGGCCTTGGCTGGGTGGCCGCTGTTGATCACTTCGGTTAGAGGCAACGGCCCACGCATTGATCTGTCCCTACGTCTTAGTTGGCGCGATGCCGGCTCGGGGGTAGTGGGCGGGGTACTAGCCCTTATCGCCGCGCTGGTGGTGGCGGTGATCACAGCGGCGATTTTTGGTGAGTTCACTTCGTCGGCCGGCGAGGTGGGCGCCGAACTAACGGCATTGGGCAATGTTTGGCTGCTCATTGCTTTTGGACTGATGATCGCGGTGGGCGCCCCGATTGCCGAAGAGCTGGCTTTTCGTGGTCTCTTCTTCGCGGCCTTGCGCAAACATGGTGAGGGTCCGGTGCTGTCCGTGGCCATCACGGCCGTGGCATTTGCCCTTTTTCACCTAGAACCGGCCAGAATCGGTGTGTTGATCAGCATCGGATTGGTGCTTGGCATCGTGCGCCTGCGCACCGGCTCATTGGGGGCATGCATGGTCGCCCACGGGGTAGTTAATGCGCCAGCTGCGGTATTTCTCATCCTTGGTTTGCCAGGGGTGACACCATAGGGGCATGAGCACCCAACCAGGCGCGCCTTTGTCGGCCCGTGGCCGCGTCCTCATTGTCGATGATGACCAAGCACTCTCCGAAATGTTGGGCATCGTCTTGCGGGGTGAAGGCTTTGATCCAATCTTTTGCGGTGATGGCGCCCAGGCACTTCAGGTCTTTCGAACCAGCAAGCCTGATGTCGTACTACTTGATCTGATGCTTCCGGGGCGCGATGGCATTGATGTGTGCCGATCAATCCGCGCTGAGTCGGGAGTGCCGATCGTGATGCTCACCGCGAAGACCGACACTGTTGATGTTGTTGTGGGTCTGGAGTCAGGTGCTGACGACTACATCGTCAAGCCATTTAAGCCAAAGGAGTTGGTTGCTCGGATTCGCGCTCGGATGCGCCGCAATGATGATGCATCGCCCTTAACTTTGACTATCGGCGATCTAGCCATCGACGTCAGCGGGCATCAAGTGACACGCGATGGTAAAGCACTTTCGCTAACGCCACTTGAGTTTGACCTCCTCGTTTGCCTGGCACGGCGGCCCGGGAAGGTTTTCACGCGCGAGGTGCTCCTGCAAGAGGTATGGGGGTATCGCCATGCGGCAGATACCCGATTGGTGAATGTCCACGTGCAGCGCCTTCGTTCCAAGATCGAGCACGATCCAGAAGATCCTGCGATTGTTGTCACGGTTAGAGGCGTCGGCTATAAGGCCGGCTCGGCGTAGCCGGTTGTCGGTTATCGCCACGATGCGCGACATCGGCCAATCAATATGAACAGGTACCTAAACGGATGCATTGACTTCCTGCTGGCCGGCCCGCGGTGGGTAAGGCGCATTTGGCGGAGCTCGCTACTGCTGCGCGTAACCACCACTACATTGGTGCTATCAATCTTGGTGATGGCCGCACTCGGGTTTTCCTTACTCTCTCGAGTAACCAGCGGTTTACTTGAGGCAAAGGATCGGGCCTCGGTGGGGGAGGCCGCTGCGGGATTGTCCGAAGCGCAACGCGTGTTGGATGCGGCTGACACCGGCACCACGACACCTTCACCTGCCCGCTTGGTTGATTCTGTGGTAACTACGTTGGCGGCACGTGCAGGTTCACCTGGGCAATTCGATGTATTGCTACTGTCGTCAGGGCAAACACCTGATGCGCCAGAGCGCGGAACCAACTTGGTTTCGGTTACCAGCGTGCCGCCCGCACTTCGCGCCGCTGTCACCGATTCGAAGCGCCAATCTTGGACTTACACCGACATCAAGTCACTTGACGGTCGATCAGCCCCTGGCTTAGTGGTTGGTGGCCCTCTAAGTGTTCCCAGTGTCGGAGAATATGAGTTGTACTACTTGTTCCCGCTCACTCAAGAGCAGCAGACTCTAGATCTAGTGCGCAGCTCTGTCATCGTCACTGGGCTATTGCTGGTTGGTCTATTGGCATTGGTCGCGGGACTCATCACGCGTCAGGTGGTCGTTCCCGTTCGCGCTGCGGCCCGTACGGCCCTGCGTTTTTCCGAGGGGTATTTATCGGAACGGATGAAAGTAAGGGGCGAGGATGACCTCGCGCGGCTGGCCGGGGCGTTTAATGACATGGCGGCGAGTATTGCTCGGCAGATCAAGCAGCTTGAGGGGCTTTCACGGGTGCAGCGCCGATTCGTTTCTGACGTCTCCCATGAATTGCGTACCCCTTTGACCACCATTCGGATGGCCGCAGATGTGATATTCGAGGAGCGCGCATCCTTTGACGGGCCCACGGCGCGCGCGGCCGAGTTGCTTCAGGCCCAGTTAGACCGGTTCGAGTCATTGTTGGTTGATCTACTCGAGATCTCGCGATTTGATGCTGGTGTCGCGGTCCTCGAAGCCGATCCTTTTGACCTATACGCGCTGGTATCGAGGGTGATTGATGGCTCGACCTCACTCGCCGAACGTAGCGGTGTGCCACTGCGCCTGCACTCCAAGAGTGAGCCCAGATTGCTCTATGCGGATTCGCGCCGTGTTGATCGAGTGGTAAGAAATCTCGTTGGTAACGCAATCGAGCATGGCAATGATCGCGGGGTTGACGTCACCATTGGCAGCAATGAAGAAGCGGCGGCCGTCACGGTGCGTGACTACGGAGTTGGGTTGCGACCGGGGGAGGCCTCGCTGGTATTTAGTCGATTTTGGCGCGCTGATCCGGCGCGGGCTCGTACTACCGGAGGTTCCGGATTGGGTTTGGCGATCGCGCTCGAAGATGCTCGCCTGCATGGTGGCTGGCTGGAGGCGTGGGGTGAGCCGGGCACGGGTGCCTGCTTCCGCTTGACTTTGCCGCTTAACGTGCGCGGTTCTTTCATCGCTTCGCCACTTGATCTCTACCCGGATGATTCTGCATCAGCAAGTAGCAGCGCGATCGAGAATGTCGAGGTGCGCTAGTGCGCAGATTTGCGATTTTCCTCGTGGCAATGATGTTGCTTACCGGCTGCGGCTCACTGCCTGCCTCCCTTACGGCCCAGGTACCCACGACCGGGCCGATCCAGCAAGGTGCGCAAGTCAATCTTGATCGCAAGGATCAGTTCATTCGGGTCATTGCGCGCAGCCCTCGCGATGGGATGACCCCAATCCAGATCGTACAAGGGTTTTTGGACGCATCGGCTTCATTTGACGGCGACCATTCGGTCGCGCGGGAGTATTTGACCGGCTCCGCTAACAGTCGTTGGCGCCCTGGCTTGCAGGTGTCGGTTTATGACGGTGCCGCGGTTATGACTTCCAGTGGTAGTTCAGTGACACTTACCGCGAGCAAGACCGGCAGGATCGATGAGATCGGCCGATATGTGGTGGCTAGCCCAGGCCAAGATCTCCGAGGTAGTTTCCAATTAGTTCGCGACGGCACGCAGTGGCGCATCGATGGGCTTCCGCAGGGCCTATTGCTCTCGGCGCCTGACGTCGAGCGTGCCTATCGGCCATTCGCCGTTTACTTCTTCAATCCCAGTTTCTCAGCTCTGGTACCAGATGCGCGGATGATACCTGTGCTTGGGCCGGGGCAAGGGACCACTTTGGTGCGCTATCTCGTTGACGGGCCAAGTGGCTGGTTGGCGCCTGCCGTTCGCACCGGCTTCCCCGACGGGGTGGGGCTCAATATTGAATCGGTACCGATAGATGGTGGCGTGGCCCATGTTGACCTAAAATCCTCGGCGCTGTTGGCCGATGATGCCACGCGCGAAGCGTTATCGCAGCAGTTAATTTGGACACTAGGTCAGCTTTCAGATGTGACTTCGGTTGAAATTACTGCCGGGGGCCAGCAACTTGTGGTGCCGGGCGTTAGCTCCCCGCAGCCGGTAGACGCCTGGCCAAAGGTAAATCCAGACTTCTTACCCGATAACTCGTCAGGGTATGTGGCTCGCAGCCGCTCGGTGGTGCGATTGGGTGCCAATGCTGATCGCGTAGTGCCCGGAGATGCTGGTAGTGGCGCGGTTTCACTCCTGACGTTTGCTATTGATCGGTTGTCGACCGCGGTCGCTGGGATTGATGCTGACGGCACGTTATGGCGTGGAGCGATTGCGCAAGATGCACCGTTACTTGCCTTGATCCGGGGTGAAGCATTATCGGCTCCGGTCTTTGACGCCAACGGGAATATCTGGGTAGTAAATGCCCTGACCGGCCTAACCCGCGTGGATCGCATCGGGCGAAGGACTGAAGTTGAAGTGGCAACGCTGCCAGCGGAGTCGTTGTTGCTCTCAGCAGTTCCATCACGCGATGGCACTCGGTGTGCACTAATTGTGCAGCAAGGAGTGCGCACGACGCTTTACGTAGGTGTGATCGTGAGATCAACCGTGGGCGCCCCGATGGCAATTGCTGATCCGATAAGGGTCGAAAATCGGTTGACCGAAGCTATCAGCGTTAGTTGGTCCGGCGCTAACTCCTTAATGGTGCTCGGAAGTGATGGAGCGCAGTCTTTGCAGGTGTTTGATTTGAATTTGGCACGGGGTTCGATTATTGGCATCGGCGCTCCCGAAGCCCCGGTCATGGTGGCGGCAGCACCTGGCCTACCGGCGCTGGTTGGTGCAGCGGACGGCTGGATTTATGAGTATGTGGGGTCTAATTGGCGCAAGCGCACCAGCGGTACCTCACCGGCCTATCCGAATTGATTCAACGCTGGGTCGTTGATTGCCAACTACGAGATGGGGTGCCGGCGACCGCGGCGATACCGGCCACGATTACGTCTGCGTTTACTAAAGTGTGCACCGCCTCCAAAGTTGTTGCGCCAGTGGTGATGACATCGTCAACCACGATGATCCGGTAACCAGCAAATTTCACCAGTTTGGCTATTTGCTTCGGGCGCGACTGGAAGGCGCCTTTGATTGCGGCCTGACGCTGAGCCGCCGACCTGCCGACCTGTTTGCCTTTATCTAGGTGGCGGGTGAGTAATTGTTGAACCCGCGCTGGCTGATTTGCGCGCGTCAGCACTTGAGCAGCCCGGTGGGCGATAAGTGAAGTGGTATCTGCTCCCCGGGCGCGAACTGAGCCGCGATGCGGGGGAATGGTGACCAAAAGGGTGGGGCCGGAGGTCAAAGTCGCGATCGCGCTAGCCAGCAAAGTGCCTAGTGGGGCGGTCAATGAGCGCACTCCATGTTCCTTGTGGGCGATGATCGCGGCTTTGGCTTGGTCCTGATAATGCGCGCCGATGGCCACCGGCCATGCGGTGATCTGCGGGTGGGGGCCGACCTGTTGGCACATCGCGGCCCAACACGTGGGGCACAAGGTGTTGCCGAGCACGTCGCAGCCCACGCAAGATCGGCTCAGCACGAGGTCAATGCAGGCGGCCAGCAGTCGGCCAGTGCCCATCTGCGCCCCCTTTGCAGCCCGGGTGAAGTCTGTGGACAATCCCCTGGCCAGGGCAATGGGCACCGGCCCCCTTGTGGACGGGGGGATCCAGCTACCGGCCCCCTTGTGGACGGGGGGATCCAGCTACCGGCCCCCTTGTGGAACAGGGGCACCCGCCGAGAGCCGTGATCTTCTCGTGACCTCTACGATGAAGTGCGCCAGCGGGCTGGTGCGGTGATTTAACCCGAGAGCGTCGACCTGGTCGACCGATCCGAAAGGCCTGTCACTGTGGGTGTGCTGGACAAAATCCTTCGCGTTGGTGAAGGCAAGACCCTGAGGCGGCTCGCTGCTATCGCTGCCGCGGTCAATGCCATCGAGGATGAATTTGTCTCCTTGACCGATGCTGAACTTCGGGCGCTAACCGAGGAGTTCAAGAAGCGCTACCAGGGCGGTGAGTCACTAGATGACCTACTGCCAGAAGCTTTCGCAACGGTGCGCGAAGCCGCCCAGCGCACGCTGGGTCAACGCCATTACGACGTACAGATCATGGGTGGCGCCGCATTGCATATGGGCAATATCGCCGAGATGCGAACCGGTGAAGGCAAGACCTTGGTTTCGACTTTGCCCGCATACCTAAATGCCCTCTCCGGCAAGGGTGTGCACGTTGTCACGGTCAACGATTACCTCGCCGAGCGAGATGGTGAGTGGATGGGGCGCGTGCACCGCTTCCTCGGTCTTGAGGTTGGCACAATTTTGTCAAACATGACTCCGCCAGAGCGGCGCATTGCGTACGCGGCTGATATCACTTACGGCACTAACAATGAATTCGGATTCGACTACTTGCGCGACAACATGGCGTGGTCGAGCGAGGAGTTAGTGCAGCGTGGTCACAACTTCGCGGTTGTCGATGAGGTTGACTCCATTCTTATTGACGAGGCTCGTACCCCTTTGATCATCAGCGGCCCGGCAGACCAAGCAAATAGCTGGTACGCAGAGTTCGCGCGGATGGTAAAGCTACTCAAGCGCGATGAAGATTATGAAGTAGACGAAAAAAAGAAGACAATCGGCGTTCTTGAGTCAGCTATCGACAAGATTGAAGACCAAATAGGTATCGATAATCTTTATGACACGGTCAACACGCCACTCGTTGGATTCTTAAATAACGCCATCCGTGCCAAGGATCTGTTCAAGAAGGATCGCGATTACGTGGTTATCGACGGTGAGGTACTCATCGTTGACGAACACACTGGCCGCATCTTGGCCGGGCGCCGTTATAACGAGGGCCTGCATCAATCACTTGAAGCGAAAGAAGGTGTGGAGATCAAGGCCGAGAATCAAACTCTCGCGACCGTGACCTTGCAGAACTTCTTCCGGCTCTACACTCGCCTATCTGGCATGACCGGCACCGCAATGACCGAAGCTAATGAGTTCTCGACCATCTACAACCTCGGGGTGGTGCCGATCCCGACGAATCGTCCGATGGTTCGTATTGATAAAGCTGATGTGGTGTTTCGCACCGGTGAAGCCAAGCTCACTGCTGTTGTCGCCGATATTGTCGAGCGCCACGAGCAGGGCCAGCCAATTTTGGTTGGCACCACGAGTGTCGAAAAATCAGAGGATCTATCCAAGCTCCTGAAGCAAAATGGGGTCCCGCACGAAGTCCTCAACGCAAAGCATCACCACCGCGAAGCCGCCATCGTTGCTCAGGCTGGCCGCCGCGGTGCGGTAACTGTTGCCACGAATATGGCAGGTCGCGGTACCGACATCATGCTGGGCGGCAACCCGGAGTTCATGGCGGCAGCGGCCCTAACCCAGCAGGCGTTATCACCGACCCTCGACCCGGAGGCCTACGAAAGCGCCTGGCCCGCGGCTATTGAGCAGGCGCGAGGTGCAGTTAAAGCCGAGCATGACGAAGTTGTGGCCCTTGGCGGCCTCTATGTGCTGGCCACCGAGCGCCATGAGTCGCGTCGTATTGACAATCAGCTGAGAGGGCGCTCTGGCCGCCAAGGTGATCCTGGTGAATCCCAGTTCTATCTTTCACTGCAGGACGACCTCATGCGGTTATTCAAGGCGGACATGGTCGATGCATTCCTGCGCCGATTCAACGTGCCCGATGATGTGCCTATTGAGGCTAAGATGGTCACCAACGCCATCCGGTCTGCGCAGTCGCAGGTGGAGGCGCAGAACTTTGAAATCCGCAAGGATGTTTTGAAGTATGACGATGTGCTAAATCGCCAGCGGTTGGTTATCTATGACGAGCGTCGCCGGGTGCTCAAAGGCGAAGATATCGAAGAGCAGGTGCGCGACTTCATCAGCGACACCGTAGAGGGGTACGTGCGTGCGGCAACAGCTGATGGATATCCCGAGGACTGGGATCTTGATCAACTCTGGACTGCACTCAAGCAGCTCTACCCGGTAGAGGCCACGATCTCCGAACTGGAGCAGGCATCAGGTGGTGACCGGTCCGGGCTAAGCCAGGATTACTTGGCGGCCGAACTCAAAGACGATGCCCAGCACGCCTATGATACCCGCGAGGAAAGCCTCGGTGACGAAGTCGCCCGAGAGCTTGAGCGGCGTGTTATTTTGTCAGTGCTGGACCGCAAATGGCGCGAGCATCTGTATGAGATGGATTATCTCCGCGATGGCATTGGCCTACGCGCGATGGCGCAGCGCGATCCACTAATTGAATACCAGCGCGAAGGCTTTGACCTTTTCAACGCGATGATGGATGGCATCAAAGAGGAAACCGTTGGCTATTTGTTCAATGTCGAAGTTCAGGTTGCTGACCCGGCACCGGTCGGCGGTGAGCCCGAGTTAGTAGCCGGTGAGGTGATCGCGGTAGCGGCCGCGCCCAAGACGCCACTGCTGGCTAAGGGGCTGGCGCCGAGTCGGCCAGCCCATATGGAGTACTCCGCACCTAGCGAGTCAGGTGGCGTAGTGCATGGCGCGATGGAAGTTGACGAAGATGGGATTGTTGAAATCGATCCCAATGCCAGTAGGGCCGATCGGCGCCGCGCTGAGCGGTCCCGCCGCAAGGGCGGGCGCTA
>NSHP01000039.1 GCA_002737125.1 Actinomycetota bacterium | reverse complement strand
CGAAGCAGCCGGGGTGGTCGAGCAGGCACTTAGCACGGCGGCTGCAGCAGGTACCGCCAAGCTGGCCTTGAGAACTGTCCGGCGATTGATACCGCGAGCCGGTTCTGGAGTTGAAATCTCTGGTGAAGTCACGTGAATTCCCTTCCCTATTGAGGGGCTTGCGTACCCCCAGAAAGGCCCGAGGTCACGCCCAAACGCTCGCAGGCTAGCAACACCTGAGAGTGATGTCAATGATCTTTGATCAGAAGTTGTAAAACTGTGTTCTCTCCGTCAAGACACCGAAGAATCAAGTATTTGTCCACTAAATGGGCTGTCCTACACCTTGCAGATTGTCCAAACTCCCAGCAAAACAGCGAAAATTCAGGCTTCCGAGGAGACTGCCCAGCGGATGCCAGGGCAAATCGCGTTAACGATTACTCCCCACAAGGACTGCGCCACTGACGTTGTTGCCCACCTTCACCCCGGTGATTAATTGGCGGGCAAGACCTGGATTTGCGGTGCCGCTCGGACGCTCAATAACTCGGCGCCGCCAGCCCTCACCACGATATTTTCCTCGTGCACCATTAAACGACCCGGTGAAAATTCCATAGCTGGTTCGATTGTGAGGACAGTTCCTTCCACTAGCACAGTCTCATCGCCTTCTATATTGCTCGGGGGTTCGGTCAACTGCATACCGAGCCCGTGCCCGAACCGGCCAGAACTATTTCCTAGGCTCCCCGCGCCCTCTAGAACATCCGAGATGGCTCGCCACACATCACTTGATGTCGCGCCCGGAACGGCTGTCGCGATACCAGCCTCCGTAGCTGCCCAGACACTTTCATAGGCGCGCACCACCTCTGCGTCGACATTGCCAATCGCCCAGTTCCTGTCAAAGTCGCAGAAGTACCCGTCATAGGTTGCCCCTGTGTCAATAATGAGCACATCTCCGCGCCCGATCGGTCTATCGGTGGGGCTCATCACAATGTTTTCGTATCCGCCCTTTCCGGCAATCGCGACTAAATACGGGGTTGAATCAGCCCCTCGCGCAGAAATGTTATTTCTGAATTCTCTAGCTAGAGATATTTCGGTATGTTCCTGCTGCAGCATCTCTGGCACTTCAGCAAATGACGCGCTGGCCAACTGGCACACGTAGCGAAGTTTTGCAATTTCATATTCCGACTTAACGTGGCGGCAACGGCGGATAACGTCGGTACCGTCAACGAGTGTCACGCCAGATGTCTGCCGCAACTTATCAAGTTCATTTATCGGCATGCGAAGGTGAACTTCACGCCCAAATTCAGCGCCAACGCGCCCACCCACTCCAGCTATTTCGCGGAGCGCATCACTTAAAAGAGTGATGCCGTCATCCTCAGGGACCGGTGCAGGCCAAGTCCTGATGTCTTGTATCCAGGTACTAGCCATCCCGGTTGCGCCTACTTCCGGAATCACTGCAACAGGTCGATCCCCTCCAGCGGGCAATACGACGTACCAAGATCTAGTTGGGCTTTCCCACAATTGGCTCTCAAACCCAGTGAAGTAACGAACTTGTTGAGGGCTTGTTACTAAAAGTGCATCTAATTGATTTAGCTCCATGAAACTTTGAGCGCGCGCAAGCCTTTGCGCAAACTCCCCAAGTGGAAACCCACGAGCAGGCGGTGTCAGCGCTTCGAGCATCACGAACCTGCTTCCTTTGCCTTGACTTCGTGAACACAGTGTCAACTATTGAAAGGCCCAACTCAAGTTCCTGACGCTAAACCCGAGGTCCAACTCGCAGGGTAGCTCACTAGTAGTGCTCGCTACTAGAGATCACGACAAATGCTCACTCCTCCGGCGCTAGAAATTCCACCCGTCTCGTGCGCTGCGCCCAGATTACCGAGGCAATTACTACACCAGCCGCAAGCACCGTTAGCCAGGTGACGGTTTCACCGAGCAGCAGCGCAGACCACAGCAAGGTAAGAAGCGCCTGCAACTGCTGAACTTGGCTGCCTCTGGCGATGCCGGCCATCGAAAGGCCCCGATACCAAGCAAAGAACCCGAAGTACATTGATGAGAAGCCCAGCAAAATCAAGGCCAACCACTGCGTGCTCGTGGTCTGATAATCACCACTTGTGGTAATCCAAAGAACCAATGATGCCGGCACCGTTATCGGTAGCGCAAAAATAACAACCCAGGAAATTACCTGCCATCCCGGCATCACCTTGGTTACCGATGCACCTTCGACATAACACCATGACGAAAACAGCATTGCGCCAACCACCATCAAATCCGCCCAGTAATTAGGGCTCGTTGCCCCGCCGCGGCCCAAGGCGAAGATCACCAGGGCCGACGTTCCAACACTCGCCGCTAACCAGAACTTTGCACTCACCTTTTCGTGGGTTCGAAAGACGGCGATGATTGCGGTCGACAGCGGCATGAAAGCCGCGATGACTGCAACATGGGCAGACGTCGTGTACTGCAACGCAATCGCGATCAATATTGGCCAGCCAAAGACCGCTCCGATCATGGTGAGAAGCAGCGGTCGCACCAACTCGCGAGCTGGCCAAGGGACTCTGTTTACCGACAAAATCACTGCCGCTAAGGCACCGGCAACCACCGCACGGCCGGTGGCGGTTAAGAAGGGGTTAAAGCCGCCGACCGCAATTTTGGTCAGCGGTACCGAAAATGAAAAAAGCAGTACCCCCAGAAAGGCCCAGAACAAACCCCGAAGCTGAATCTGTCGAGCCGTTAATGCCGTTATTGACATCACCAAGACCAATCGGCCGGTAATTCCTCGCCGTACCAACGCTCGATCAGTCTGCGGGAGATTGAAATTGACGATGGCAACTTAAGTTCACCGGAAGCGCACGCTGCGCGTAACTCATCACGGCTGTACCAATTGGCCTCGGCAATTTCAGTTTCGTCAACCTTGATTGTTGTCTCCTTGGCCCACGCGTGGTAGCCCAGCATTAATGAAGCCGGGAACGGCCATGGCTGGCTACCGAGGTATTGAACTGCATCCAGGTGATCATCGATGACGACACCGGTTTCTTCGGTCAACTCACGACGCACCGCTGCCTCGGCTGACTCTCCGGCTTCAACGAAACCAGCGAAGGTGGAGACTAATCCAGGTGGCCAGTTGACGTGCCGGCCGAGTAGTGCTCGATCATCTTGATCACGTACCAACACAATTACCGCCGGTTCAGTGCGCGGGAAGTGATCAGCTTCATCGGCCACGCAGCGCAATGACCATCCACCATGTTGTGAAACCACCTCCCCACCACATTTGGCGCAGCACTGAGTTGACGCCCGCCAGTTGTCGAGAGCCACCGCCGTGACCAGCAGCCCAGCATCAATGTCACTTAGTGAGCGGCCAACTTCTCGCAGGGATTTCCAGTCCGCTTGGACCGGCGCATCATTTTGGTTCTCAACATGGGCGCAGAAATAGGCGATCCCATCATCGTCTATCCCTAAAAAGCTCACTTCGATGGACGAGTTGAGATCCGCGGCGGAACTAAATACTAGGCGCGCGGTGCCCTCACCCTCAGCAACAGCGGCCACGCCTTTGGCCACCCACAGAACCCGCGTCTTGGAGTCCGCCAGCCGCTGCAGTTGCCAGTTCTCATCGGCACGCCGATTCGCTGCTCGATCCACAGCAGCTCTCGATAAAAGCAGGTCATCTAACAGCAGGCGGTCAGGCACTCCGTGAGCCTATTCGCCTTCAGATGGTGCCTTCGGTGTGGCCTGCAGAACAAGCCGGCGGGTCCGTGACACCATCACATACAATCAATGTCTTCATTCGGCAGCTGACCGGCATCCGTTTTGTCGCCGCCGCGTGGGTGCTGCTGTATCACCTGCAGGGGCCGCTAAATACCCTCGGCGTGCTCGCGATCCCGATTTTGCCCGACGTAATGCGCGTTGGCCGCCTCGGAGTTGACCTCTTCTTCGAGCTCTACGGCTTCATCCTAACCCACACTTATTTAACTCGCCTCGGTCCGCGGTTATCCGGGCGCAAGACCATTGATTTTTGGTGGCTACGACTGGCTCGCGTTTACCCAGTGCACCTTGTGATGCTGGTGGTCGCAGGTCCTGCGGTTTTCGCGCAAGCAAAAATTACCGGCGCCGATCTTGACCTTGATTGGCTCAACCCAATCGCCTTCGGCAAGAACGTGTTGCTGGTGCAGGAGTGAGGCCCGAGCCCGCAGTTACGTATCTGATCGTGCGCCGCTTCATCCCCGATGCCGCTGCCGACCCAAATCCACGAGTACGCAAACTCGCCAGCACCTTATCCATCATCCGGTACCCGGCGCACCCCCACCGAAGAAGCCGGGGAGCAGTTTGCGGTGCGAGCAAAAGATGGTGACAGCGCTGAGCCCGTGATCATGCCGGGTGATGCGGACGGCCCCGGTACAATCCCTAGCTCAAGAAAAGTTCAGGCTGGGCAGCGCCTCGGGCCGAATAATTTCACCTGTCGCAACCATTACAAACCCCGCGTCGATATCGGCTAGTGGAACACCGCGCAACTGTGACCAAGCCTGTCGATACAGCGCCAACTGATACGGATCAATTGATGCCGACGACCCGGTCTTCCAGTCGATGACGTCGTAGCGATCACCAGTCTTAAATACCGCATCGATCCGGCCTTTGACCACCCGCCCGCCCAAAATCAAGGAGAACGGCTCTTCAATGGCGATGGGTTGAAGTTTGGCGTAGGTGGACTTCTCGAAAGCCTGCTTTAACTCCTCGAGTTGGGCATCACTTGTGATGTCGTGATCACCTGATCCGGGCAGATCATCGGGGTCAAGCAGGGTTTGCTGGCCAAACCTGCTCTCGAGCCAAAGATGGAAACTGGTACCGCGTCGAGCGGCGGGCGCTGGCTGCCGGGGCATCGGCCGGGCCAGCCTTTCGGCGGCCGCGGCCGGCTCACGTAGCGCATCGATTAGCGCACTTGCTGAAAGCGAATCGGGTAAGCGCACGGTATGAACTAGAACACGTCGACGCCTGGCCTCGGCTAGCAAACTCTCAGAATCAATATCCCACCTGTCGATGAGCTCGCTTTCACTTGCCGAAAGCCGGGGGTCAAAGTCTGGTGCGGCTAGCAATGCATCCGGAGCCGCCATCGCCGCACGCACCTGATCACCTACCAAACGCACCTTTGCGGCGTTGGCAATTGGCGCGGGCCACGCATATTCACCCGTGCCCGCATCCGGCGACGGGTTCTTGGCATCATCGGCAGGCTGCGGGTGCCAGCAAATTACCTCGCCAGCACCGGCGATACAAGCATCACGAATAATGGTCAAATACGGGTCGGGGCCGCGGAACTTAATCTGAGTACTACCCCACCAATGCCCGGTGACAGTTAGCGAATACTCCGCGCGGGTAAATGCGACATAGGCCAAACGTTGATCATCTGCAACTTGGTAATCGCGCAAGATCACTTGATAAGCCTTGTGTTCCTTATCGCGCGGACTTTCATCTGGATCAGGGAACGAGGCGAGGTCATCGGTCACATCATCACGCAACTCCCATGGCACCGCCGATGCACTTGTAGGCCATGCACCTCGCCCACCACCGCCGGGAAATGCCCCTTTCGCCACCGAGGGTACGAACACATGAGGGTACTCCATGCCTTTGGCTTTATGAATAGTTAACAACTGCACCGCGTTGTCGTGCCTGACGATGTCAACCGGTAGTTCAACATCAAAGCGCTCGGCATCGGCCAACCTACTCAAGAAAGCACCCAGCGTGTGTCCACCATCGATGTCGGTGAACTCCGCCGCGAGGTCGAGCAAACTGGTGACCGCACACTGCTGTTGTTCCGCACTCTTAGCTACCGCGATTTCAACGGATAATCCGGTGGTATAGAAAATTCGGTTGATTAGATCGGCTAGTGGTTCGCCCACATGCCGGCGCAGTTGGGAGATCTCGAAAGCAAGTGAGGTAAATCTGGTCACGGCCGCCGGCGAGTAGGCGGCAAGGTCACCCAGGTCGGCGAGGGCATCAGAAAGCGAAATTGCCTCCACCGGGTCACTGCCGGCAACGGCCTCATCTAGGGCATCGGTGACATCGGTGGTGACCTGCCGGTGCCCACCCCCGGCGAGGACTCCGGCTCGCTTACCGAGCGCTGCTAGATCGCGGACCCCGATCCGCAGGCGCGGGCCGGAAAGAATGCGCACGAACGCCGGGTTCGCAATCGGGTTGTGTAGCACCTCAAGCATGCTGCGAATCTCAACGACCGCCGCCTGTCGCAAGAGCCCAGCTGCACCATGTAATTGCGTCGGCACCCCTTGCGCCCTTAATGCGGTGTCGAGATCAACTAGATCATGCCCCGTGGCGGCCAAGATCGCGATGTCTCCCCACTTGATTTGCCTTCCGCGCGCACTGCCGGCACCCAACCGGGCAATCTCCTGGACAATCCAAGCTTGTTCTTGGCTAGCAGTTTCGAATAATCCGCACTGCACTTTGCCGATCCCACGCTGAGGTGATCCGGCCACCAACGCACCGATCCCCGGGTGTCGCTCCCGAAGATCAACGGAGATGGTGTTTGTCACTGTCAATATCGCGGGCCCAGATCTGCGGTTGGCAGTTAGTGGATACGACACTGGCTCGGACTCGACGCCCTTACGCAGCAACGGGAAGTGCTTCTTAAATGAGTCGATGTTGTCAACGCTAGCGCCGCGGAATCCATAAATAGCTTGGCACGGATCACCGACGGCGGTCACCGGGTGACCGTTGCCGAATAACCCTTGCAGCAGCATGCGCTGGGCCAATGAGGTGTCTTGGTACTCATCGAGCAACACCACTTCGAAACGTGCTCGAACTTTCTGTGCAATATCGGGATATGCGGTCACCAAATCCAGAGCCAACCGGGTTTGATCTGCGTAATCTTGAACGTCTCGCTTTAATTTCTCAGCGCGCCATTCGATGACTAACCCGGCCAGCGCCACCCGCAGCCTCGAAGTAGCAAGCATCTTCTTGCCGATCTCCTGCAATGAGTCGCGCTTTTGTAACTGCGCTATTGACTTTAAATCATGATCGATAAGAGCCTGTGGACTAATCGCTAGATCAGCGAGTTGGTCATCAAGGGCCAGAACTTCAACGGTCAAGTGCACCGGTGACTTTCCGAATGCCGCCAGCGGCAATGAAGTGCGGCAAACCACCCGATAAGCCAGTTGCTGCCGGGCACCATCGGTAATTAACGCGCTGCTTGGTTCCCGGCCTAGTCGGACCCCGTGTTCATCAAGGATGCGCTTGGCGAAAGCGTGGTAGGTGAGCACCTGCGGATCACCGGTGCTTTCAACCTCATCAGCTGAGTAGCTCTTCGTATCGATAAGACCGGCAGCATCAAGGCGCGACAAACTTGATCGCATCGAACTTAGTAGCCCGGCTGCGGCCTTATTGGTAAATGTCAGGCCCAATACCGCATCAGCGCGCACAAAGTCACTTGCCACCAGCCAAGCCACCCGAGCGGCCATCGAGGTGGTCTTACCGGTGCCGGCACCAGCCACCACTACGGCTGGCTCCAGTGGCGCGGAGACCACCGCCCACTGCTCATCACTTAGTTCAAAGCCGAGGGCCCGATCTAGGTCGGGCTTCTTGCACTCGTTCATTGGGCCGCCGGCACTCATAAGACCACCTGCTCACCTTCAGGCTGTGCAGGGCAATTTCGTTTATGCGCGCAAAACTTACAATGTGAGCCAAGGACAGCACTGAACTTTTCGTCGCGCAATGTCTGCGCCGCGACCCCAAGTTTAAGATCCACCCAGGTCGGCGAGGCATGCTCCAACGGCTCTTGAAATTGCACTTTTGGTTCAACGGCTCCCTTGCCGGCATTGACGCGAAGTTGCACAAGCGCCGCTCCCCCAACTTCATTGCCGGCCGCCCGAAGCAGCGATTGATAGACACCGAGTTGGGCGTACTCAGGCACTTTGCTGTCGGCCGGTGGGGTTTTCATATTCTTCAGGTCAATGGCCACCAAACGGCCTTCACTGTCTATTTCTATCCGGTCCAAGAAACCGCGCAGATGTACCCGTTCGCTGCCACCGGCCGGGGTCGGTACATCCACGAAAGCCTCTTCGAATTCTTCACTCGCCACCAGCCTCCGATCAGCGCGCAAGTGATAAACCAAAAAACGCATTAACGCATCACGTGCCTCGGTGCGTTCGGCGCCCGATTGCCAAGCAGATTCAAATCTCAGGTCGGGCCAGACCCGATCAACCAAGGCGTCCATGCTGTCGATATCTGCCGGCACCTCATCCTTTGCGACGTAGTCGGCAACCGCGTGCACCACACTGCCGAATTTCGTGGCCGCCGGTCGCAGGGTTTCAGCCCGGGCCTCGTGCTCGAAGTACCAACGCAAGGAACAACTATTAATGGATTCGAGCCCACTGCCCGACAAAGTTATAGGTACCTCGGCAGCACGCACTGGCCGAGCTCCTTCGGTGAGCTCCCCTATTGCCCACCACGAATCCGGATTGGCCAGTGGCACCAACGGCACTCCGTTGTCAGCGACAGCGCCCGCCAAAGACGCCAACTTCGCGGTCGCAGCGGCGCGCAGCGCCGGCGATGCAGCGCCATCCATTGTAACTTGACGCAGCCGCGCCACCAAGCCGTCGAGTGAGGCACTAAAACGCGGTCGGCCGGATTTGGTTACGGCAGCAACTCCTAGGTCAGCGATGAACCGGCTCGGCTGCGGGCCCGCATCAGTGCCCGAAGCAATCGCGGTGACCACTACCCGTTGCCGTGCTCTTGTGCAGGCCACATAAAAAAGCTGGCGCTCTTCGGCGAGTAGATCAGCCGGGCGCACGCCATCACCGACACCGGCGCGTGTGAGGCGTTCAGGCTCCAAGATCGAACCGCGAGTGCGCAGATCCGGCCACTGACCCTCCTCGACGCCGACCACCCAAACGGCCTCCCACTCCAGCCCCTTGGCCCGGTGCGCGGTCAAGATGCGCACCGCATCACTTCGAATCGACCGATCAGCCACCGACTCTGCCGGCAATTGCTGGTTTTTCAATGAGATGAGGAAATTGCGCAGGCCGGCGAATCCTTTGTAACGAGCCTGGGTGCGCTCGGCGGTCTCGAATAAAGCGATGACGGCGTCTAGATCATGATTCGCAGCGCGTGAACCGCCAAGAGCTGCACTGCGCAAACGCTCTGGCCAGCCATGTATTCGATGGCCATCAACCCTCCCGGACCAAAGCACCCAAAGGACATCCTCCGGTGAGGCACCGGTGCGAATCAATTGGTGCGCCGCACCAAGTAACGTGAACATGCGCTCAACGGCCAACCGGCAAGTGTCGGTCGCCGGCAGGGAATCCGGTAATTGCAGATCGCCCCGCAACGTGTCACGGATAAGTTGCTCTGAAAACCCGGGCGGGCTTTCGGGGTCGGACAACCGCGCCGCCGCGCGTAAGGCACGACCAAGACGGCGCAGCTCGGATGCGTCCAGGCAACCAAGTGGACCGGTGAGGAGGTCTGCCACCTGCTCACCAGAAACGCGGGCCGGGTCGACCGCCATTTCAGCGACTTGCAACAGCACGGCTACCGCCGGCTCGGAGCGCAATGGGATCTCATCGGCTGCGATCGTCGTAGGCACCCCAGCTTGCATTAGGGCCCGCTGCACGAGCGGGATCTGCCGCGCTGAGCGAACCAACACCGCAAGGTCGTCCCAGGCCAACCCATCATCTAGATAGGCCCGGCGAATCTGTTCAGCAATATGGGCCGCCCGCGATGACTCGCTATCGAATAGTTGAACTTCAACGCTGTCAGATACTTGCGCGCCAACCTCCAGCGAACTCCCCACATAAATTGGGTGCCGGTGTGCGTACACCTGCTCTTTACTGAACGAGCCAATCGGTCGGGCACCGAGGATGGCCGTTGCTGCCGCTCGAATATTTGGCCCGAACCTGCGAGTGCTCTGCAAGATCACCGTGGGCGCCGGCTCCCCGGCACTAGTTCGAAATTGCTGTGGGAAATTTAGAATACCTTTGACGTCGGCGCCACGAAAACCATAAATTGCTTGATCAGGATCACCAACAACAACCAAACTCGTGCGCGGGCCAACCAGGGCCTTGAGCAGCTCTACTTGCAGTTGTTCGGTGTCTTGATATTCATCGACGTAGATCGCGCGATAAGTGCGGTGCAACTTGGCCGCAACATCTGGGGTGCGAGCCGCAATCACCGCGCGATGTAGGAGTTCGATGTAGTCACAAACATTCTCGAGCACCATTACCGCGTTCTCTTGCTCCGCGAGTGCGCCAATGGCGGCCCAAGCCGGGCGCCCAGACTTGGCGCCGATACGCTCAAGTTGGGCTGGGTCAAGGCCGAGTTCACGGGCCCGGGCCAGCACCGACCGGATTTCATTTGCCAGGCCTAAGGTGTTGACGGCCCCGGCTAACTCTTCGGGCCAATTTATGGTGCCATCTTCGAGGGCTCCGATTAGGAGATCGCGAATCCGGACATCTTCTTCAGCCCCCGATAGCAACCGCGGTGGATCGCGGAGTTCACCAACCTTTGCGGTCTGTTGCATCAGCCCATAGGCGAATGAATGAAAAGTTGCGACCACCGGGATCACCCCACCCCCGAGCCGCTGCACGACTCGATCGCGTAGCTCACCTGCGGCCCGGCGCCCAAAAGTCAGGGCGAGGACAGCGCCCGGAGCTAATGGATCAATCGGATCATTGATGCGGGCGGTGATCGCCTCGACGATTGTGGTGGTTTTGCCGGTGCCCGGGCCCGCGAGCACCAGCAGTGGGCCATTGCGGTGCTCGACCACCTGCAACTGCTCTGGGTCAAGGACAGCCGGGGTAGCCGGCGGCAGCGGGGCAGTATCTAGGACCCATGACCGGGACACCGATTGCCTCATAGGGCCATGCCTACCACCTTCGTCTGACGTTTCTCTGAGACTATCTACCGGTGACCGCGATACCCGATGGCCAGCCTCTGGCCACCAGCGGTGTCGAAATCGAAGAGAATCCATTCACCCGACGCGTGCGCCGACCCCTTGACCTCGCCCGTTTCGTCCTCGCCATTGCCATTACCAGCGCGATTATCGGGGTTGGCTGGTTCGCCACTAGCACGACCGCCGGCCTCGAGGACGATGTCACCAGCGGGGTGCAGTCACTGCCCGCGGCGGTGATCTTGGCCCTGAATGTCATCGGCGGTATCGGCACGTTGGGTTTACCAATCGCTACCGGCGTCGCATTGGTTATTCGTCGTCGCGCTCGGCAACTCTTTGATGCGGTAATCGCACTGCTGGCAGCCGTAGTTTTGTTGACGGTTGCATCTACGGCCGTATCGAGCAGTGGTGGCCCGCGGTTACTGGTCGCGTTGGCCGGATCAACCAGCCCAGACAGTGCTTCGACCGCGCCGATCCTCGCGGGCTTGATCGCCTTCATTACGGTGGCTCGGTTGCTTGCAATGCGGCCGTGGAATGTACTGAGTTTCATAGTCATCGGTTCGGTCATCATTGTCACGGTTTTAAGCTCGGGCATCGCCTTGGCCGGTGTTGGTGTGAGCATCGCACTGGGCTGGGCCATCGGCCTACTTACCCGGTACGCGCTAGGCACACCCACCACCCGGCCGACCGGGCAGGAAGTCGCCGACGCCCTCGCCCGCGGTGGCTACCCCCTTATTTCACTTGCCGCCGAGACAACTACCTCCCGAGGCCGCAGGTACCGAGCTGTTACTCGCTCGGGTGCCGAGTTACGGATCAATGTGCTCGACCGCGACCTTGAAGGCGCCGGTTTGGTCTCGGCATTTTGGACGGCACTGCGCCTACGTGATGAGCCGGGCACCGGGGCCTTTAACATGCGCCGGACCTTGGATCACGCGGCCCTAATCGCATTTGCCGCTCAGGCCGCGGTAGTACCGACTCCACGCCTGCTGCTGACAACTGAAGTTGGCCCCGACTCAAGTCTTCTTGCCTACGAATATATAGCGGGTGAACTTTTCATAGATATCAACGACTCAAGCCCCGGCGGTCCCCTTAGCGATGCCGATCTGCAAGGGGCTTGGCGTGCCGTGCGCACCTTGCACGAACATCAAAGCAGCCACCGCGCGCTCTCGGCCGATCACCTCCTGCGCGCAAGCGACGGCAGTATTTGGATCGTCGGCCACGGCGGCGGCTCAATTGCCGCAAGTGATGTGGCCCAACGAATCGATCTCGCTGAGTTGCTCTGCACGCTTTCACTGCTAACCAGCGTTGAGCGCGCAGTTGAAACCGGGCGGCTAATACTCGGTGTCGAAGGGCTAACCCGGGCCCTGCCGGCCCTGCAGCCGGTTGCCCTGTCGGGGATGACCCGCAAAGCCGTGCGTAAGAACCGGCAGATCCTCGTTAGTTTGCGAGATATGTTGCTCGGCCTGCGCCAAGGTGGCGAAATCGAGCAGATCAAGTTGGAGCGGGTGCGCCCGCGCACCTTGCTAATGATCATCGTCGGCTCTATCGCCGGTTATATCTTGCTTTCGCAGCTCGCCCAAGTTGATCTTGCGCATCTATTTAGCACAGCAAACTGGAGCTGGGTCGCCCTTTCACTGGTCTTGAGTTTCGTAACGTTCATCGCCGCCGTCTGGTCACTAACTGGGTTCGTGCCTGAACGCATACCTATCCACCGAACTTTACTTGCGCAACTTGCAGGAGCCTTCGCCACTTTGGTTTCACCTCCAACTCTCGGCTCGGTCGCAATCAATATGCGCTTCCTGCAAAAAGCCGGGCTGCATCCAGCTCTTGCTGCGGCCAGCGTTGGTGTCTCGCAGGTGATGGCATTTGCTTCACATATCTTGTTGCTATTCATTTTTGGTATCGCCGCCGGAACCCAATCGGATCTAACGTTCAACCCGCCAAGAATTGTTGTTATCGCCGTGATAGCGGTCGCAGCTGTGGCCATTGCGCTTCTCGCTGTACCTGCCGTGCGCAAACTCATCACCACTCGCGTCGGGCCAATTCTCAAAGAGGTGGGCCCGCGCTTGGTCACCGTTGCCCAGCGCCCCGGCAAACTCATCGAAGGCGTGGGCGGCATCTTGCTGCTGAATCTCGCGTTCATCGGCGTGCTGTATGCCAGTGTAAGTGCTTTCGGGGGTCAACTCGGGATAGCCCTTGTCGCCGTCGTCTATCTCGCCGGTGCCACCATCGGCCAGGCCGCGCCAACTCCCGGTGGCCTGGGCGCCGTCGAGGCTGCACTAGCCGCCGGACTCACTGCAGCAGGGCTGGACGGGGTAATCGCGGTCTCAGCAGTGCTCTTGTTCCGCCTAGTAACTTTCTGGCTCCCAACCGTTCCCGGGTACTTCGCCTTCAACTGGCTCACCAAAAAAGGTGCCCTGTAGCTCAATGGTGCATGATGGCCCCATGAGCGAATCTGAAGTAACAATTAATGTCCTTGCTGACGGCCCCCTTGAGGTCGCCGGCCCCTCCACCATCAAGGGTTCCGATGGCAGCACCTTGAAGGCCGGTGATAAGGCTTATCTATGCCGCTGCGGTGATTCGGCCAATAAGCCGTTTTGCGATGGCAGCCATAAGCGCGAAGGCTTCAGTGATCCCGGGCTCGGCAAGCAGGACTAAACAAACCCCTGGAGAAATTGCTCGTCGGCATCGTCGAGGTCAGGCAATAACCTCATGAGAGCAGCATTAACTTTTGCCGCTCGAGCAAAGTGAGCATGACCTTTGCCTTAACGACTGTGAATTGCGCCGAGAAAAAATCTTGAGTTTCCAGTACATCAATCGATGCACGGGTATCAATAAGAAGGTTTATCCAGTTCGATCTGGGCCACCCACGCATTGATCCCGCCACCGACATGGATGGCATCGGTGAAGCCAGCCCCCTGCACCACGGCAAGTGCCTCCGCGGATCTTCCGCCAACCTTGCAATAGAGCACTATCTGCTTATCGGTCGGTAGCGACGCCAGCGCTGATCCGTCAAGGAACTGCCCCTTGGGGATGAGGATGGCGCCGGGGATCTGCACGATCTCCCATTCGACTTCCTCGCGCACATCGATCAGCACGAAGTCGCGGGTGCCGGCCCCCCGCGCATCAAGCATGGCTTTCAGCTGCACGACCGAGATAGTTGAATCACGGGCAGCCTCAGCTGCTGCTTCAGAAATCGTGCCACAGAAAGCCTCGTAGTCGATTAGTTCGGTAACAGTCGGGTTATCGCCACACACGGCGCAATTTGGATCCTTACGGATCTTCACCTGGCGGTAAGTCATCTCGAGGGCGTCATAGATGATTAGGCGGCCAAGGAGCGGATCGCCAATGCCGGCCAGCAACTTGATGGCTTCGGTGACCTGAATAGAACCGATTGATGCGCAGAGCACCCCGAGCACCCCACCCTCGGCGCAACTTGGCACCATACCCGGCGGTGGTGGCTCTGGATAAAGGCAGCGGTAGCACGGGCCGTACTCGGCCCAGAAAACTGATGCTTGCCCATCAAAGCGATAGATCGAACCCCACACATATGGCTTGCCGAGCAGCACGCAGGCATCATTTACTAGGTAGCGGGTCGCGAAATTGTCGGTGCCGTCAACGATTAGATCGTATTGGGCGAACAACTCC
>NSHP01000038.1 GCA_002737125.1 Actinomycetota bacterium | reverse complement strand
GCAAAGTTACCACCACCAAGGTGCTGCTTTGGCTAACTATCGCCACCGTGGCCTTCAGCGCCCTAAATGTCGTGCTGCTCGTCTTCTTGACCCCGCGCGCGATGGATGTCAGCAGCAACGTGAACTTCTTGCTTGATCCGGCCTATGTGACAAATATTCTCGGAGCCGCCGGTTCCTCCTCGATTTTCATCTTGATTCTTGGCATCATCGGCATGACCGGTGAATACCGTCATATGACGATCACATCTACCTTCCTGGTTACTCCGAAACGCCCGAGGGTGCTGATCGCAAAGGGCATCGCCTACGCACTTCTGGGCGCCGCCCTTGGGCTAATTGCCTTCGCGGCAAGTTTCGTGGTCACCTTGATCGCACTCTCACGCGAGGCGCACGCGCCGGTCGATGCCACCATCGCACTTCAGATTTTAGGTGGAGTTGTCCTAGCGTTTGCGATCTACGCATTCGTGGGGGTTTCGGTTGGCGCCCTTATCCGAATTCAGGTCGCAGCAGTCGTCGGCGCACTGGTTTGGGTGCTGATCTTCGAGGCCCTGATCACCGTGTTCGTGGATTGGGTTGGCAAATGGCTGCCCGGAGGGGCACTTGATTCGGTGCTCCAGACCACCAATGTCACCGGCCGTGGTGGCGAGGATATTTTGCCCGCCGCCGCTGGGGTGATCGTGCTTATCGGCTACGCCGTACTCTTTGGCACTTTGGCTTCGCTCACCACGCTGCGCCGCGACATCACCTGATCTGATGGTACTTGATCAGCGTAGTTGCCTGCCCCTTGCACTAAAGTTAGGTTATCGAAATGCAAACTGTCGGAGCCACGCACTTGCGAGCCGGCATCCACCCGAAAGGATACCGTGGTCAACGACGACGGACGCGCCAACACCGAGCGCCGTCTAGCCAGCTTTGGTCCAAATGAATGGTTGGTTGACGAGATCTTCCAGCAGTTCATCACCGACAAATCAAGTGTTGACCCCGCCTGGTGGGAGTTCTTCGAGGGCTACTCGCCCAGTGACCAATCCCCGTTAGCCATAGCTATCCCTGCCGCCGAGGCGCCCCCGGTGCTGCCACCAGCTGCCTCAACCTCCACCACCTCGGCACTTAAAGGCCCAGCCGCGCGCGTGGTCACCAACATGGAAGCTAGCCTGGCGGTCCCAACGGCCACCAGCGTGCGCTCGGTCCCCGCGAAGTTGCTGATCGATAACCGGGTTGTCATCAATAACCACCTGGCCCGCGGCCGCGGCGGCAAAATCTCCTTCACTCATGTCATCGGCTACGCGATAGTGCGGGCCGCAAAAGAGGTACCGGCCATGAATGCCTCATATCTTGAGGTCGATGGCAAACCCGCGATCATCACCACGAACAGCATTAATCTCGGCTTGGCCATTGACCTCGCTAAACCCGATGGCAGCCGACAACTTCTCGTCCCGAACATTAAAGGGGCGCAGGACATGGACTTCGCCGGTTTCTGGGCCACCTATGAAGAGATTGTCCGCAAGGCCCGTGGCGGCAAGTTAACGGTAGACGATTTTACCGGCACCACCGTCTCGCTAACTAATCCTGGCACCATCGGTACAACTCATTCGGTCCCAAGGCTGATGACGGGCCAGGGCTGCATTGTCGGCGTTGGGGCAATGGAGTATCCAGCGGAGTGGGAAGGCGCATCGGCCGAGACCATCGCCCGCAACGCGGTCTCCAAGATCCTCACATTGACTTCAACCTATGACCACCGCGTTATTCAAGGTGCCCAATCCGGTGAGTTTTTGCGCAGAATCCACCAGCTACTGCTGGGCGAAGGTGATTTCTATGACGAGATCTTTAGGTCCCTTCGCATCCCATATGAGCCGGTGCGCTGGGCCAAGGACATCTCGGCCAGCCATGAAACCGACCTCAGCAAAACTGTGCGGGTCCAGGAAATAATCCACGCTTATCGGGTGCGCGGCCACCTCATGGCTGATACCGACCCCCTCGAATACCGGCAGCGCACGCACCCCGACCTAGATGTACTTTCATATGACCTGACCCTTTGGGATTTAGACCGTGAATTTGCCACGGGCGGGTTCGGCGGCAGGGCGTTGATGAAACTCCGCGAAATTCTCGGCGTGCTGCGAGACTCCTATACCCGCACCGTAGGGATTGAATATATGCATATCCAAGATCCCGGGCAACGCCAGTGGATTCAAGATCGCGTCGAGATACCGCACGCAAAGCCCGATCGCGATGAACAACTGCGAATACTCCATAAACTTAATGAGGCCGAAGCTCTCGAGTCTTTCTTGCAAACTAAATACGTGGGGCAAAAGCGCTTCTCATTGGAAGGGGCTGAATCCCTAATCCCGCTCCTAGATGCAGTTCTTGATAGAGCCGCAAATGAGAACATCATCGAAGTTGCTATCGGCATGCCACACCGCGGGCGGCTAAATGTGCTGACCAATATTGCCGGTAAATCTTACGCGCAAATCTTCCGTGAGTTCGAGGGCCAGTATGGCGAGGAGTCGGTTCAAGGCTCAGGCGATGTTAAGTACCACTTAGGCACGACCGGCACGTACATAGCACCCGGTGGCGCGCAGACCGCGGTCTATCTCGCTGCTAACCCCTCACATCTTGAAGCGGTTAACCCGGTTCTCGAAGGAATCGTGCGCGCCAAGCAGGATCTCCTCCCGATTGATCGTGTCTACGACATTTTACCCGTACTCATGCACGGCGATGCCGCCTTTGCCGGGCAAGGCGTTGTTGCCGAGACCTTGCATCTTTCACAGTTGCAGGGTTATCGCACCGGCGGAACCGTGCATATTGTCGTCAACAACCAAGTTGGATTCACCACCAGCCCGAAATACGGTAGATCCTCGGTCTATGCCACTGACGTTGCCCGCATGGTCCAGGCACCGATCTTCCACGTGAATGGCGATGACCCAGAGGCCGTGGTGCGAGTTGCTCAATTGGCTTTCGAGTTCCGGCAGGCGTTCCACAAAGACGTTGTTGTTGACCTCGTGTGCTACCGCCGCCGCGGCCACAATGAAGCCGACGACCCCTCGCTCACGCAACCTCTGATGTACGCGATCATCGACAACAAACGATCAGTGCGCAAGCACTACACCGAGGGTCTTGTCGGGCGCGGAGACATCACAGTTGATGAAGCCGAGAGTGCTTTGAAGCACTTCCAGGAGCACCTCGAAAAGATCTTCCAAGAAACCCACGGCTCGGATGCAACTGCTTTTGGAACCCACGACCAAGACATCATCAGCGATGGCCAGCGTGAACTGGAGCTTCAAGGGCCCGCCGCAGAAGTAGTTTCAGGTATCACCAGTGCGCAAATCGAAACGGTAATCGCATCACAGTTGACCATGCCGGCAGACTTCACCATTCACCCACGGCTTGCACCGCAACTCCAGCGCAGAGCGCAGATGGTCGCCGACGATGCCATCGACTGGGGTATGGCCGAGGCACTTGCCGTGGGGTCACTACTGATGGAGGGCCGTACCGTGCGATTGGCGGGCCAGGACTCCAGACGCGGCACTTTTGGACATCGGCATATGGTCATCGTCGATAAAGAGACCGGTTGGCAGTATAAGCCGCTCAAGCAGTGCTACCGCGATGGCGCGAAGTTATACGTATATGACTCACTGCTGAGTGAGTTTGCCGCATTGGGATTTGAATACGGCTACTCCGTTGCCCGCCCCGATGCACTAGTTCTTTGGGAGGCCCAGTTCGGTGACTTTGCCGATGGAGCTCAGACAATTATCGATGAATTCATGTCCTCTGGTGAGCAAAAATGGGGCCAACGTTCAGCCGTAACTCTGTTATTGCCTCATGGGCAAGAAGGCCAAGGCCCAGACCACTCCTCAGCCCGAGTTGAGCGTTACCTGCAGTTATGTGCACAAGACAACATGACCGTTGCGATGCCTTCAACTCCCGCTTCATACTTCCATCTACTTCGCTGGCAGGTGCTGAGCAAATTAACGCGGCCCCTTGTGATTTTTACGCCGAAATCATTACTTCGCGCAAAGTTTGCGGTCTCAAGTAAATCTGAATTCGAAAACGGGCACTTCCAACCAACTTTACCTGATACCACAGTTGATCCAGCTGGAGTCAAAACCGTGTTGCTGTGCAGTGGAAAGGTCTACTACGACTTAATTGCTCACCGTGAGGCCACCGGCCGCACCGATGTCGCGGTAATCCGCCTCGAGCGCCTTTACCCACTGCCATATCGCACCTTGCCTCCAGAGCTTGAAAAGATGCCGAGTGCGCAGATCCGGTGGGTGCAAGAAGAGCCGGCAAACCAGGGTGCTTGGAGTTTCATTGCCCTGAACCTACCGGAGATAATCAACCGGCAGGTAACAATAATTAGTCGCGACAGATCATCCTCCCCTGCCGTCGGATCACATCAGCGACATGAAGTTGAGCAGGCGGAAATTGTCGAACGCGCATTCTATACGGCAAATTAGCGGGAGCTTACATGTATTTCACTGATCGCGGGATAGAAGAACTACAAAGCCGACGCGGTGAAGAATCAATGGCGATCGAAGTATTAGCCGAGCGTCTTCGCGAATTTGTTGATCTAAATCCAGAGTTCGAAACCCCTATCGAAAGATTCGCGACGTGGCTGGCACGCCTAGATGATGACGATGAAGATGACTAAGTCACTCAAACGAGTTCAGCTATCTAGGCTAAACTCAGCGGGCAAGCACAGGAAGTCAACGAGAGCGATGCGACGACACCGGTAGCCGAGGGGCTCGAGTAAAGCCCGGGCGTGGACTTGGTCTTCCATGATGATTACTGGACGATCTCGCCGCACCGTCTCAAGTGCCCCTTCTAGGGCTTCCATCTCATGTTTTTCCACATCAATCTTTATGAACCCGACCGGCGCGGGGAAATCCATGTCGTCAATCCGGACACAGTTAATGACCTCACCGGTGCCGTAAATGGACATTTCAGTAGCCCCCACATTTTTGGTTGGGGCTTTCATCCTGGCGGCGCCAGGGGCGTTATCGGCCGCCAAATTGTGCGCGGTTACGTTGCCGAATTCAGCAATATTGCGCGAGAGGATTTCAAATACCCGAAGTTGGGGTTCAAATGCATGTACTTCAAGTGATTGCCGGGCAAGGGTGAGCGTGTGGGTGCCAATATTGGCACCGACATCCAAGCTCACCTTTGCCCGATCGCAATATCGAATGAGATAGGGCGTGAGCCAAGACTCCCACGGCTGACCAGACAAGAGAACCCGAGTGATGCAGTCGTCATCAGGATCTACCTCAAGGGCCAATTGCGCACCGGCTTTGGGTTTGCGCCAATACGAGGAGATAACCGCCGCCTGCTGCTGGGTTTCGTTCCTGGCAAAATCAATCGCGCCTGCGATCCCCAGAGAATCAAACTTTTTCACCCAACTCCGATCGCGCAATGGCAACTTACCTACTCACAAACTCTGAGCGAACAGGTACAAGACTACCCCACTGTGAGCACGAGTTTACCGTGCACATCACCGGCGGCCATCGCAGCAAAAGCCTCGGCCCCCTGCTCCATCGGTAACTCGCGATCAATAACTGGGCGCACCCCGGTGCGCACCAATAAGTCAACAAGTTCGCGAAGTTCAGCGGCCGTACCCATGGTGGACCCAACGATATTTAGTTGCAAAAAGAAAACACGATTTAGATCTGCCGGCGGATTTGCACCAGAAGTCGCTCCAGAGATCACGATCGTGCCACCCGGACGCAATGACTTAAGTGAGTGATCCCAAGTGGCCTCGCCGACAGTTTCCATGACCGCATCAACCTTGCCGGGCAAGCGTTCACCAGTCTCGAATGCAGCGTCAGCCCCCAAACTAATTGCCCATTCGCGTTTGTCGGCGGTGCGCGAGGTTACCCAGACTTTACGATCCAAGGCTTTGCCGAGCACGATCAGAGCGGTTGCGACTCCCCCAGCGGCGCCCTGCACCAAAATAGTGTCGCCAGGGCTCGTCGCGGACTTGGTGGCAATCATGCGATAGGCCGTGAGATAAGCAGTTGGCAAACAGGCCGCCTCCGCCCACGTCAACTCTGCTGGCTTGTCGATCAAATTTCCAGGTGGCACATAAACCTGCTGCGCCATCGTGCCCGGGTAGACCTCACTCAGAAGTGACCGCTTGGTATCTAGCGTTTCATCGCCGCCCGCACTATTGCCGATAACCGCATGAACTATTACCTCCCGGGTACCAGCGGCCACTCCAGCAGCATCAGAGCCCAAGATCATCGGGACCCGCTCTGCTGGCAGGGCCTGGCCCTTTAAGGACCAGATGTCGTGGTGATTGAGGCTCGCGGCCTTCACCGCTACCGGGACCCACCCCTTAGGAGCGCTAGGCAACTCGATCTCGCCGACTCGAAGGCAAGAAAGCGGGTCTTCACGGCTCACGGCGCCTGCATAGATGGCGAACATATGGAAAGCGTAGTGGCGTTGGTACGGTTCGGCACATGCGGTCATTAGCGAGCGACAATTACGCCGGCGTCCACCCAGCCATACTTGCGGCCATGATCGCCGCCAATGCGGGCCATGCGCCGGCATACGGCAGCGATTCAACAACTGATCAGGCCGTTGCTGCATTCCGTCGTGAACTTGGCGATCACGTTGATGTGTTCATGACCTTCAATGGCACCGGGGCAAACGTTGTTGGACTTCAATCGCTCATGCACACCTGGGAGGCCGTGATTTGTGCGAGTACGGCGCACATCAACGTCGATGAGGGCGGTGCGCCAGAGAAATTACTCGGCTCCAAGATCATCGATCTCCAAACCCCTGACAGCAAGCTCACCCCAGACCTCATCAACTCGGTCGAATGGCGCGAAGGTGATGTGCACCAGTCGCAACCGAAAGTAGTGCTAATCACCCAATCAACCGAATATGGCACTTGCTATTCGCCAGAAGAAATTCGGGCCATTGCCGATACCGCCCACGCACGTGGCTTGGCCCTTTATTTGGACGGAGCCCGAATCGCTAACGCGGCGGCCAGTTTCAATGTGTCACTTCGAGCAATGACAACGGACGCAGGCGTCGATGTCATGTCCTTCGGAGGTACCAAGAACGGAGCGATGTCGGCCGAAGCGGTGATTGTTTTGAACCCCGAACTCAATATCAGCGGCGATCTAGGTTTCATCCGCAAGCAATATATGCAACTCTCCAGCAAAATGCGCTTTACCTCTGCCCAATTCATCGCACTGCTCACCGATGAGCTCTGGCGGGAAAACGCTAAGCACGCCAACTCAATGGCACAGCGCTTAGCCGCCGGAGTCAAGGAAATTCCAGGTGTAACCATCACCCAGCCCACCCAAGCAAATGCGGTCTTCGCCCAGTTGCCCGCCGCGGCCATCCACCGCCTACAGGCACATACCCCGTTTTATGTCTGGAACGAGGCGCGAAGTGAAGTTCGCTGGGTCTGCTCATGGGACACCACGGAAACAGATTTAGATGAGTTCATTGATGCGCTTAAGGCTGAGCTGAATTAGGCGCGAGCGACCCCATCTGCGCGTGCCGCGGCGGCCACCGCGGCAGCAACTTCCCGGCCCACTCGCGGGTCAAAGACGCTCGGGATGATCATTAGAGGTGATAAATCCTCGCCCACGACATCCGCGATTGCATTGGCGGCGGCTAGTCTCATCGCTGGAGTGATACACGAGGCGCGCACATCCAAGGCCCCTCGAAAAATCCCCGGAAATGCGAGCACGTTGTTGATCTGGTTGGGGAAATCACTACGCCCGGTTGCCACAACCACCGCATGTTTCGCTGCCAGATCGGGGTGGATTTCGGGATCCGGATTGGCCAGCGCAAAGATAATTGCTTCAGGTGCCATCGTGGCGACGATTTCGGCTGGCACCTGCCCAGATGAAAGTCCGATGAAAACATCTGCGCCTCGAATGGCCTCCGCGATTGGCCCATTAATACCTGCGCGATTGGTACGTGCCGCCAGATCGGCTTTGACCGGTGTTAGGTCGCTTCGGGTGGTGGTAACCATGCCCTTTGAATCAGCCACTGCGATATCCCCGATACCGGCATCAAGGAGCATTTTGGTGACCGCGACACCCGCAGCACCGGCGCCTGATACCACCACGCGCAAATCGGCAACGTTACGGCCAGTAAACTTTGTCGCACTTAGCAGCGCGGCTAGTACCACGATCGCGGTGCCATGTTGATCATCATGGAAAATTGGGATATCGAGGAGTTGCTGCAGGCGCTGTTCGATTTCAAAGCAGCGGGGAGCCGAAATATCCTCGAGATTAACGCCGCCAAAAGCCGGCGCGATGCGTACGACAGTCTCGATAATTTCTTCAACATCGGTGGTATCCAGGCAGATCGGTACGGCGTTCACCCCACCGAAATCCTTGAAAAGCAGCGCCTTGCCTTCCATGACTGGCAGGGCGCCAATCGGGCCGATGTCACCGAGGCCCAGAACCGCGGTGCCATCGGTGACGACGAGAACTGTATTGCCCTTCCAGGTGTAGCGGTATGCCAATTCTGGGTCTTCAGCAAGCGCCTGCGAGACCCGAGCCACCCCGGGGGTGTAAGCCAAAGAAAGACCTTCGCGATCACGCACTTCGACACTCGGGCATATTTCAATTTTGCCGCCTTCATGCAAGGCAAAGACGGGATCGTTGGGGTCTTGCGTAATCACGAATGGATCCTTTGTCAGCAGGGGCATTCTTCAGAACGCAATTCTCGAACGCAACAGGGGCGGCCAGGGGTGTTGGCCGATTAAGTCAGTGCCACCGGTTCGGTAACCCCGATAATGTCACATGCGCCGGCGAAGTGGGTAATAGCGAAATGTGACGCGCCCCACGATCGTGCCGGCTGCTACTGAGCCAAATAGCCGGCTGTCATCTGAACTATGCGGGTTATCGCCTTCCACCCACCACCACCCTGGCTCCGGGGAGAACATCAGCCGCTTAACGATAAGTAGCTCTGGACGCTGAGGGTGCCTAAGCAGAACCACCTGCCCCCTACGCAGGCTCTTGGTGCACCAGACCACCCAGTATTCACCGGTTTGCATGGCTGGCTCCATCGACGGCCCGATGATCTGCACGGTGGTGAACACCTCCCCATCCTGCCCCCTGCCGAACTCTCGGCCCCGCAGTAGGCTCAGGTGACTCATCTTCTGGAAAGGGAAACTATGTTGAATCTGATCCATGCCCGACGCTTCTTTACCCCGCGAGCCATGGCCTACGCACATTGCGACCTCCCGTGCGGAATTTACGATCCGGCCCAGGCTCGCCTTGAAGCCGAATCAGTAAAAGCCTGCATGACCAAGTACCACGCCTCCGATAATGCTGATTTCAAAGCTCGCGCGATCACGATCAAAGAAGATCGCTCGAACCTGGTCAAGGAGCACCTCTGGGTCCTTTGGACCGACTACTTCAAGGCACCGCACTTCGAGAAGTACCCGCAGCTCAATGAACTACTCAACCAAGCGACAAAATTGGCTGGCGCTGGTGGCACCAAGGGCACCGTCGACGTTGCAGTGGCCGATGACCTACTGGGCAAAATCGATGAAATCGCCGCGATCTTCTGGGAGACGAAGGCCGCATAGCGATGTTGCCTGGGTGCATCCGTCCGGTTCAACCAGGCGATATTGATGAAGTCCTCGAGATGGTCCGCGAGCTTGCCGAATGCGAGCAAGCCGCGGACCAACTCATTGCCACCGCCCAGATCTACCAGCGAGTCTTCTTCGGTGAGAACCCAGCGGTCTTTTGCTTAGTGATCGAAAACCCCAGCCCTGGGCATCAACTTGCCGGATTTGCCATTTACTTCCGCAATTTCTCAACCTGGCTCGGCAAGTACGGTATTTACCTCGAGGATCTCTACGTGCGGCCCCAATACCGCGGCCACGGTTATGGCAAATTACTGCTCGCCCACCTGGCCAAAGAATGCCTGGGAAATGACTATGGGCGCCTGGAGTGGTGGGTGCTGGACTGGAATGATCCCGCGCTCGGCTTCTACCGGAGCCTCGGCGCTGAATCGATGTCCGATTGGACGGTGCAGCGAATCACCGGCGACGACCTCGTGAATCTGGCAGGCTACGGGAGTGAACCCTAACAATGTCGGCCCGCTACCCCAGCCCAGTGATGTCACCTTAAGTTTTCGAGCCATCACGGCAAATGTCGCTTTGGCCCGAACCATGGCAGCGGCATTAGCCGCACGCACGCACCTGACAATTGACCAAATCGAAGATGTTCGCCTCGCAATTGATGAAGCCGTCTCGCAGTTGATCAACGACTGCGATGAGCAAACCCACATACATTGTGATTTCACCGAAACAGCCGGCACCTTGTTGATCCGAGTGGGTGCAAATACTCGAACTGGTTTACCTCCGGCCACCGACACATTTAGTTGGCTGGTCCTGGCCGCTTTGGTTGACGAAGTTACCGCCGGAGCCGACAACGGGATTGTTCAACTAGAACTTCGCATTAGGCGCCCGGCATCGGTAACGGTTTAGCAAACCACCATGCCCGAAGCCCCCGTAGTAGCTTCCGTCTCCGGTCGATGGAGTGCGGCCAAGCGCGACCATGCCCGCGAATTGTTCATTGAAATTACCGACCTGCCGGTAGCTGACCCAAGACACAAAATCATCCGTGATGACCTAATCGAAATGCACATGCCGCTCGTCGAACACCTAGCTCGTAGGTATCGTGATCGCGGCGAATCCCAGGAAGACCTAGTGCAAGTTGGCATGGTTGGGTTGATCAAAGCTGTCGATCGGTTTGAGGTAGCACGCGGGCTAGAGTTCAGCACTTTCGCGACCCCAACGATTCTCGGTGAGATCAAGCGACATTTTCGCGATCACGCCTGGGCGGTTCATATCCCCCGCCGACTTCAGGAACGCAATGTTGACATCAACAAGGCGATTGACTCCCTCACCCGCGAACTGCAGCGACCACCCACCATTGCTGAGCTCGCCAAGCGAAGCGAGCTCACCGATGCCGAGGTACTGGAAGCCATGGACGCCGGTCGTGCCTACACCGCAACGTCCATTGACGCTGCTTCAGGGTCGCATGCCGGCGGAGACAGTCCATATGACCGCATCGGTGGTGACGATCTAGCCCTCGAGGCATTCGAATTACGCGAATCATTCCGCCCACTGCTTGCCGCACTACCAGAACGCGAACGCCAAATAATCATGCTCAGGTTCTTTAAGAATCAATCACAAAGCCAAATTGCCGAGCAACTCGGCATCTCACAGATGCATGTGTCGCGGTTACTCGCTACTTCGCTTGCCCAAATCCGCGAGGGCATGCGCGATAACTAGTCAGTTTGTGAGTTTCTTACGCGAATTGCGCGCCCAACTCGTGGTGTAAAGGCCAGCACCCCGCCGGCCAAGGCACAGATCAAAACTGTCACACCCACCGCGCGACCTGGTCCTGCCGAATTTTGGGCGAGGGGGAAACCCACAAGAAGTGCAATCAACTGGGCCAGCACAAATGGCGATCGGCTCCAGCGCTGCCCTTGCAGCCAACCCCGAGCAATCAGTAGCAGGCCAATACCGAAAACCACAAAAATCAGAATCTGTATGAACAGCGCTGGCCCGTTGGAGACTTCAGCCGGCCCGGTCGTACCAACGCGGATCGCCTGTATCACGTCGTAGCACGCGTACCCAATAAGTACTAACCCTTCGGCCCCCGAAATCGCGGCGAGGGCGATAAGTTCGCGCCTTGGCTTGACACCATTCACAGTCAGAGCCTAGGGCGCTGGCTTATTGGTGCCCCCGGGTCCCGCGATTAGAGTTATCCCGTGCGCGGGCTGCTAGTCGTTAACCCAAAGGCGACCACGACCTCACCTCGAGTGACCGATGTGCTGATTCACGCCCTCGCCGATGAACTTGATCTAGATGTGACGATCACCAATCACCGCGGACATGGGTTCACCCTAGGCGCGCAAGCCCGCTCTCAAGAGCTCGACGTGGTGCTCACCCTTGGCGGTGATGGGGTAGTTAACGAAGTAGTCAACGGCATGTTGATTGACGGGCCGGGGCCAAAAGTTCCGATGCTGGCCACCGTGCCAGGTGGTAGCGGCAATGTGTTCGCGCGATCGCTGGGTCTCCCGAATGATCCGGTTGAAGCCACCGGGCAATTGCTTGATGCACTTCGTGAAAAACGTTTTCGAACGATTGGGCTCGGCACGGTAGCAGGCCTCACCAACATCGACACGGTTGATCCGCAGCCGATACGTTGGTTCACCGCAAATGCTGGCCTTGGTTTGGATGCGGAGATTATTTCGGCGATGGAAAACCAACGCCGCACAGGCGAGACCGCCAGCCCAACCCGTTACCTGCGCACCGCCCTGCATTCATTTTTCCTGCGTACCGATCGAAAGCACCCAGCACTTAGCCTCCACCGCTCCGGTGCCAACCCGGTCACCGGTGTCTTCATGGCGGTAGTTCAAAACACTTCACCGTGGACTTATTTCGGAGCCTGGCCCATTGACCCGTGCCCACAAGCCTCCTTCGAAACCGGGCTGGATGTCTTCGCCCTCCGCGCCATGCGGGTGGCGGCCGCGATGCGGGCGACCAGGCGCATGGTGATGAGCTCGCGGGCGGGTTCTAGTCGCAAGGCCATGGTGGTGTGGCACGACCAAAGCCAGTTTTCAATCACCACTAATCGACCCACCCCGATACAGATCGACGGTGAGGCCGCCGGGCTGGTTACCGAAGTGACATTCGCCTCGGTACCCGGCGCCCTTCGGGCCATGGTTTAGCGAGCAAGCCCCCGCCGGCCGGGAATTTACGACATTTACGACATAAAGGGCGCACAGTGATAAACCTGACAATATGATTTGCCAAATATCGGCCTTTCGCCTTGCTCAGTCGCGGCTCGTCTGAGACCCTTAGAAAGTAATTTGTTTTTAGGTGGCGGCGATCTTCTCCCGGGTAAACTCAGGCGACCCCTGAACCCTCCCCACGACAGGCCGGCGCGTGAAAGCAATCACGAGTTTCGGTAACCCCGAAGCCGACCATTTTGGAGTGAGTGCTCATGGATTGGCGTCACGAATCCGCATGCCGTGACGAAGACCCGGAATTGTTCTTCCCGATCGGCAATACCGGACCAGCTTTGGTCCAGATCGAAGAAGCCAAACTGGTCTGTCGTCGCTGTAGCGTCGTTGACGAATGCCTGCGCTGGGCGCTCGAGACCGGCCAAGATGCCGGCGTTTGGGGCGGACTAAGTGAAGACGAGCGGCGTGCACTCAAGCGCCGCAATGCCAGGTTGCGGGCGCGCTCGAACGTCTAGAGCACAATTTGCGGGATTTCGATGCACGCCATCGCGCCCCCAGTTTCGCCATTGCAGATCAAAAACTTGCCGCGTAGTTCACCGGTAGCGAGGGACTCAACGATTTGTAGGCCAAGGCCGGCATCAGAAACTGCGAAGCCACTTGGTAAACCGATGCCGTCGTCACGAACCACCACCTGCACTTGGCCGTCGCCTTGCGCAAGTTCGACGGTGATTGATGCCGCATGCGCGTGCTCAACAGCATTCTGCAATAACTCCGAAATACTCATCGCCAGTGGTGTTACTTGTTCACTTGGTAAAGCACCGCAACTACCGACTCTCCTGATCAGCGGAGCCTGCGTTGCAAATGCCGAAGCCAACTCGACCATCAGGCCAATGATTCGATCGATGATCTCATCGAATGCCACGGTTTCGCCGGTATCACGAGATAAAATCTCGTGAACCACAGCAATGGCGCCTACTCGTAATTCGGCCTCTCCCAATGCCGCTTTCGTCTCCGCACTTGCCGCTCGGCGACCTTGTAGGCGCAATAAAGCGGCGACGGTCTGCAAGTTGTTCTTTACCCGGTGGTGAATTTCACGAATAGTGGCATCTTTGGACAGTAGGGCAAGTTCACGGCCGCGAATATCAGTTACATCGCGAACCAAAACCAAACTCCCGAACACGGAACCTTGAATTTGCAGTGGAATGCCCTGAACTAACACGGTTGCAACATTGTTTTCGATATCAGCACGTCCGGCAGCCTGACCACTGGCAATGAGCATCAAGGTCTCATCCATCGGCGAAGGGCGCCGTGACAGGTGCGAGAGAATCGCCTTTAACTCTTTGCCCTCAACATCTGTAGCCAAACCCAAGCGGTGCAATGCACTTACCGCGTTTGGGCTCGAATAGGTAACCATCCCATTTTCATCAAGCCTGATCAGCCCATCTCCAACCCGCGGAGCGTCAGCGGACTCGTCAATGACATTGCGAGCCGGAAAAGTCCCTTCAACGAGCATGCGCAATAAATCATCCGCGGTCTCTAAATAGATTTCTTCGAGCTTACCTGCCACCCGTGGTTGCCCGGATGAATGCCGCGCCACCACTGCTATGACTCGATCACCAAAGTGCACGGGATAGGCGTGCTCAAAATTTTGACCAAAAGCCAGCGCCTGATCAATATCTGGAAAGCGCCCACGTGGGGCGAAATCTCCGATTACACCATCCGGCACCCGCGTTGGAGCCGTGGTCGGGCGCACCTGCGCCACCGCTACTAACCCGCCTTCGTTCCAGGTGGGTAGCCAAAGCACTAGGTCACTTAATGCCAGATCAGCTAGCAGTGGC
>NSHP01000037.1 GCA_002737125.1 Actinomycetota bacterium | reverse complement strand
GAGTAGCCGAACCACCGAGAACGCAGTGAAGCTGGGTACCAGGGCCGAGCCCTTCTTCCAGACATAGCCACGATCAATGATCGTCGACATGATTGATGCGTAGGTCGACGGACGACCGATACCTAATTCTTCGAGGCGCTGCACGAGCTTTGCTTCAGTGAAGCGAGCAGGTGGATTAGTGCTATGGGAGGAAGCATCCAGGTTTGTCGCCTTGATGCTCTGGCCTTCCGCCATACTCGGCAGTTCGCGCTCGCGGTCATCCTCATTCGTATCGTCAGCGATGTCTTTAAGCGCTGCATAGAAGCCGGGGAAAACGACCACGGTGCCCGATGCGGTGAACTCTGCATCGCTACCAGTTTTGCTGGCTGCGCCGAACTTGACCGTGGTGGTTGCCACTTTCGCGTTTACCATCTGTGACGCCACGGTGCGCTTCCAAATGAGGTCGTATAGAGCAAACTCATCAGCATTTAGTTCACCCGATACTTCACCGGGAGTGCGAAATGAATCACCGGAGGGGCGGACCGCCTCATGGGCTTCCTGCGCGTTCTTGACCTTGCTCGAGTATTTACGCGGTGCGTTGGGCACATATTCGGCTCCGTACAACTCGCGGGCTTGATCCCGTGCCGCTTTGATTGCCTGATCCGAGAGGTGGACGGAGTCGGTACGCATGTAGGTGATAAAGCCATTTTCGTAAAGGCTTTGCGCAATTCGCATCGTGCGCTGCGCCCCCCAGCGCAGGCGATTGGATGCCTCCTGCTGCAGTGTCGAGGTAATGAACGGTGCCTTCGGTGAGCGCTCGCTTGGTTTTTGCACCACCGAACGCACCGTGAATATGGCATCCGACAAGCCAGTGACTAACTGCTGAGCTGCTCTTTCATCCAGCAGGATCAAATCTTTAGTCTTTAGCGCACCGAGATCATCGAAGTCGCGCCCGGCTGCCACGCGCACCCCATCAACGCTCGTTAACTTCGCATCAAAGTCACCCGGGGTGAAAGTGCCCTCGATATCCCAGTAGCCCGCAGAGCGGAATGCGATGCGCTCACGCTCCCGGTCAACAACAAGTCGCACGGCAATCGACTGGACGCGGCCCGCCGACTTCGCATCGCGGCCGATCTTCTTCCAAAGCACTTCGGATACCGGGTAGCCGTAGAGACGATCGACGATCCGGCGGGTCTCCTGAGCCTCGACCAAGGCCATATCAAGGTCACGTGGATTTGCTACCGCCTCGCGAATCGCATCGGGGGTGATCTCGTTGAACACCATGCGATGGAACGGCACCTTGGGCCGAAGTACTTCGAGTAGGTGCCAGGAGATAGCTTCACCCTCGCGGTCCTCGTCGGTTGCGAGCAGGAGTTCATCACAATCTTTTAGCGCCCGTTTAAGTTCAGCGATGGTAGCCTTCTTTGAATCATGAACGACATAGACCGGCTGGAACTCATCGTCGACATTGACGGCCAACTTGGCCCAGGGCTTCTTGCGGTCGGCTTCGGGTAACTGGGAGGCCTTAGACGCAAGATCGCGGATATGGCCAACCGAGGCCATGACGGTATAGCCGTCGCCAAGGTAGCCGGCGATCTTCTTCGCCTTCGCTGGTGATTCGACGATCACCAAGGTTTTGCCTGACACGTTCACCCTTTCCTGACCCGCCACCACCGGTGGCCTAGGCGGAGTCTGACGCTAAGCCAGCCCCTGCTGTCAAATCCATCCGCCCCCGGTGAAGCGAACCCTTGACGTTCGTTCTCCCATGAGACTGGCGAAATGAACCGCCCTGCGTCCGGATATCGGAACACAGGGCGGCCAGGTGGAACAATTTTCTAACTGGCTGCCTGCGCCATGTCGCCGACCGCAATTGGTCGCCGCTTGGAGATAACAACCGAGATGATGACGATGGCAGCTGCGACCACCGCGATCGCCCAGCGCAAGGTGGTATTAGCCCCAGCGCCAAGTGACATCGTCACGATCGCCGGTGCAATCAACAGCGCCACCAGGTTCATGACCTTGATCAACGGGTTGATAGCTGGGCCGGCGGTGTCCTTGAATGGATCGCCAACGGTGTCGCCGACGACGGTCGCGGTGTGCGCATCTGAACCCTTACCACCAAAGTGACCGTCTTCAACGAACTTCTTGGCGTTATCCCAGGCCCCACCGGAGTTGGACAAGAACACCGCCATGAGCACACCGGTTGCGATGGTGCCCGCAAGATAGGCCCCGAGTGCGCCGACACCAAGGCCGAAACCAACGGCGATTGGGGTCAGCACTGCGAGCAGCCCCGGGGTAACAAGCTCACGCAGCGAATCGCGCGTGACGATGTCAACGACCTTGGCGTACTCGGGCTTAGTGGTGCCTTCCATGATGCCCGGAATATCGCGGAACTGGCGGCGCACCTCGAAGATGACCGCACCAGCGGCACGCGACACCGCATTGATGGCCAACCCGGAGAACAGGAAGACAACCGCGGCACCGATTATCAAACCGACAAGGTTAGCTGGCGATGCAACGTCAAGAACACCGAAGAACTGGTAGCCCTCGGGAACAACGCGTCCCAAACCGTCGGCCAACATGCTCGGCTCCCAGCCGGTACTGATTGCCGCGGCAATAACTGTGTCGCGGAAGGCGCCAAACAAGGCGGTCGCGGCAAGAACCGCGGTGGCAATCGCAATGCCCTTGGTGATGGCCTTGGTGGAGTTACCGATGGCATCGAGTCGGGTTAGCACCGCAGAGCCTTCACCGTGGACGTCACCGGACATTTCAGCAATGCCCTGCGCATTGTCAGATACCGGACCGAAGGTATCCATCGAAACGATGACACCAACGGTGGTAAGAAGCCCGGTACCAGCAAGTGCGATTGCAAACAAGCTGAGCAGCACCACGCCACCACCGAGCAAGAACGCACCGTAAACCGCGGCACCAATTAGCAGCGCCGAGTAGACGGCTGACTCAAGGCCAAGTGAAACACCCGACAAGATCACCGTAGCCGGGCCTGTCAACGAAGTCTTGGCGACATCATCAACAGGGCGGCGATTGGTCTCAGTGAAGTAGGCGGTGAGTTGCTGGATCAAGGCCGCAAGCGCGATACCGATAAACACCGCGCCAATTACGAAGATCCGTGGGCTCAAGGACGCACCGGTCAGATCAGCAGCAATGCCACCGAGTGACTCGATACCCGCCCAATCGGCTGGCACCCAGACATAGACGGCGATAACTACGAGTACCGCAGAGATAGCCGCAGAGATGAAGAATCCACGGTTGATGGCGGACATACCCGATCGATCATTAGCGCGCGGTGATACCGCGAAGATGCCGATGACCGCGGTGAGCACACCAATGGCCGGGATGATCAACGGCAGCACTAGGCCAAGTTCACCGAAAGCTGCCTTACCCAAAATGAGTGCGGCGACCAAAGTCACGGCATAAGACTCGAAGAGGTCAGCGGCCATACCCGCGCAGTCACCGACGTTATCGCCAACGTTATCGGCGATGGTTGCCGCGTTGCGGGGGTCATCCTCAGGAATACCCTGCTCGACCTTGCCGACGAGGTCAGCGCCGACGTCAGCGGCCTTGGTGAAGATACCGCCGCCGACCCTCATGAACATGGCGAGCAGCGCGGCGCCGAAACCGAAGCCCTCAAGTACCTTGGGTGCTTCACCTTTATATACAAGCACCACGAGAGCCGCGCCAAAAAGGCCCAGGCCCACCGTGAACATGCCTGCGACACCGCCGGTGCGGAAAGCGATCTTCATGGCCTTCTGCTCACCGCCAACGTCGTTGGCAGCAGCGGCAACGCGCACGTTACCGCGCACCGCCAGCCACATACCGATATAGCCGGTGGTGCCGGAGAACACCGCACCAACCAAGAAGAAGATGCTGCGGCCAATGCGCTCGGAGGTGGTCTCGGCCGGGAGCAAGAACAATACGAAGAAGACGATTACCGCGAAAATCGCGAGGGTTTTGAACTGCCGAGTGAGGTATGCCGAGGCACCTTCTTGGATCGCGCCGGCGATCTCCTTCATGCGATCGGTACCTTCACTGGCCGCCAGCACCTGGCGGACGAGGACAGCCGCAACGCACAGGGCGGCTAACGCGATGACAGCAACGATGACAACAAGGGTCATGTTGGTGCCGGATAACTCAATCATGGGTCTCCTGACCTACCGGAACAACGCGGACGTAGCTAGCCTGCGGAGTCTACGCAGGGGGGATCCAACTGGATCGAACAGGTGCAATATCAGGCAGAGAGGGCCGAATCCAACGTCGCATGAATATCTATCAGGGTGTCGATCCCGGTGATCGAGAACACCCGCATAACCCTGGGCTCAGACACCACCAACACCAGAGTGGTTCCGGCCTCGCGGGCCCGCTTTAGGGCGGTGACGAAAACACTCAGGCCTGAGGAGTCCATGAAAGTGACGTCGGTGAGATCAACAATGATCGGTTGGCCGGCCGCGATGGCCGGGCTCAGCACCTCGGTTAGATCCGGGGCGGTATGGATATCGAGCTCGCCGCTGACCGCGATAACGGTATCGGCCCCTACTTCGCGGGAGTGCACGGCGAAATCCACGTGCTTACTCTGGCACATAAACAGCCGAAGTGGCGTTTTACCGCTCAGGTTGGCCCGCTCGCGCAGTCGCTCCGATCCCAGCCAGTGGTTGACCCACAAAACCCAATATATGTTGGAGGACGCCAGGAGCCGGCACCGTGCCACTGACAACCACATCACCGCGGTCTAGGTAGCAGGTGTTTAACTGCGCGCCGTTCGCCTGTGCCACCAACTGCGCCTGATCACATGGCTGGCCGGGAGTTTGCGCACCCGCAAGGGCCGCAAGATCCATCGCGGTGCTGACCTGCTGGCGAGCAACCGCGACTTGGCCGGTGGCCATCGCTACACAGCCACCAAGAAGCAACATGAAAGTCAGGGCTAGGGACCAAATAGTGGCCGACCCGCGATCGGCACGCACGACTTTCACCAACTGAAGTTTTCGCGGGCGGCCAGCGCAGAACGGTGCACGGTTAAACCAAGACCATCGAACATTGGCATCGGCAGTGACACGTACTGGGTGAGTTCGACCCGAACGCTCTCGGCTGATTGATCGATATTTAATTGCGCCTTGGGGGCCTGCTCATTGGTCTTACGTGCGATAACCTCGACACTTTCGCCGCGCGCTATTGCCCGGGCTGACTCGCGAGCCACATCACCAAGGGACAGTGCCGTAGTAGCAACACCAAGGCACCAAATTAGTGACATCGCGATACCGAACAGCATTGGAATTGCAAAAGCGGTTTCAAGAAGAACGCTGCCACGTTCACATAAAAGAGAACTTCTGATGGTGTGGTGTGGTGGGCCGACATGGCCCACCACCCCTCCCCCGCATGGTTTTGTCATCAGCCGAAGATGGCTTTGAACGCCGACGCAATGACGCTAAAGATTAGATCCTTAACCGCATCGCTGGTGAGTAACTTAATCAAGATGCCACCGAGGCCAGCGACAGCAACTGTGCCGACGGCGTACTCGGCGGTTGATAAACCGCGCTCGTCTTTTGCAAATCGAGATAGCAGGATGCGCATTTGTTCTCCTTAATGCCCGTGAAAACACGTGCTTTGCCGACGAACGGTCGGCGCGTGATGCCTATTGGCAAGTCCCACTCTGTTTTAGTTTCCGACTCGGCGAAAGGGCCACTGCAGGAGTTGTGGACGCGGCGTCAGAGCACATGAGAAGTGGGGATAACTTCAGCCGTTAAAGAGGTCACTCGCCATTGAAGCGACCACCGGCACAACCCCGAGTAATAGAAAGGCTGGCAAGAAACAGGCCGCGAGCGGTGCCACTGCGCGCACCCCAGCAGCGCGGGCGGCAACTTCAACAGCGAGGCGATGCTTTCGCCTTAAGTCATCGGCTGTTCCCACTAACAGCGTTGATAGCGGGGCACCCGAAGTCGTTGAACGCACAAATGCGAGGGCAATTGGTGCTAGCGATGGGTCATCGCGCAAGCTGGTCCACGCATCGGCCGGATCGGCGCCCAACTCCAGAGCCGCACCTATTGGCAACAGCAACTCTGAACTTGGTGCACCGACTGCGTCAGCCACCGCGGTCAATGCAGCACGCAGTGGTGCGCCGGATGCCAAGGTAGCGGCTAATAAGTCGGCGATATCGGGAGCTTGCTTCATCAAGGAGGCGCGCCGCGTGCGGGATGCCCGCGGCTCCATTCGCATAATGAGTTTGGGCGCAATGACGGCAATACCAATACCGAGGATAATGCCCCCCACTCCACCAATAATAAGTGCTGCACCGATGCCGAAGACGATGGCACTCACCATTGTCAGGGCCTCGCGGGACATTCGTCGCGATGCCTTGGGTTGGGCAAATAACTCGCTCAGCCGACCTTGTGATGAGGGGCGAACCCAAAACCAAACTGCAGCAAACGCTGCGCCGGCAGCAAGGGCACTCATAGTTGACGCTCCACCGCCGTGGCGATCCGCGAGGTCCACGCCATACCCGCCACGGTTAGCAGTACGCCGCCTAGCAAACAGAGCAAACCAGGCGGCGTGCCAAGCAACCACTGCAGTGGATCGGCACCCATCAACATGCCCATCGCCAAACCGATCAACGGCAACGTTGCTAACATTCGCGCCGTCGCACGTGGGCCGGCCAGCTGCGCCTCGAGTTGCACCCGTACATCCTCAGCAACCCGCGCCGATGCCGCCAATCGATCAACCGCCGCGGAGAGCCCACTTCCTGATGCCGAGCTCACCTGCCAACAGGCGGCTAACGCCGCTAATACTGGACGGGCTTTTGCATCATGACGTAGTGCTGAGGTGACATCACCATCAAGTCGTAAAGCCGCCAAAGTTGCTGGCCAAACCGGTGGGCAGCCGGCGGCATTGAGCAGAGCCACACCAAGTGGTTGCCCGCCGCGCAGTTCCGCGGCCAGTGCGGCGAGTGCTTCAACGGCCCGGATGCGTTGCGCGGTGATCTTGCGCCGCGATGCGGGTCCGAACCCAAGCCGCGCCAGAATAAAACTCGTGATATCCACCCGGTGCGGGGCTGCCGCAACAAGGCCAGTCGTCGCCAACCTCCAACTCACATCAACCGGCATTAGCAGCGCTACCGCGACGGCGATGAGCAGGGCGCTCACGAAGATCATTGGGCACGGGCCGGGGCCTGACAGGCCCCAATGCGGTCACTTAGCGCCCTGATGCCAGGTTCTGGCAGCAATTGACTTCCGTGGCGGCGCAATGCCGGCACCGCCCGCACCAACTGATCTGCGCCCCGTGTTAACACGTAGATGCCCTCAACAACACGCTTGCCATTGGAGCCACGTTGCAGATGTACCACCGCATCTAGGCCCGCTGCGACCAGAGCATGCACTGCTAGACGATCTAGACCGGCTGTCAACCCGAGCGCCTCCAGGCGAGCCGGCACATCTGCCGCTGAATTCGCGTGCACCGTGCCGCAGCCACCTTCGTGCCCGGTGTTGAGGGCGGTCAATAATTCAACAACTTCAGCGCCGCGCACCTCGCCGACCACAATTCGATCAGGGCGCATCCGAAGTGCCTGCCGCACCAATTCGCGCATAGTTATTAAACCTGCACCTTCAACATTTGCCACCCGCGACTGTAGGCGCACCGCATGCGGGTGATTGGGCATCAACTCAGCCGAATCTTCGATCATGACTATGCGTTCATCTGCTGACACTAGACCGAGTAACGCGGACAAAATTGTTGTCTTACCGCTGCCAGTGCCGCCACTAATAACAAATGCCCGACGTTGATCAATCAGGCTGCGCAACCACTGCGCCCCGGTGGCGTCAATACTCCCAACGGCAACGAGTTCGTCGAGGGTAAATGCTTTCCGCGGCGGGACGCGAATTGATATCAGGGTGCCTTCGACAGCAACAGGCGGGATAACCGCATGAAGCCGCGTGCCGTCGGGCAATCGCGCATCAACAAATGGTGTGGAGTCATCGAGTCGGCGCCCAACAGTTGAAGCTAGCCGTTGTGCTAACTTGCGCACTTCGTCATCGGAGCGGAAAACCACATCGGTTCGTTCAAGGCCATTCCCGCGGTCTATCCAGACATTCTTTGGCCCGTTAACCAACACATCGGTCACCTCGCCGGTACGCAGCAGCGGCTCGAGGGGGCCCGCACCCACCAACTCTTGGCGTAATGACTCAACTAACCCGAGCACCGCATCATCACCGAGCACTACACCTTCGGCGCGAAGAGCGGAAGCGACTCGGGTAGGGGTTGCGTCCGCGTGTCCTTCTATCAATCGCGACCGCACGCGATCAAGTAGCGGGGTACTCATGCGACATTCAATTGCGCTACCACACTTTGCAGTGCTTCAAGGCAGACCCGTGAAAATTGGGTGCGCGGCCCAGGTATCTCACCTTGCTCCGCGCTGGCCGCAATTGCCGCATCCTCGGGAAGTGTCGCGAAAAACCCTCGCCCTAATGCCCGTTGCATGTCGCTTGCGGTTAATCCACGCGGCGCCTTGCGCATTAGCAGAGTAAGCAGTCCACCGAAATCAAGTGCGGGCAATAGCGACGCCGCTGCCGAGGCGGCTCGAACCGAATTTGGTACCACCACGTACATACTTGTTGCGAGGCCCAGGGCGATGGTTGCAATGGCATCGATCGAGCGCACCAAATCAATTACGACAAGGTCGTAGCCGCGCACTCCGGCGTCAAGTACGCAGGTAAGTGCCTCAGCATTTAGTGGACCTGCGTACTGGCGGCCAAATGACAACACCGCCAGACCATCAACATGGGGTAACGCATCGTTCAGGGTTGTTGCACTTAATCGGCCCCGGGCTTCTGCAAGGTCTACCCAACGTGCACCTGGTGCCTGCTCTGCTGCGAGAAGTAGGTCAATGCCCCCGCCGGTTGCGTCGGTATCGATCAGCAAAGTTTGTCTGCCCTGATTTTGCGCCGCACTTGCCATTACTGCCGCAACAGTTGAAGCACCAGCTCCGCCGCACGCCCCCAGCACGCAAACCACCGCGCCTTGCCGCGATGGGCCTTCACCTGAATCCGCGAGTCGCTCAATTAGCCAACGTTCAGCATCGGGTAACGAAACCACGTGCTCTGCGCCAATTGCGATGGCATCGCGCCAAACTGCATCCGACACCGGCGGGGCTTCACTACCGCCAGCAAGTTCTCGGGAAATCACCACGACATCGCGGCGCCTCGGCATCTGGCTGAAATCCGCGAGGCGGTCAACACCGATGAGAACCAGCGGTGCGATAGCCCATTGCGCCCGAGCCGAATCAGCATGCGCGGCGAGATGGATGTCGACGCCCGTGGCCGCGGCTAGCCGCAGAACTTCTTCGGTGAGTTCGGTGTCATCAGTAATCAGTAAGGGGCGCCTAGTTTCCATTGGTCCACCATCGGCGGCAACCGCCCGCGGCGCCAGCGGCAGCCATCCGGCTGTGGACAGCCGCTTTTGGGGCTGTGGACAACGATTCACCAGTAGTTTTCGCATGCCACGCGTTGGGCTGCGCGCCAATGGCCCCAAACGAGGTACCGTCAAGGAGTGAAAACCGCGGCCTTCTTTGATCTTGACAAAACCATCCTTGCTCGGTCTAGTTCATTTGCCTTCGCGCGGCCTTTCTATAAAGGCGGGTTGATCGGTCGCAGCGATGTCATCCGCAGCGCCTACGCCCAATTTGTCTATTTAGCCTCCGGCGCCGATCACGACCAAATGGAGTCGATGCGCACCTATATGTCGAAGTTGGTTACCGGCTGGGACGTCGAAAAAGTCAAACAGGTAGTCGCTGAAACCCTCGATGAGATCGTCGACCCGATGGTTTATGAAGAGGCCATCAAACTCATCGAAGATCACAAAGCACGCGGCCATGACGTCATAATTATCTCTTCATCGGGCACCGATGTAGTAGAACCAATAGGACAGCGGCTCGGTGTCGATATTGCGATTGGCACTCAAGTTGCCGTCGAGGACGGCCACTACACCGGCGAGATCTTGTTCTACGCATACGGTGAAGGCAAAGCTGAAGCGATGCTGGCTCTAGCAGCCGAACACGACTACGACCTCTACTCCTCCTACGCCTACACCGACTCACAAACAGATCTACCCATGCTCGAACTCGTCGGCCACCCTGTTGCAGTAAACCCGGATACCGAATTACGCAAAATCGCAACGGAACGCGAATGGCCGGTTTTGGATTTTCAAACACCAGTCGCATTGCGAAAAACCATCGACACCAAGCAGGCGGCCGCCGCAGGTGCCGGCGTGGCTTTGGGCGCAGTCGCACTTGGTATTGCCTGGTACGCCCGGCGCCGAGTCACGCGCGCCTAAAACCCTGAGATCTCCGGCCACCAACATCATTTGGCCTGAGTGCGCGTGCCACCAGTGCCTTTCGTTGGTTCCTTCAATTTTTACTTCGGAGTGGGGGCGGCACAACTTCTTAAACAGTGACGGCCTTCGCGCCCAGCGCGCAGGCCCCCGCGAACCAGATCAGGTATGCCGATGAGCCGGCCATGGTGCCGGACGTATAGGCCCGCATCGCGTCAACATAAGCCGGGCGACCAAGGGTGAACATCCCGTTCTCCGGAATAGTGAATAAGGACGGATCCACCGCCCGCTCGGCAAGCACGCATCGAGCGGCGGCGCGGGCGACCAAGCCAGAGCCCCAGGTAAAGGGTCGAAGGGTCAGTAACTCGGCGTGCACGATGCCGGCAACCAAGATTGCGGGAGCGGTTGTCGGGGCGATCACCAACTCCGCGAGCAGAGTCAATCGCGGACCCACCTTGGCCGCCGGGGGTAGGCCGCCGATGCGCAGCGGATCGTCGGCCAGCTCCTGCGATCGTGGTCTACCCAATTCATCGGCGGCGGCAAACCCGTTGGCGGCGATCACGTGAAGGGCGGCAATCACCTGCAAGGGGGCCGTTGACCACGCACCAACCTGGCTCGGCACCGCGGCTGTGACGTCAATGGCACGGGCTAGTACCCGGCCCATCGGAGATTCATCAATCACAGCGGTATCGGCCCCCTCAATTGCCGCCGAGTCGCGACCACCTCGCTCAATGGAGGCTCGTGCCACCGCCGCCGCATTAGTCCGAATATCGCGGCGCCACAGCACCGAATCGATCTCCGCACGGGAGGCGGCCAAAACCCGGGAAACCTCTCGGTCTTGAGCTAAGGCCGCAAAGGGGTCGCCCCCTATCGCCTTGCTTTCAATTTCCACCACGCTCCCCATCTAACCGCCCGGTTTGCCATAATGCAGTGTGTCCTCACAAACCTTGGAAAGTGCAGCCCACGAGAACCTCTCATTTGCGCCGCCTGCAGCCTTCATAGCGCAAGCCAACGTCACCTCAGCGGCATATGAACAAGCAGCTGCTGATCGTCTGGATTTTTGGGCAACCCAAGCCCGTCGCCTTTCGTGGCAGACTCCGTTCGATGAAGTTCTCGACTGGTCAGATGCCCCATTTGCTAAGTGGTTCGTTGGCGGCAAACTCAATGTCGCGTACAACTGCGTCGACCGCCACGTCGAGGCCGGCTACGGCGATCAGGTGGCAATTAAATTTGAGGGCGAACTTGGTGACCAACGCGATATTACTTACGCGGAACTGCAGCATGAAGTTTCACAGGCGGCCAATGCCCTAATTGAGCTTGGCATCACCACCGGTGATCGCGTTGCCATCTATCTGCCGATGATCCCTGAGGCAATTATTTCGATGCTGGCTTGCGCGCGGTTGGGCGCGCCACACTCGGTGATTTTCGGTGGCTTCTCAGCTCATGCGCTCGAAAGCCGCATCAACGACGCGGAGGCGAAACTGGTAATCACCGCCGATGGTCAACATCGGCGCGGCAATATCTTGCCACTAAAGCATGCGGTTGACGAAGCTGTAGTGAACACGCCAACTGTTGAGCACGTGCTGGTGGTGCACCGCACCGGACTTGAAGTTGCTTGGGATGACTCCCGAGATGTTTGGTGGCGCGATATTGTTGATCGCCAACCCACCACGCACACCCCCGAAGCCTTCGATAGTGAGCATCCACTTTTCATCCTCTATACATCGGGCACTACCGGTACCCCAAAGGGCATCCTGCACACCACCGGGGGCTATCTGACCCAAACTGCATACACGCACCATGCCGTCTTTGACTTGAAGCCAGATACCGACGTTTACTGGTGCACCGCTGACGTGGGCTGGATTACCGGTCACTCCTATGTCGTATATGGGCCCCTAGCAAATCGAGTTACGCAGGTTATCTACGAAGGTACTCCCGACACGCCAACCCAAGATCGCTGGTGGGATGTGGTCGAACGTCACAAGGTCTCGATTCTCTATACAGCGCCAACCGCAATTCGTACTTTCATGAAGTGGGGAGATGACTTTCCGAACGGAAAAGACCTATCGTCACTTCGCCTTCTCGGCTCAGTTGGCGAGCCCATCAACCCCGAAGCTTGGCTTTGGTACCACGAGGTCATTGGCGGCGGCCGCTGCCCGATCGTCGACACCTGGTGGCAGACAGAAACCGGCGCCATCATGATTTCACCGCTGCCGGGAGTCACCACTTGCAAGCCTGGTTCGGCCATGACCGCACTTCCCGGCATCGGTTCTGCAGTTGTTGATGACCATGGTCTGCCAACCGGTGAAGGCACCACGGGCTACCTAATACTCACCGAGCCTTGGCCGTCCATGCTGCGTGGGATATGGCGCGATCCTGAGCGCTACAAACAGGGGTACTGGAACCACTTCCCCGATGTCTACTTCGCCGGTGACGGTGCCCGCCTTGATCATGACGGTGCGATTCGCCTACTTGGCCGAGTTGATGACGTCATGAACGTATCTGGTCATCGGATCTCAACCACTGAGGTTGAGGCAGCACTCGGATCACATCCAAAAGTTGCCGAATCCGCTGTGGTCGGGGCCACCGATGCCACCACCGGGCAAGGCATCGTGGCATTTGTCATTCTCAAAGGTGGTGTGGCCGAGGAGGGATCCGGACGCACCTCAATTGTCAAAGAGTTGCGAGACCATGTGGCACATGAGATCGGGCCCATCGCAAAACCGCGGCAGATACTCATCGTTGCCGAATTACCTAAGACCCGCTCCGGCAAAATCATGCGCCGCCTACTTCGTGATGTGGCCGAGCAGCGAGATATCGGTGACGCCACCACCCTTGCCGATCCCGCAGTTATGAGCCTCATCGCGGCCGGCCTTGCCGCCAATAGCTCTGAGGACTGATACTTAGCCGGTGACTACGCCTGATGACTTTCTGGCGCGGCCATCACTGCGTGAACGTGGCTGGGTTCTTCAGCAACTGCGCGATGAAACCGTGGGCGGAGTGCTGCTGCTGATCGCGGCTGCGCTCGCACTTATTTGGGCTAACTCCACTTGGAGCAATACCTACTTCGTCTTCGTGCAAACCGAGATTGGCCCGCCCTGGCTTTCACTAACGCTATCTGCTTGGGCCGCTGATGCGTTACTAGCAGTGTTCTTCTTCGTTGTCGGGCTCGAACTTAAGCATGAATTTATTCTGGGATCACTTTCCAAGCCCGCAAAAGCGGCGGTACCAATTGCCGGAGCGCTCGGCGGCATGGTGCTTTCGGCAGCGATCTTCTTTTTCATCAACTCAAATGCTGCTGACGGCTCCACTCGGGGCTGGGGCATACCGATGGCAAGTGATGTCGCATTTGGCCTCGCAGTACTTGCCGTAGTGGGCCGAGGAGTACCCGTTGCCCTGCGAGCCTTTTTGCTGACTTTGGCTGTGGTAAATGACCTCGGGGCAATTGTTGTCATCGGGATTTTCTATTCAAGTTCATTTAATGTCTGGTGGGTTCTTGCATCTATCGCCTGCTTCACTATTTATTGGTACACACAGCGCCGGCGCATGACCTCAGCATTTCTCTACGTTCCACTCGTAATATGTACGTGGGTTTCTATGTATGAAAGTGGAATTCATTCAACCGTTGCAGGTGTAGTTCTTGGGCTGCTCACCCGCGTAAAAATTGATCCCGGCGAAGCCCGCGCCCCCGCCGACCGAGTTGGGCATCGATTACACCCACTCAGTGCCGGGTTTTGTGTCCCAGTTTTTGCGTTCTGCGTTGTCGGAGTTGATCTCACGACCATCGGACTCGGTGAGGTAATCGGTACCCCTATTGCGATGGGGGTAATCATTGGTCTTGTAGTCGGCCAACCCATCGGCGTGGTGGCTACCTCGTGGATCGTGGCGCGCTTTACCAAAGCATCACTGGCGGCGCCACTGAAGTGGCTTGATGTCACAGCCATCGGGTTACTAGCCGGTATCGGCTTCACCGTCCCTTTGCTAATCGCCGAGGTGGCTTACGGCGAAAGCCCACTAGAACTCGGCACCGCAAAGACCGCTATTCTCGCCGGCTCAGTCACTTCGGCGCTTCTCGCATCAATAGTCTTGGTCATGCGAAATCGGCATTTCGCCGCCATCACTTTGGTTGAAGAGCTCGATGAGGACGGCGACGGAATCCCGGATGTGTACCAGCAGGAGGCCGGACGGTAGCCTGTAGCCGGAGGATCATGATGGCCGCTAAGACCGAACCGAGTATCACCGAGCTGGTGGGCAAGGTTATTTCCGATGCCCAGCGGCTGGCGATCGCGCAGCTGGCCCTTGCCAAGGATGAAATTGGCAAGGCGGGTTCGCGAATTGGCGCGGGGGCCGCACTCGGTATTGCGGCTCTAACACTGATTTCACTAGCCACCGTATTCATGCTAGTTTCACTCGCTTACGGCTTGGTGCAGCTCGGCCTGCAGACTTGGCTCGGAT
>NSHP01000036.1 GCA_002737125.1 Actinomycetota bacterium | reverse complement strand
GGGTCGACCTTCTATTGGCACCGCGAAGGCCCAGGGATGCTCATGGGTTTCTCCGACCAAAGTACGCAGCCTGGGTTCGATTGCACCCTTGACCGTGAGTTCTTGGATAAGTTGGCTGAGCTAGCCAAGGTGCGCGCGCCGGCATTACTAGATGTTGGGATCAAGGTCGGGTGGGCGGGGTTGTATGAAGTTACCCCTGACCACAATGCGCTACTTGGTGAAAGCCATGAAGTTTCTCGAATGCTCTACGCGACCGGGTTCTCGGGCCACGGCTTCCTGCAGGGCCCGGCAATTGGTGAGATTCTGCGTGACCTTTATCTAGGCCGCGAACCCTTTCTTGATATTTCACCACTTGATGTTCGACGTTTTGCTAGCGGAGCGCTGCGCCCCGAGCGGAATATCGTTTGAATCTTGACTGTACGGCATTTAGGCGCGCGATTCGAACATCCCAAGTAGCGCTGCGATACCAAGTATCGAACGTGGTGAATACGCTGCTCGCCAGAGCCCACCATGGTTTGCCCCTTGCACGAAAAGCTCCATAGGATTTTGTATTTGTGTCGCGGGATTCGCCGTAGCACTCGGGTTTCTTAGGTCATGCACCAACAGTGCAGCCATCAAAGTGGTTGAAGTGGCTGGTTCGAAAACTTCAATGCCGAATCTGTCTGCACCAGCGTAGGCGGCGGCCAGCGCACGACTCTTTACGACAGATTGCGTCCGCGTTGCAGGGGCGAGATTGATTGAAACTAGGGTACCGGTGGAACGCGCAACCAATGCACGCCATCTCTGGAGGCGCTTTGCAAGTGCGTAGTTCGCGCCCTGCTGAGAGATTAAAGAGTCATTAAGGCCGATTTCAGTGCCGTCAGCGGAAAAAATCGTTTCGGGGTAGTTGGGTTCAAACTGCTTAAGGGTGCGAAGTGGAGCCTGAAGTAGCCCACTTAGCCCTCGAGCATCCCAGCGCCGACGTGATTCAAGGACAACTTCGAGGGGAACCATAAAGGTATCGGTGGGTGTGGCCAGGTAAGCAAGGGAAATGTCATCGCGGCTATCGAGTAAGTCGGCAACCACTGCATCGGCCGCCATTGACAGCAGCACATGTTGTGATCCGTCCGCGTATGCGTAAGTACCAAGTACGAATGGTTGCTCGATTTCGGCGAGCCAGGTACGGACCTCGGGGGCATGGGTTAATAAATTCGCACCGGCCACATTCACGATCGCCACATCATCTTCGGGGTGCACCAAGCCATCGACAACAAGCGGTGGGTTGCCGTCAGCATCAAACTCAATTGGAATTCGTAGCGAGCCAGCCGTGCTGCGCGCAATCTCAATGAGCCGCTGCCAAATTGCGGGCCGCTGCAGGTCGACCGCGTGCACGGTCGCTCCCCAACGAAGCAGTGATCTGATTGGACCCATCTCGGCTCCGGCACCCAGCAGCGCGATATCGACCCCACGGAGATCGAGCCATTCTGGGTTGTCGAGCACTAGGTGAATTGCTTCAGCGAAACTTGGCTCGGCAATGCCGTCTGCAACCCACTTGTCGACTTGGTCACGCAGGTGCCGGCCAAATAGCCGTCGACCGTGATAGGGCAACGACAGATCTGACTCCAATTGTGCTGCGCCTTGAACCTTCACGGAGCCAAAGCCAGAGGCCGAAAATGTCGCCAAGGCCTCGCCCAAGTTCAACTCCTGGCCCTCGCGGCCAAAGCGAAAACGTCGATGCGCAGAGGCCAGCCCATCGCGGGAGACCTGTAGTGCGGCATCTGAGGTTAGGGTTGCCGCGGCCACGATGTCACGGATTGGGGTTAGGTATCCAGCTCGCCAGTCGCGGGTGTGCTCAATGCGCTCGGCAAGTGATGAATCCACTCCGCGCACACAATCAGCGAAGATCGCCCGCCCGGTTGCGCTCGTGCTGCGTTTGCCATCACCGCCCGCTGGGAAGCAAACCCCCTCGGGAGTTTTGGCGTCTGAGTTAGCGGGCACCAGTGCAGAATACCTAGTTGCTAGACGAGTGTTGGTGCGGGTCGAGGCTGCCGAGCTCATGCGCTATCGCAAGGGTGATGTCGACGTCAGCCAAGGTCGTTCGAAAGTTGGTAAAGCAAGGACGCAGCCAGACTTGGCCATCGATCGTTGCGGGTGAGATATAGACCCGGCCGTCCTGCTGCATGCGCGAACAGAGATCAATGTTGTGAGCGTTTAAGTCGATGCAACCTGGCAGCACGTGCCGAAATGGCACGATAGATAACTGCGGGGGTGAGGCCAAGACTTCAAAGTTCGGGTGGGCGGCTGCCGACCGGTAAAGGTGTTGCGCCTGCTCGCAATTCTCAGTGATGGCCTCACGAAATGATTGGGCACCATGGACGCGAAGTGCTAACCAAAGTTTCAAGGCTCGCAATGGCCGGGAATACTCAAGTGTGATGTCGACCGCATTTAATTCATCGTCCTCATGTGGGATGTAGGCCTCATCATGAGCAAAGGTGCGCGCGAGGGTTTGTGCATCTCGAACCAACACCGCGCTACAAGCTTTTGGCACGAACATCTATTTGTGCGCATCGACACTAATTGAATCGGCGCGCGCTAACCCGGTAAAAAGGTGAGCGGTGTTAGGGGCGCTGGCAGCCGGTAGGCCGTAGGCGCCATCGACATGGAGCCAAACCCCGAGTGACTCACAGATATCGGCCAAGGCGGCAATTGGGTCGACAGACCCGGTCAGTGTGGTGCCGGCGGTGGCGATGACGGCGACCGGAGTAACACCATTTGCCAAGTCAAGTGCGATTGCCGCACGAAGTGCGTCAGGTTGCATGCGCCGTTGATCGTCAATGGGGATGTCGCGTACCGCATTGCGCCCGAATCCCAATAGTTCGGCCGCACGAGTAATCGAATAGTGGGCTTCGGCCGAGCAGTAGATTGCCGGCCGCGTGCCGCCTAGCCCATTGGTTCGAGTACCGGGTAGCGCCCGTTCGCGGGCCGCCGCAAGTGCGGTGATATTGCTGATGGTGCCGCCGCTGGTGAACGAGCCCAACCGAGCGGGGAACCCTAAGAAGTCAGCTAGCCAACCGATGGTCTGGGCTTCTAGGCGCGTTGCAGCCCGGGCATCTAGTGCCAAGTTGATGTCGTATGAGTGGGCAAGAAGATCCGCAAGTGCACCAATCTCTAGGCCGCTTGACCCGATATACGCCAGATATCGTGGGCGTGATTGGGCGAGTGAGGCATCTAATACATCGCCGGCTGTATCGAGGCTTTGGATTACATCGCTGCCTTGCTCCGGTAGGGGTTTCCGCAATTCCGCAATTAGTTGTTCGCTAATTTCGGTTTCGGATTCGCGCGGATTATCGAAATCTCGCCAAGCGTGGGCGACGAGCGCGGCCGCGTGCTCAAGTGCCGCTTCGCGGTTTACCCCGAGTGAGAGCGATTCCTTCATCGGTCGAGCAATTGCTTGCGATAAGGCGCTAACTCCGAGGTTCGGTCTACACCGACGACGCCGACTAATCCGGTGTCGTTCGAATACTCAACTATGCAGGCGTCGTTAGCCGAACCGTCAACGATCTGGATTGAAGTTGCGATCCCGGGCATGCCGAAAGATTGAATCTTGTGGTGGTACTGGTCGGACCAAAAAGATGGCATGGCGGCGAAAGGTGCTTGATCTGGTTGCTCACCGCGCAGGAGTGAGGCGAGCGAGGCACCGGCGCGCCGGCCGGTCTCGGTCGGGATATTCCAATGTTCGATGCGCCGCGGGATGTTGCCGAAAAGCGCGTTCGGATGTCGGGCAATGTCACCGACGGCAACCACCGGCACCTCGGCAGCAACCACCATCCCTTGGTCGACGAGCACCCCGTCGCTGAGATCTAGGCCATTACCTTCTAGCCACTCCACATTGCAGACCGAGCCGACCGCCTCGATAACTACTGATGCTGGTAGTTCGGTGCCGTCATCTAGGAGCACCGAAGTTACGTGGTCGCCACCGAGAAACTCTTGGACCGTGCGACCGAGGTGGAAGTTCACCCCGTGGTGTTCATGGCGTGATCTCATGCCCATCCCAAGTTCAGCACCAAGCGGTCGCACCATCGGCTGCTCGTCTATCGCGACGATATGCACCTCGGCGCCTAGGCCACGTGCGGTGGCCGCTACTTCGCACCCAATAAAACCCGCGCCCATGATTACCGCGGATCGCCCCGGCGCTAAGTAGCTGCGCACATTCACTGCATCGTGGGCGGTTCGCAGCACGTGACGACCGGCTTCAGGACCTGCGATAGGCAACCGGCGCGGGCGAATTCCCGAGGCGATGACAAGACCGTCAAATGATAATTGGGTGCCATCGGCCAACGTGACAGTCCGCGCGGCAAAGTCACTTGCGAGCGCCGGTGAACCTAGCCGCCAGTCGACATCATCTACCGATGCCTTGCGGCGAAACTCCAACTCAGCAACATGCACACCGGCCGATAACGCCTCTTTGGACAGGGGTGGCCGGTTGTACGGCATCGCTGACTCATCACCGACCACCGTGATGGCACCTTCGAAACCTGCACCACGAAGTGCCTCGGCTGCTCTTAAACCGCCAAGGCCTGCTCCAACTACGACAACCGAGGCAGCCACGCTATTTGTATTCATTATTATTCGACCGTGATTGCTTGCATTGGACAGACGTCTGCCGCACCTTCGATGTCAGCGCGACGTGACTCATCTGCTTCGGCCACATATTCGAGTTGTCCGTCGTCATTCAACGCAAACACGTCGGCGGCTTCGAAGCAGCACTGACCATAGCTCTGACACTTATCCATATCAACGGTGATCGTTACCACTGTTACTCCTCTTCGATTCTTGACGGATACAGATCCTTCGACGGGGTGCGAATACCTCTGAACTCCCAGTCACCACCCATTGCGGTGGAAACTACTTCTTCGCTCTCGGTGGGCTGCGCACCAACATCGGTGCGAATTGGGGTTGGTCCCTCGACAATGTGGTTGCGGAGAGTACCTAAACCCTCTACCTCTACCTCGACGATATCGCCAGGTTGGACCGGCCGTGAGAATGCTGGAGTGCCCGAGAAGAGTAGATCACCTGGAACAAGAGTGATGGTGCGGGCGATATCTGCAACTAGGTAATGCATATCCCACTCCATCTCGGCGGTGGTGGAGGATTGCTTAACTTGGCCATTGACCCGGGTCTGAATCTGCTTGTTTCGAAAATCCCAATCGGTTACCAGACCGGGGCCAACGGGAGCCAAAGTGTCGCTGCCCTTGACGCGCAGCATTGAACCAGCATCGGTATCGCGGAAGTCATGGAGCCCGTAGTCATTACCGACGGTGTATCCAGCTATGTAGTCACCTGCCTCACTAGGTGCGACGTTGCGGCAGGTGCGGCCGATGACGATAACGATCTCGCCCTCGTAATTAAGCCACTTGCAGCCGCTGGGCCGCACCACCGCTGCGTCGTGGGAATTGAGTGCGGTAATCGGTTTGTGGAAGTAGGTTGGTGCCGGCGGCAATTTGGTCATGAACTCGTCACTGCGCGAGGTGTAATTAAGGTGCACCGCAATGATTTTGGATGGCTCGGTCGGGGGCAGGTGAATAGCATCGGCGATTGCTGTCACTCGCCCGTCACCGGCAACTAGTACATCCCCGTGACGCTCGACTAGGGCTGGATAGCCATCGAGCAAAATCCTTCGGAATTCGCTCATGCTGCCGCACCCGCTTTGGTCCAGCCGGTAGCCGGCCGGTCGAACCAAATATGCACCTGACCGGTGCCGATTGAATTCTCGTATTCGCTAAATAGCCGACCCGGTGCTACTACATCACCTTCGCCCATGGCCGCGATCATCATTAGATAGTGGGCGAATTTGGCTTCTGGCCGGTACCTCATGTAGTCGGGCATGGTGGCGAGTACCTGTGCATGATCGCCACTCTCGAACCAAGCTATGCGTTCGAGGTCGGCCGCATAAGCCTCCGGCGTGAAGATATTCGACGGGTCACTCGCCTCGTGCGAACGCAGCTCGCGCAGTGGCCAGAAGGTATGTGACAGTGCACCGGACGCCAGTAGCAAAACCTTTCGGTCGGAGTCGCGAATCGCTTGGCCAAGGGCCCGGCCGGCTCTCAGGAAATCTTCGGTGTCGCCGGTTTGGGCAACGCTCATGGAAATCCAGCGCTTATCCGGTAGCCCATCACCGAGGAACTTCCATAGATTCACGGTTGCGTAGTAAAGGGGCAGGTAGTGATCTTCATTGGCGGTAATCCAGGTGCCGTTTTCTTCACCACGGGCCGCGATGGTTTTTGCTAACTCGGGATCGCCCTTCCAGTCATAGGGGATCCGGCACATACCCCGTGGTAGTTCTTCGGAGGTGAAGAGTCCGGAGCGGCGATCTTGTGCACTAACGACGAATTCAACAGTTGTGAACCAATGCGCGTCAAGTACCACCACGGTGTCGTAGTCGAGGGTCTCGAAGACTTCTTTGCGCAATTTCTCCAGCCCGGGGACAAGTGAAATCTCCTTGCCTTCGTTCAGCTCTAGCCGGGCCGCTGACGGCAGCATGATGGTAGGAACGTGCGCGAGAATCCCAGCGCCAACAACTTCACCCATTGCGATCTCCCTTACTTCCATCCGGTTGGTGCATAGACGGTGTTCTTAACATCTGCATAGAAATCAAATGACCAGGTGCCGCCTTCACGGCCAACCCCAGATTTGCGGGATCCGCCGAATGGCGCTTGTAGATCACGCACGAAGAAGCAATTTACCCAGATGGTGCCGGCCACCAGGTGCTTGGTGAATGCTTCTGCCCGCTCGCGACTGCCAGTGACAAGCATCGCCGCCAGACCGAATTCGGTGCCGTTAGCCATGGCCAAGCCTTCTTCATCAGTTTCGAAAGTTTGCATGGTGAGCACCGGCCCGAATATCTCTTTGGTCAAGATCTCGCTGTCAGCCTTGGCATTAGTTACCAGGGTTGGGCGGTAGAACAAGCCACCGAGTTCAGCATTGCGTTGACCACCAAAGGCGATGGTGGCCCCATCAGCTCGGGCTCTGTTTACAAAACCTTCGATGCGATCAACGTGCTCGGCATGAATATTGGGCCCAATCTGGGTTTCTTCATCGCGTGGATCCCCTTGCCTAATTTGCAAGGCCCGCTCGGTGAACTTCTCGTTGAATTCGTCAGCGACACTTGCCTGCACCAGCAATCGAGTACCAGCAAGGCAAACCTGGCCGGCGTTGTCGTATTGCTCGACAGCCAAAGCGGCAGCTAGATCCAGATCAGCGTCATCGAGCACGATGGTCGGGCTCTTGCCACCAAGCTCGAAGGAGCAGGGCGTGAGGTTATCGGCGGCGGCGTGTGCGACCAATTTTGCGGTTGGCACCGACCCAGTAAAGGAGATTCGGGATATACCCGGATGGGCAACAAGTGCGGCGCCGGCTTCTTCGCCGAGTCCCTGCACCACGTTGAAGACGCCGGCGGGTAAGCCAGCTTGCGCGGTTAGGTCGGCAAAAAGCGAGGCCGTAAGTGGCGTCCACTCAGCCGGCTTGAGGATAACGGTGTCGCCCGCGGCAAGTGCCGGAGCGATCTTCCAGGTAGCTAGCATGAGCGGCGCATTCCACGGTGTGATGAGTGCGGCAACACCTGATGGATCCCAACTGACGACATTGGTGTGATCACGGGTAATAAATTTCGGGTGGTGGAGTTCGTTGATCGCCCAGTCTGCGAAGAAGCGCAAGTTGTGCACGACACGGGGCATTACGCCGCGGCGATGTGAGCGGAGTAGGGATCCGTTATCGGCGGTTTCGACCTGAGCAAGTTGCTCTATATTGGCTTCTACTAGATCAGCAATTCGATGAATAATGACACCGCGCTCACTTGGGTTCAGTGCTGCCCAAGCCGGGAAGGCTGCCCGAGCTGCGGCCACTGCCGCATCAACCTCGACTTTGCCACCGCGCGCAATATTGCCCAGTGGCGAACCATCAATGGGGCAGATGTCAGGAAAGGTAGTCGGGGACGCCAACCGTGAGCCACCGATCCAGTGCCTGGTGTCTACTTCCACACCGGCAACGTTCGTTTTGCTCATAATCACCTTCCAACCAAAAGTTGAGTTAGATCGTTCGGACCCTAACGGAAAAAGCCTGGAATGACCAGACGAACGGGACCTCTATTCCTAAGTGGCCCACCTATTCGGTGGCGCGGATCAAATCTCGCAGGATTTGGGCGGCCTGAGGGAGATCGCTGGTGGTGATGTGCCGGGTGATGTTGCACTCCTCTTGGTTGAACTCGGGGAAAAGCTTCTTCATCAGCCGCCGGCCGGCCGGGGTCAAGTTCACCAGCACCAGTCGGCCGTCAGCCGCCGAGCGTTCGCGGGTTAAGAATCCGCGCCCCTCAAGGGTGGTAAGCACCCCGCTCAGGGTGGCTTTGGAGAACCCACCTTCGGCGGCAATCCCCCGAGTTTCAATAGGTTCCCAGATCCAGACCACCCATAGCACCACGAATGCGGTCCAGGTCAGGTCGGATTTGGCTAGAACGGTGCGTTCTAAATGATTTCGGACAGCGTTGGCGGCCCGAAACAGGTTTGACGTGACCGCCATTGCCTCATAATCCAGATGCAGGCCCCCCAGTCGGGAGACGACTTCATTCTCGGTCTCATTGAGCGTGTGCTGGCCGGCCATGTTCCTACTCTCTCAAAAATTCGCCCTATCGGACACTCGTTCGGGGGCGAAAGTTCGATAAGAGTTCCCATCCCCGGGACTCAAAGGCTACGCTTAGCCGATAATTCGGGCCCGAACGAATATTGGCCACCGGCAATGGAGGGTGAATGAGCACGAAAACGGACATCACGTTGGCCGATCTGGATTTGTTTGCTGATGGGGCTCCGTGGGCAGTATTCGCGGACCTACGCAAAAACTCACCCGTGCACTGGAATGTCGAGGATTCACCAAATCATGGCTTCTGGTCCGTCACTCGATATCGCGACATCGTAGACGTCCTGCGCGATACCCAGACATTCTCCAGTGAAATTGGAGCCGTGAGTCTTGAAGAACTTGATGAGCGTCAAATGGAAATCCGCCGCTCGATGATCGAAACCGATGGTGAGCGACATCGTGCTCTGCGTAAGTTATTGCAGCCACAGTTCACCCCGCGCGCTCTCGCAGGCTACGAAACTTTCCTGCGCGGCATCACCGCTACTACACTTGATCGCGCGTTAGTCAAGGACCAGTTCGACTTCGTCGCAGATGTTGCAGCTGATTTTCCGAGCCGGGTGCTCGCTCAACTTCTTGATGTTCCCGAGTCTGATATCCCCAAGCTAATCAAGTGGGGTAATCGTATGATCGGCAACACTGATCCAGAGCATGCCGATGTGCTCGCGAACAGTGAAGAAAGTGATCAATACAAGGACTTGCCCTTCCGCTCACCGGCCGCGCTTGAGGTTTTCAATTACGGATTCGAGCTAGCCGAGCAACGTAGGGGCGGCAGCGGGACCGACCTCGTGTCAACACTCATAAACCAAGTTCCGAGTGACGGCATCGAGCTAGATGATCGCGATTTCCGCAACTACTTCCTGCTGCTCGTGATCGCGGGTAATGAGACAACGCGCCACACCATCACCCACACGATGAACAATCTGATGGCTAACCCCGATCAGATCGAGATCCTGCGTGAGAGGCCCGAGTTGATACCGTGGGCGGTCGAGGAGTTCTTGCGCATGGCCAGCCCGGTGCATCACTTCCGTCGCACGGCCCGCCAAGCAGTCATCTTCAATGGCCAGGAGATAAAGGCCGGTGACAAGGTCGTAGTTTGGTTCGGTTCGGGCAATCGCGACGAAGAGGTGTTCAAGGATCCAAACGTCTTAGACGTCCAGCGCCTCCCCAACGAGCAGATGTCTTTCGGTCGCGGCGGACCGCACATGTGCCTGGGCAACTCCTTAGCCCGGCTCGAGATCCAGATAATGTTTGAGGACCTCCTCGCCCGCGGCGTAGATCTGTTGCCCAATGGCAAGCCCGATTACGTGCGTAGCAACTTCGTTCACGGCTTCAAGCGTCTGCCAGTGCAAAAGGCGTAGGTTGCCCTTCCACCGGATTTCGTGTGCTTGCGTTAGCCGCCCACGAGGTGGCCGAGGCCGGCAACCTGACGCAGGAAACTGTCGACGAGCGCATGCGACCGTCCGCGCGATTTTGATTCCTCCGCACGGGTGAAGGCCAGCAGGATTTCTGGATCTTGGCCGTCCTTGATGATCAATTCCCGGCCGCCGCCGGGTGAGCCGCACCACCTCTCGAGCATGTCACCGGTCAGCTCCGGATGAAATTGAAGTGCCAGGTTCTTACGCAGGGTAAATGCCTGTGAGGCGCGCGAGGTGCGGGCGATCTCGTTGGCTCCGGGTGGTAGTTCCCACCTGTCGTAGTGGAATGAGAACCAAGGGCCCGGGGGAATGAGCGACTCGTTATCACTCCAAAGGCTCGTCCAGCCAATCTCGCAGTCCGGTGCTCTACCTACGCTGCCGCCATGCGCTCGGGCGAGCAGTTGGCCACCGAAGCAAATACCAAGTACCGGCACCCCGACCGCGTCGGCTTGCTTAAGCCACTGCAACTCCGGGAGTAGCCACTCGCCGATGGTGGCATCGTCCCAGGCACCCCAGGGCGAGCCCATCGGGACGATAACATCGAAGTCGGCTGGATCTGGGAATTGGTAGGTGACGACACCGGGAGTGTCATATTGGCCGGCACCAACTATCAACTCCTCGACCACCTCGAATCCGTGGTCGGCGAAGCGCTCTGATACCAATCGAGGCGGGCTGAAGGCATCGTGCTGCATGAAAAGCACCCTCATGCGGTGAATCCTCTCTGAAATCTTCCCTGATCAGCCAGTATTAGCCATACTATCCTGAGATCGTTGGGGGCCGAACGATGTGCACAAGATGATTGTGGAATCCTAGGGCACCAAAGACTGCGCGATCGAGGGGTAGCACATGCAACAGGAGTTAGCGGACGTTCGCCGTGAGTTGGAATCTCAGGACATCGACATCCTTCGCCTCATTTGGTCGGATGTCTTGGGCCTGACGCGATCGAAGGACCTCACTGTCTCGCAGCTTGAGCGGGCGGCCGGGCACGGCCCCGCCTTCTGCCAAGCGACCTGGACCACCACCACCCGTGGTGATGTCCTTGATGGCCACGGCAGCTTGCGGGACGGCCTCTCCGACATGGTCTCGCGCCTTGATGCGTCGACCATCAGAGCATTGCCGTGGGAGCCGGGCGTTGCCTACGTCATCGCCGATATCGATGAGCCGGACGGCACCCCCAATGAGATCTCGCCGCGAGCGCTGCTGCGCCGGGTTGTTGAGGAGTACAAGGCACTTGGTCTCCTCCCCGTAGTTGGGCCCGAGCTCGAGTTCTACTTCGCCCACAGGCCCAATGGGCAGTGGGAACGGATAATCAACAAGACCGGTCGTGTCTATCAGACCGGCTCGCTAGTGGATCCAGACGGCACCTTCTTGCACTTACTCCGCATGATCGATCGCCTGAACATCGGGGCATTCGCCGGCAACCACGAGTTTTGTCCATCGCAGTACGAGATTAATCTCTGGCACGGTGCTGCCCTAGACGCAGCAGATCGAACATTCCTGTTCAAGACCGCCGTGAAGGACATCGCAAATCGCCGAGGAATCATGAGTACCTTTATCGGAAAGCCCTTTGGGGATGAAGGTGGTAGCGGATTCCACCTGCACTTCTCGGTGACCGATGTCAACGACACGAATATGATGCGCGACCCCGACGGTGAGCTATCGCTAATCGCGAGGCGAATGATGGCCGGGGTGCTCGAACATGCGCCGGCGCTGGTCGCCTTTTGCAACCCGACCATCAATGCTTACAAGCGACTAGGCCCGGACACCATGGCGCCGTATCGAGCGAACTGGGGGTACGACAACCGCACGACCTTCGTCAGGATCCCACCAGAGCACGGCGCCGGTTCTCGCATTGAGGTGCGCATCGGTGATGGCGCGGCGAACCCGTACGTCATGATCGCCGCCATCTTGGCCGCGGCGCTCGACGGCCTCACCCGTCAGCTCGAATGCCCGCCGCACTCAGAGGGTTGGTCATACACCGACGAGAGCCGTCCGGTGCTGCCGATGTCGCTCACCGATTCGCTAAACGCGATGCGTGCTGACACCTTCCTCGTCGGCATTCTGGGCGAGCCGTTTGTGCAGGCATTCGAGACGCTCAAGCGCGATGAGGTGCGCCGCTACGAGGAGGCCGTCGAAGACCCGTCCACCCGCGAGGTCACCCAGTGGGAGATCGACGAGTACCTAGAGGACTTCTGAGCCTAGCTTGTGCCCTCGGACGGCTGCATGGGCAGACCTTCGTTACGATAAATGTTGATCGGGACGATCATTGTTCAGCCAAGAGCATTAACCCAGACGCCAGAGATGTAACTCAGTGGGAGATTAACGAATACTTTGAAGCCTTCGAGTAGATACATCCTGACCATCAAATGCCCAGATAAAGCGGGCATTATTTACCGCGTTGCCGGGGCCCTGATCGAGGTCGGCGGCAACGTGCTGGAGCAGGCGCAGTTCACCGACGAAGACTCCGGGGTGTTTTGCATGCGTACCAAGTTTGAATCACCTGTTGCAGACCTCGCGGCGGTAAGTGCGGTAGTAAGCGCGCGGGTAATGAGCCTGGGCCCGGAGTTGACTCTGCGTCATGAGGCGGACCATCGGCGGGCAATGATTTTGGTTTCTAAGCATGACCACTGCCTGCTGGATCTCCTGTACCGATTCGGCAATGGCGAGCTGCCGATTGATATCCCGGTGATCGTTTCGAATCACGAAGACTGTCGTGAAATCGCTGACCGGTATGAGATTCCATATGTCTATTTGCCGGTCAACCTAGATATCAAGGCGGAGCAAGAGGCACGAGTTCTAGAACTAATTGAGGAGCACTCGATTGACGTGGTGGTGCTGGCTCGTTATATGCAAGTTCTGTCAAGTGAATTCTGCGACAAAATGTCTGGCCGGGTCATCAATATCCACCACTCTTTCCTGCCGGGGTTCAAAGGCGCGCGCCCGTATCAAAGGGCCCATGAGCGGGGCGTGAAGTTAATTGGAGCAACCGCGCACTTTGTGACCGGTGATCTAGACGAAGGTCCAATAATTGAGCAGAGCGTGGAGCGGGTTAATCATGGGCACACCGCTTCGGATTTAGTCGAAATTGGCCGCGATGTCGAGCGTGTGGTGCTATATCGCGCAGTGCGCCTTTTTGCCGAAGACCGAATAATTCTTACCGGTCAACGCACCGTGGTGTTCTCTTAGTTTGTTAAGTCAGTAACCCGCTTAATTACCTCGGCGCAGAACCGCGCGTGGTCGGCCCGCTCATCAATAAAGATCGAGGGCTTGATGCAAAAAGTCCTGAAGCCCATCTCTAACTGAGCCGGAATTCCCTCGAGTGCTTGAGGCAGCGGTGCCACGCTGTTTGCATCGGGGAACTCCACCCGGGTGCCACCTACCATCTCGATCTCCTCGATCGATCGGCCCACAGCCATCAAGCCGGCCTGCAACTTCGCAACGTCGTCGGCTTTGGGCCGGCCCAAGGGGTGGAAGCCGCTGCCGTATTTCACCAGCCGGCCAAGCACGGGGTCGGTGAGGGTGGCACCGCCGAACCACATTGCCGGGCCCCGTGACGTGCGTGGCTTGGGGTCGACGTACACGTCGGTGAAGTCGAAGAACTCGCCATGGAAGGAGGCGGGTGACTGAGCCCAAACCCGCTGCCAGATCTCAAGCTCTTCGTCAAGAATGGCGCCGCGCTTTGCGAAGGGCACACCGAGCGCTTGGTATTCATCGAGGTGCCAACTAACCGTGGGTTGGATGACCAAGCGTCCTTCCCCTAGTAGGTCAAGGGTGGCTAGGTCCTTCGCCAAAATAAGTGGATGCCGCAGGGGTGCGATTAGTGCAATCGCTCCAAGGCGAATCCGAGTTGTTGCTGCGGCTATCGCGGCGAGCAGCAGCAATGAGGTGGGCCATGAGGTCGATGGATCTTGATTACCAGGCATTGCATAGTCTCGCGGATTCGCCATGCGCCCTTGGTCTCCGGCTGCCGGACCGAGTATCACATGGTCGCTGATCATCACCATGTCAAAGCCGGCGTCTTCGGCTTCCTGCGCCATCCGAACAACGCTGCGTAGATCCCGCGGATCAGTCATCGTCCAGTTCTCGGAGAGCACGCTGACCATGCGCGGTGCTGTCATCAGACTCAGACTGGTTGCGACATGTCGTCAAGCAAGGTGCCGCCGGCGAAAGTGACTCCAACCTCGCGGTAGTACCCAGCAATGATTTCGTCAACCGGAAGCAGCGCGGCGGGTTCGTCCCACGGCGAGTTAAAGAGCGTCAACTCGGCATCTCCCACCCAAGGGGCGCCAAGATCTGCATCAACCCCACCCATGGTGGCAATTTGCAGGAGTGACATGCCGGCGCCCGGGGTGATTGACGGCATGTATCTGTGGTGCACCATCGGATGGCCGTTTACAAAACCGTTGGTTGGGCTGGGTTCACGCAAGGTGACCTTCGCGGTGGCAAGACGGTGGTCATAGGCGGCCAGTGATGCGCCAAAAGTGCCACCTGGTGCAACCCGCGGTGCGGCCCTACCGTGGTTCATGGCCCGCGTGACGTGCATGCTGCCAAGCTTCTTCGGGTAGCCCTGGAACCAACCGCGGCCAATGGCAAAGTCGGTGGTGACCCAGATCAGGACGCAGCGGCTGTAAGTGACACCTTTATATATGCAGCGCACGACGGCGAAAGCTTCTAAGTACTGCGAACGTGCCGGGTCTAAGAGTTCGGCTCCGCCGGTGCTGCAGGATTGCCAGTCGGCCCAGATGAAGGCGACAGCCCCTGGATCTTCGGGGGCAAGTTCAAGTTCTGGTGGTAGCAGGGCCCGCACGTGGGCCGGGTCGGTTCGATATTCCACCGTGAGCAAAGTGCCGGAGTAAAACCACGGCATTGGAGGGACGAGGGCCGAGCGGCCCGATGGGGAATATGGGGGAAGGAATCCATTGGTATTAGTCACCGGCACAGGGTACCGGATATCTTTCGCGACCGAATGATTATCAGGGTCAACGAATTGCAGTTAGTGCGGGATCTCGTACCGGTACTAATGTTGGGATTGTGGTTAAACCCCAGCCCGCTGAGGAAAAGCGCATCCGCCTCAATCGGGAGGTGATTTGCTGTGCGGCCGCCGAGTTGCTGGCCCAGACTGATGCCG
>NSHP01000035.1 GCA_002737125.1 Actinomycetota bacterium | reverse complement strand
GCCGCAGGCTCTCTTACTAGCAAGTTGTGTGGCGTGAATTGAAACCACCAGATCAGCACCGGTGCGATTGGCGAAATCCGCGCGTTCAGCCTCACCTAAAGCACTACTTGGTTGCGCGATATGGGTGAGTAAAACTTGAGTTCCAAGAGCAGCTAGTCGACCCTCAACTCGCACCGCAACCGCTTCGCAGAGTTCAGCGCCAAGGTCACTGCCAGGATCAAGTAGCACAACTTTGTCAGCAATCCCGGTCTGCAATGAAGTTAGACTCACATGGTCGCGTAGCCGCGCAGCATTGCCGCCACTAATGGTTCGCATGAGCCGGTCGAAAGCCTTAAATGAGTCAGGTCCACAAATACCGTCAGCTGCAACGCCGACACCTCGTTGAAATTCACGTAAGGCGGTATCGGTGTTCTTGCCGAAGTAGCCATCAGCTCGACCACTATCAAAACCAAGCTCATTTAGGCGGCGCTGCAACTCAGCAACGTCATCCCCGGTAACCAAATGCCTAGGCGCATAACGCAACACTCGATCACCAAGTTGCCAGCGCGCTTCATCAAGTTGATGAAATGTCTGTGGGCCGACTATCCCATCAACGGTTAAACCGCGTTCTTGTTGAAAGGTGCGAACAGCGCGGTCGAGTACCTCATCGAAGTTGTCGGCTGCACCGGTACTCAAAAGCTCAGCAGTTTTCGTCACTGCATCTGGAAGTAGACCCAGATGCGCAAGCCGTGCGCGCACCTCCGCGACGGCCGCCCCGGTATCACCGTGGCGGATAACCACTACAGATACGGCGCCAGTTCAGCGAGTAGTGCCGCCTTGGGCTTGGCACCGATGATTGACTTAACAACCTCACCACCCAGATAAACATTTAGGGTTGGAATGGAAGTAATGCCATAAGAGGCAGAGATTTGTGGGTTCTCGTCGACATTTAACTTTGCAATCACAATATTGTCGTGCTCGCTGGCGATCTCCTCGAGTATCGGGCCAACCATGCGGCACGGCCCGCACCACTCGGCCCAGAAGTCGACGATGACCGGCTTGTCACTTTGCAGTACGTCGGCGGTGAAGCTTGCATCCGAGACCTTGATGGTCGCGCCCATTTCGTTCTCCCTTGTTATCGAGGTGAATCCTACTCGGCGGCTGCTAGATAACGCTCAGCGTCGAGCGCTGCTGCGCATCCAGTGCCAGCCGCCGTGATGGCTTGCCGGTAGATGTGGTCGACGAGGTCGCCGCAGGCGAAAACCCCGGGAGCAGAAGTGCGGGTTGATGGTGCGTCGACGGTTACGTACCCTGCATCGTCTAAAGCCACCTGCCCGGGAAGGAGTTCTGAGCGTGGATCGTGACCGATAGCGATGAAAAGCCCGGTCACGGCAAGCTCACGGGCCTCGCCGGTGACAGTGTCGCGCAGCGCCAACCCAGAAACCTTGGCATCACCTAATACATCTTCAACAGCACTGTTCCAGGCAAACCGCATTTTCGGATTACTAAGAGCCCGCTCTTGCATGATCTTGCTGGCACGTAACCCGTCGCGGCGGTGGATAAGAGTCACGGTATTGGCAAATCTGGTCAAGAAGGTGGCCTCCTCAAGAGCAGAATCACCACCGCCAACGACAGCGATGTCTTGATCCCGAAAGAAGAAACCATCACAGGTGGCGCACCATGAAACCCCGTGCCCGGAAAGCCGCTTCTCATTTGGTAAACCGAGTTCACGGTAACCGGAACCCATTGCCAAGATGACTGACTTTGCGGTGTGGGTGCGACCGGTGCCATCGATAACCGACTTGGTGTCACCGGTTAGGTCAACAGCGGTGATGTCATCGGTGACTATCTCCGCGCCGAAACGTTCGGCTTGTGCTCTCATATTTTCCATCAGGGCTGGGCCCATAATGCCCTCAGAAAAACCGGGAAAGTTTTCAACCTCGGTCGTGTTCATTAGTGCGCCACCAGCCGTAACCGCACCCTCGAACACCAAGGGCTTTAGTTGTGCTCGTGCGGCATACACCGCCGCCGTGTAGCCAGCCGGACCAGAACCAATAATGATGACTTCACGGAGCTCGCTCACAGTCAAACCTTCCACAAAACACAGATTCCTTAAAATAACGACCCTTAACGATAACGATCTTAGGGTGCTGCTGGTTCCGCCAAATCCACTGCGATGGGCAACAGGATGGATGGCCCACCTTGGCCACAATCAAGACCGACCAGCCAAGCCTTAATCGTTTTACTCGGGGTTAGGTCAAGGATTAAGCCGACTTCTTGCTGTTCGAACTTAGCCCGATCGATCACCACCGTGCCGAGGTCACCCGGGGCGATCAAGGACGCGATGCAGGCACTTATGGTCTCAACCTTGGCGGTGAACCCTGTGTTGCCTTCCACCAAATTCGCGGGGGTCTCTTGGACGATGCTGTCCATCGCGCGGGCATCGGCCACCCCGATGCGATCTAATAACTCACCTATTTGATCCTGCATGGTGGAGCGCGAGTAGGTGATGCCACTAGCTACTACCTGCCGAACCGGCATGGTTTGACCTGAAACCCCGGCCATCGTTTTGACTTTTCCCGAATCAAGTTGGGTGGCTTCAACTTGGGAGGCACCGGATTGGTCGGAAGTTAGGGCCTTTGGCGCCGCGTCTGCTACTACTACCGCCGGGCTGGGAGTGCGGACGGTCTGCACGACCACCCCGATGGCGAGGAAGGCCACAGAGGCCGCCACGAGGACACTTACCCAGCGGGTACGCCGGCGCGGTGACATCGCAATTAAGGTTGCCAACGGTCCAGCCACAATCAAGGGTGGCTCAGCGGCGAGCGCTGCGGCTAGCCGTTGCCAGACGTCCTCAGGCATATGTTGATCAGCCAGATGTTGATCAGGCAGCCCTAAATCGGAACCACCTGCGTCAGGGCCTAAGAGAGCCAACTCAGGAAGCGGCGCATCGAATGGGTCAACGGGCCCTTGGGCGTCGTTAGACATGTGATGCACCCCCCTCCGAGGTGTTAATTTCCGCTAATGGTGTCGCCGGTGACGGTTTTGCTGGCGAGCCCATCTTCGGTATGACGGTGTCCGGCTCATTGCGGTTCCGCAAGAAGGCCAGCTCTTCGGCTAGTCGGGCTCGCCCGCGTGAGCACCTACTCTTGATCGTACCCGTGGGGCAACCCAGAAGTTCGGCAGTCTCTTGAATCGAGCGGCCCTCAACGTCTACCAACACGATTGCCTCACGTTGATCCGGGGGCAAAGTTGCTAAAGCCGCAGCGATCACCAATTGGGTTTCGCGCCGACTCATTTGATCACCCGGGTCGGCCAGAGTTTGACCCAGATCATCGGGCAGCGGCACAGCGGGGCGGCTCGTGCGCCGGCGTAATCGGTCCAAGCAAGCGTTAACCACAATCCGGTGCAGCCAGGTGGTTACCGCGGCCTCACCGCGGAATTGATCGGCCCGCCTAAACGCCGATAAGAAAGCATCCTGCAAGGCGTCAGCCGCTTCTTCTGGATCACTTGTCGTTCTTAAGGCCACCGACCAAAGCCGATCTCGATGCCGGTAGACGAGTTCACCGAAGGCATTTTTATCACCGGTTACATGGGCCGCAAGCAACTGGGCGTCGGTGCGCTCCTCGTTACTCGCCTCGAAGCCCATTGCCTTAGCCTCCATGCTGCATGAGCCTAGAGGGCCAAGGGTTGTTGGTTGTGCAGGGAGGTATGGGGTTAAAACTTAGTGCAAGGTCACTTCACTTAGCCCTACTTGGTAGGTGCCGGGCTTATCCCCGCGCTGGGGTAACTGCGGGAACCAAAGCAATACGTACTTGCCGGTAATAGCCCGAGGCCCCCTCAGGTCAATCTGCCGATCGCCAGCGGGGGCCGCAGCGAGCAAACTCCACAATTGCGGTTCTGGCAAAATTTCATCGGCAACACGTACTTCAGTGGCAGCGCCGACTCCTTCAAATAGCAGTGACGCCGAACTCACAGATTGCGGTTCACCCATGTTGATGATCAGTCCAACTCCACCTTTGCCATCGGCATCTGGGGTGTCGTAGGTCTGCGAGTGCCAAGCCGTAGTGACGTCCGGATCGGCAACAAGTTTGGCCTCGATGTTGTTCTCACGGCCTTTCTTACCATCTGGGATGCCATCTTTGTCTTCATCATCAAAGGGATCAAAGCTGCGCACTTTAACTATGGGCAAAAACACCGGACCAGTTTCGGCACTAGCTGACGGCATTGGCACAGCCGAAGCGGTCAGTACATCACCGCTGCCGAGTTCAATGGGGTTGGCTGTTGTCAACGGGTTACTGGTTATCAAGCTCCAGCCCCAGAAACCAACACCTAAGACGACCACGAAGGCAATCAGCACCCCAGCAATCCGAAACACCACACCCAGGGAGCCGCGAGTTTTATTGTTTGGTTCGCCGCGGTCCTTGGCACCATGCGAGACCGGTGCCAGGTGATCGCGGGTCAGGCCAAGCATGGCGGTAAACGCCGAAGCATCGGCAATGTTGGTGACTCCACGAGGCCGTACAGCCTTACTAACCGATCGAGCAATGACATCATCAATTGCACGCGGCACATCCGCACGCACTCTTGAGGGCAGCAGCACGTTCCCACTCACGATTGGCGCACCGGCCAACGCAGCCAAGGATGGGCCCGACCACAACCCCGTTACCAGTAAATAAAGCAGGCAGCCCAACCCGTCAACATCAGCTTGGGTCTTCGTCTCGCCAGGATCAAGTGGGCCCCAAAGGCTGGCATCAACCGCTAGTCCTCTCACTCTTACTTCGCCGGCATCGGTGACGATGACACTTGATGGCCTTAGCCGACCGTGATTGACATTGGTTGCGAGCCCGGCCGAGACCGCACGCGCGACTTCAGAGACGATATTTACCGCATCATCCACCGGTATTGGCTGATCCCCGCGCGCCTGCAGAAGTTCACCGAGGTTTCGGCCGGTGGCCCATTCACTTACGACGGCAATTTGCTCCGGCTCATTGGCCGTTTCAGCCAATGTCATCACGTCAAGAATTCGTAGCAAACGACGATCCTCTACGAGCGCTGCGGCTCGCGCGGCACCGAGGAAGGCGGGTGCCCGCGGGTCATTTGCGTTAAGGATGCGCAGTGATACTTCGCGATCTAGGACTTCGTCGTGGCCGCGGAAGAATTGCACGGCTAGGTCCTGGTGCTCAGGATCAAGATCGGCAGTTAGCAGGTAGCGGCCGATGCGCTCGGGGAGCATCATGGCTGGCGCACTCTACGTCGAAATAATTTGGTGACAGCAGATACTTCCTTGATCCGAAGTGCCCAAGCCACTGCCCAATACGAAGCTACACCTACTGCACCAACCACGACCAAAATAAGTAACACCGCTAATTTGTCACCTGGCAGTTGAGCACTGAAGATACGACCGAGGATGGTGTGGGTGCCGATCATTAAGCCCAACGAGACCAGACCGGCAACCCCAATTCGCGATAAACTCCGAATCGTGTGACCTGAGTCAACACCACCGACGCGCCTGGCGAGAAGCACCCAAGCCAATGCTAGGCCGACCCAGTAGGACAGCGAGTAGGTCAGCGCGATCATGGCGACTTGCGCGCCACCTGCCGGCGCAACTTCGAATAGCGGCACGACAGTTATCAACCAAAAGGCACTAAGGCCCACAGTTATATAGAAAGGGGTGCGGGTATCTTCCATCGCGTAGTAACCACGCAAAAGCACATAGAAAAGCGTGAACGGTAGCAATCCGATCATGAACATGGAAACAATCTCGCCCATGAGCGAAGCCTGCTCTGGTGTCGCAGCTCCGTAACCGAAGAGAAGTATCGATAGGTCAGACCCAGTAACGAAAAGCACCGCAGCGATCGGCACGATCAACGCGGCTACCGTGCGCATCGTGGTGCCAATATCACTTCCCACTTGCCGCAGATCACCAGCATGTGCGATCCGACTTAATGCCGGCAGCATTGCCGTCACGATGGATATCGTGATGACACTATGTGGCAGCATGAAAACTAGATGTGCTTTTTGGTAGGTAGTGAGCCCGGCAGCCACGGTGCCAGCGGCAGCGGCGTCAACATTGGCTTGGGTGGCAAGTCGGGTGATGACGACATAAGTGGCCTGATTAATGAGTACTAGACCAATGGTCCACATCGCCAACCCACCGGCCTTACCCAGACCGGCGCCCTTCCAGTCAAAGCGCGGGCGCCATCGGAACCCGGCTCGGCGCAGTACCGGGAACAAAATTACGGCTTGCGAAATAACGCCAAGGGTGGTGCCGATACCAAGGATAAGAATCTGTTGGGTAGTAAGGATGCCATCGGCCGCCGCCGAGGTACCTGCCACCGCGATAAACAATAAGAAAGTCGCGATCGCGATCACGTTGTTCGCGATCGGGGCGAACATCGGCGCCCCAAATCGTCCGCGCGCATTCAATACTTGGCCGAGAATCGAGTAGATACCGTAGAAAAGTACCTGCGGTAAACAAAGTCGGGCAAAGGCAACTGCTAAATCAAACTCATTAGTCGGGTAGTCAGCCGGGGTGTAGAGGTCAACAATGAGAGGGGCTGCGAGCACCGCAAGGATTGACAGCAGCAGCAACACACTAACTATGAGGGTGATCAAGCGATCGGCATACGCCTTGCCTTGGTCTTCGTCCTCACTCATGCGTCTTACCAGTTGCGGAATAAATACCGCGTTGAGCGCACCACCAATAATTAGAATATAAACAATTGTTGGTAGGCTATTACCCAACGAGAATGCGTCAGAGACTAAATAGAAACCCAAAGCCGCGGCCGCTGCTACGTCGCGCAGCACCCCGGTAATACGTGAAACGATTGTGCCCGATGCCATGACGGCACTGGAGCGCGCGAGGGAACGTCCGCTCGCATTTTCAGTCACGAGGACACCGTGTCAGATGACTTAGTCGACTTCCGTGACCGTTGGGCTTTCCAGATGCGCCGTGTCACACCAGCGACCACGAAAATAAGAATCGCCAAGAACGCTGCTCCAACAACCCATCCTGCCGCTCTTGAGTACGCGGTTGAAGTCAAGGTGATACTGCTTGGGACGCCGTACTTCAAACCATCGGGGGTAAAAATCTGGATATTGACCGGCAGTGGGTCACCGCCAATTACCCGGGCTTCAACCTCAACACTGACTTTGCGGCCGGCCTCGATGACGATGTTGGTGACCGGTGGTGACTCGAGTCGCACCGCTGGTACGCCAACCAATTGCATACTCACTGTCACACTCTGATCCAAATCGTTGGCCAAAGTGATCGGCACTCGGCCAGCATCTCCGGAGAAAGTGATCGTGCCCTTGGAAAGGGCATGAACTTGGCTCATTTGCTTACCAAGTTCGATGTTGATTTGTTTGAGTAAATCCTTGCCGGTAAGCGGCGTGCCGCGCCAAGCCGACGACAAGGTGCGCGTAATAGCCTGCGTGAAGCCCACCGAGACAGCTGCTGGATCATCAAGGATTGCTACAAATTGCTGGAGTCGAGCCTGTGCTTTACTCACCTGTTGTAAATATGCGGTGGGCAGTTCAGCATTCTTTGCGATTCGCCCGTAGTTCAGTTTTTGACCAAATGCGGGCTCGCTGGCAAGTAATTCATCAAGTGAGTGGGCCGACAGCCAAGGTGCGGTGGTCGTGGCACTTAGTAAATCCGAAAGTAGTTGGGAATTCGGGGTCCAGCGCACATCTAGCGGAGCTGCAACAACGTGGGCCGCACCGGTCGATGAAGTGGCCAGGAGCGCGGTCTCGGCTAAGAATTGTTGGCGGGCGAGAATTACATCATTGGCACTAGTTTTCGGAGTCGTCAGCAAATTAGCGAGCACCGGATCAATGAGTAGTGCGGTAATGGTGCCCGCCGGAGTACTGATCGACGCTATTGCAGGAGAGTTGCTCGAGGTAGTGACGGCGCGAGCTGACAATGCAACCGTGGTGGCTCCGGAGGAAGCCAGTAGTTCTGCGATGTCCTCATCAATGCGACCACCAGGTGCCCAATAAGTTGTGCCTGCGACCAGCGTACCGATTGCGGCTCGCGAGATTATTGGAGCTTGAGTCACAGCTCGAATGAGCTCAGTTGCTAAGTCAGCTCTGCGCGCGGCTGTGGCGTCAATATCGGCATAGGGCAGCACTCTAAGTTGTGATCCAACATCGGACGCAGCTGCTGACTCATCAAGGGCTGAGCGTAAGGAGGTCAGCCACTTTGAAATCGCAGCGGATTGATCACCTACCACCGGGCTGCTATTTTCTTGCACTAAATATCCCTGCGCCATCGCAGATGCGGCCTGCAAGAGATCCGGGTCCGCGAACCAAGAAACTTGACCGGGGAAATTGGCGCCGATTTGAACTAACGAATCTAGTCGACCACCGGGTGACATCGCCTTTGGCGTTTCGCCGTTAAGTAGTACCCCATTGGCATTGCGGGCGGGCCAGTCGGCCAGCGGCCAAAGCCACGTGATGTTAGTAGGGGTAACACCAGACCCCGTTGGAAACCACGGTAAGAAAGTTCGCTCGATACCTTTGCGTTCATCAAATTCATCAACACCTGCAGTAAAACCGAGTGCTTCAACTGCAATTACGTAAGTGCCGGGTTCGGTAATTCCTAAGCCAGCGATTGCAATTGAAATAATGAAGGACTCCTGCTGGTTCGGGGCCAACGACGCAGAGATCAAGGTGCGTGTGTTATTGATACTGCTTGATCCACCATCAACGTCAGACACTAGGTCTGCATCACTCACGGCTGCTAGTGAACTTCGATCATCCAGCGGTAAATCAGCAACTCGCAATTGCACGGAGACATTATCGATCGAACGGCCTGAAACATTTAGTATGCGGCCGCTGATGCGAAGTGTGTTTTTTGCTTTAGGAACCACTGGCGTGAACTGGTCAAGAACAATTTCAATCGCGGAACCCTCTGGCATAGCTTGGGCAACCGGCGTGATACCAACCAGTGCAGCGAGGGTAATCAAAACCGTTAGCACTAGTCGAGGAGACCTAATGGTATTCAGGTTGGACACGTATCGCCTAGCAGTGCTGCAACTTTACCCATTAGAGCCCGCTCAGCCGGGTAACGCAGGCGCGAGAGAACTTCACTCAACGGCACCCACGCCACTTCTTGAACTTCACTATCCGCATCACTAAGTTCACCACTGTCGGCCCGCAACAGATAGTGATGCACCGTCTTGTGGACGCGCTTGTCGGCATTCATAAACCAAAAATCGATCACGCCGAGCGGTGCCAAAATGCTCGCGGTGATGCCGGTCTCTTCGGCCACCTCTCGAGTGGCCGCCTCCTCGAATGTCTCACCAGGCTCAACATGGCCCTTGGGTAGCAGCCAAATTAGCCGCCCAGTTTTATCCTGACGGGCAATGAGTGCGGCGCTGGAAATAGGCCCGCTCAGGTCGAGTACCAACCCGCCAGCCGAGGTCTCTTCGACACGCGGAAAGTAAATAGCCATATCGGCAGGATAAACCTGCTCGTGTGGTCATTACGCTGCTATGCGTGTCGACTCCACATGAACTCCGCGTGTTAGCCCAACTGGCTCCGATATCAGGGCTTTTGACTGAACTGGGGGGCCGATTTACGGGGGCCGGCTACCAAATCGCCCTCGTAGGTGGCCCGGTGCGTGACGCCCTACTTGGCCGGGTGGCCTCGACCCCGGATTTGGATTTCACCACCGATGCCCGGCCGGAGGCCATCATCGAGATCATGGAGGGCCTAGCCACCGCCATCTGGGATGTGGGCATCGCGTTCGGCACGGTCGGAGCTCGGATTCAAGGCCAGGAATGTGAAATAACCACTTATCGCACCGAGCACTATGACCGTGACTCACGTAAGCCAGCGGTCGACTTCGGCGATACCCTCGAGGGGGATTTAGGGCGCCGGGATTTCACGGTCAACGCATTTGCTTTGCGGCTTCCCCTAATGCAATTAGTAGATCTTTTTGACGGAGTTACTGACCTTGAGAATTACCTGCTCCGCACACCAGGTCGTGCCCAGGATTCATTTGACGATGACCCACTTCGCATCATGCGGGCCGCACGCTTTGTTTCCCAACTTGGCTTTCGGGTAAGCGATGACGTCCTGCAAGCGATGAATGAGCAAGCCGAACGCATCACGATTGTGTCAGCCGAACGCGTCCGTGAAGAGTTTATGAAAATCCTGATGGCACCTGAGCCGCGCGCGGGGTTGGAGTTACTGGTTGATACCGGTGTCACCGATTGGATCTTGCCTGAATTGCCGGCGCTGCGCCTGACCGAGGATGAACACCATCGCCATAAAGATGTTTATGAGCACTCAATGACGGTGCTTGAACAAGCAATTGAGATGGAGACAGCGCACGAGCCAGTCAGTGGGCCAGATCCGGTGCTTCGACTCGCGGCACTATTGCATGACATCGGCAAACCCAAAACTCGCAAGTTTGAAAAGGAGGGTGGGGTTTCATTCCACCACCACGAGATGGTTGGAGCCCGCATGGTCAAAAAACGAATGCAGGCTATGAGATTCCCCAATGACACCACTGATCGAGTCTCACGATTAGTTGAACTGCACCTTCGCTTTCACGGTTATGGCACGGGCGAGTGGACGGACTCGGCGGTGCGTCGTTATGTTCGCGATGCCGGAGAGCAATTGGTGCAACTACATAAACTCACGCGTGCAGATTCAACCACGCGCAATAAACGCCGAGCCGCGGCTTTACAGCAGGCTTACAGCGGCCTCGAAAACCGCATAAATGTCTTGGAGCAAGAGGAGGAACTGGCCTCACTGCGTCCAGATCTTGATGGTGCGTCGATAATGCGCATCTTGGACTTATCACCTGGCCCCGTTGTCGGGGAGGCTTATCGGTTCTTGATGGATTTGCGCCTAGATCGAGGACCACTTGGTGAGGAGCAGGCCACCCAGGCCCTACTTGCTTGGTGGGCCGCACGCCGATAGCGTCACAGCCAACATAGAAGCTCGAGCGATTACTCTGCGCCCATGTCAACTACGAACGGCCCGGCCGTTAATCGACCGACTAAGGAAGCGCTGATCATCAGCCTGTTTTTCACGCAAGGTGCCTCCGGGCACGCGTGATGAGCCGAGGGAGCGCTGTTTTGGTCTCGGTGGTGGGGTTTCGGTGTCGTTCTGGCGGGTTTTGGGCAGGCTTGCGCCGTGCCGTCACCCCATCAGGGCGACAGCACGGGCCCGCATCACCTAGTTCGCTGAGGCGAACAGCACGTTCAGGTGGTTGACATTCTTGGCCATGCCCCGATAGCGGGTCTTGGTGAATCCGAAGTCCCGCTTGACGATGAGTAACGGGTGCTCGACCTTGGCCCGCACCGATGCCTTGCGCCACTCTGCCGCGCGGTCAGGGCCGGCCATCGCCGGGAGCTTGGACTTGCGGGCCGCGATCTGGAACTCCACCTGCGATAGGTGCGGGTCGTCGGCGATATCAGGGCGCCTCTCGGCTCCCTGGTAGCCGCAAGGTGAACGAGTTGTTAGTGGGCAGCGCATTATTCAGGCGGCGAGTGACATCTTCCTTGGTTGGATTCGTGGACCACAGGGCCGTGATTTCTATATTCGCCAACTTCGCGACATCAAGTGGTCACCGGATGTCACTTTACTTGATCCAAATGATCTGCAGGCGTGAGCTGAGCAGGTCGGTAAGGGCTTTGCAACTTATCTCAAGGCAATCTAAACCGGACAAGTTTTGTTAGTTACCGACGAAGTATCAGCAGATACTTTGGCGTTCACCACGCGCGCCGGTGAAGGGATCCAAGCTATCCGGACCCCGGTTCAGGCCGGCAATATTTAAGGCGTGGTTAATTCAGCCGGTGCAGCACTAGTTAGCTTGCGGGCAATTAGCACCTGTAGCAAAGTGAATAAGCCGCCGGCCAACAAGAGCACCCAGATCATGCGGGTAAGTGACATGACATCACCGACGACGAGGATGAATACCATTACCGCGGTAATAGCCCAGCGCACGTTATCGGCGCGCTCCCGCAGGAATGTGCTCAAACCATTCTCCGGAAGATTTGAGCCAAGTTCGGTGAGGCCAGCAACCATGTGGGCGCGGACATTCTTTGCGGGCCGAGAGCGACCAGCGAACCAGCCTGCCACTGCAACGACTACGCCGAAGATAAGCAGCCCCTGTAGCCCGGCCACTAGATATTTGAACATGGTGTCCCAGAAAATACCGGAGGCACCACCAAATACGGTGTCGGCGAGTTGGTCGACAAAGAAAGTCGCACCGACTCCTAGCGCCCAATTTGTGGCGCCACCTGCTACAACGAGTGCTACACCTACGGCCAAAACCATACGGGGCCGCCGGCGGGCCAGGGTGATCGCAAGACCAAACAAGATGGCAATCAGCAGTGGGAACCATTTCAAAATCGGTGAAGTTAGGGAGTAGACAAATTGCAATTGAGCGACCGCAGGTGCCTCGAAGAGCACGATCTGGCGATCGGATTCTGGGACGGTGACCTTGTCAGCGATGCTTACCCCTTGTGCAACGAGCTGGGTTTGCACAGTGCTCAGGAGACTGCTGATGTCTAGGACGAGTTGATCACCTTTCATCTGTAAAGGGCCTTCGTTACCGCCTTGGAGAATGGCTACTACGCTCTTTTGGGTAGCACTTGCCAGCATCACCCAGACTTTCTGGAATGCATCGGACGCTATGAAGCCCTGCACAAGTTCACCGATGAGCTTGTTTACGCCCGCAGCAATTGGTGCCGACAAAGTTGAGGAGAGTTGACTATTGTTAAGGAGCCCGCCGAGGAAGTCACCGACTATTGCGGTGGTATCGACCTGCTTGACGATAGCGGCGGACACGGCTTCGGAAACCGCCGCCTGGACCTGTGGAGACTCGGCCAGCGGACCGACGGTCGCGAGGAACTGCTCACTGCTTACTACCGTGGAATGACCCCAGTGGCCGAGCATCGCAACTGGAGTAAGTGCTGCCGCGATGACGAATATGAGGACTGCCGCGATCGACCGAACCCCCGAGCGCTTCTGGTCCGGCTTCACGTCACTCATAACTCTCCTGATGGTCAAGTTCGTCAGACCTATGCCGTCTCACGATTCAGCGTGAAGGGAGCCTATTGCTCTTGGCCGTCTGGTACCAGGCGGCTGTGGAAATAAGTAATAAACCAACCCCGGCATAAGCCCACGGAGCTTGTCCACTAATCGGCGAGATAAAGGCCATCAAGGTGATTCCGAATACCAGGGCCACGTTAACGATCATGTCAAAAAGGGCGAATACCCGCCCTAGGTGGTCATCTGGGATATGTCGCTGGATCAAGGTGTCGGAGCAGACTTTCACCGACTGCCCGGCGAATCCCATCGAGAGCGCACCGCCAAGGAGAGCGGCAAATGCTGGGGTCATGGCGCCGAGAAGGATTAGGGCAGCGCCAATGGTGCCAGCCTGCACGAGTGCGAAACCAGACCAGCGAACGGCGCCATATCGACGGGTGGCACCCGGGGTTAGCGCCGCACCGATTAAGGCCCCGATGGCTGCCGCAGCGGTGATGATGGCGAATTGGCCGAGTGCCGAATCCGCCTGCACTGTCTCATTGAATGTTTCGCGCACAAGCAACAAGGCGCCGGCGGTCAGTACCCCAAAAGCAATGCGGTGCATGCCTACAACGGTGATCGCTCGTCTAGGTATGCGGTCTTGGCCGAGCACTCGTAGTCCGTCAAATAAGCCGGACACCACACCCGTGAGGGTGTCCGGGGGTTTTTCTCCACTCGGGCCCAGGGTGTCCTTGCCGATTCGAAGTGCCATCACTCCGGCCGTAGCAAAACCAATTGTGGCCAAAATGAGGATGACTTCACTCCCGAAGTCACCCCCGCCCACAACGCTGCGGAAGGTGACGCCAACAAGTGCACCTATTGCAGCCGCGATTGTCCCCGACGTTGGTGTTAGTGCATTAGCGGTTACTAGATCGCGTCCCTCAACAACATGCGGCAACGAGGCCGACAAGCCAGCAAGGACGAAACGCCCGACACCTAGCACGGTCAGCACCGTCACCCCGAGCCAGATTCCGTCATTGCCGACCAGTACTAGTCCAACAATCGGTAAAGTTAACAGGCCCTTTAAGAGGTTAGCCCGCACTAGGACATTGCGCCGACGCCAACGATCTAAGAACACGCCGGCGAACGGGCCGATTACTGAGTATGGCAAGTAGAGGATCGCGAAGCCGGCCGCGACCTTAACGGCATCAGGTTGGCGCTCCGGTGAGAAAAGCACGAAAGTTGCAAGGGCCGCCTGTAGCAACCCGTCAGAGAATTGCCCGACCAGGCGAACTGACCAAAGTTTTCGAAAGTCGGGTCGAGCGAGTACCTCTCTAAGGGCTGGGAGCGCGACCACAAATGTGACGCTACAGGTTGGCGATCAACTCACTCTTTGACGGGGTACGATGCAGGTACAGTTATCTGTCCGCTGATCAGGTCATCAAACCCAAGGAGCTATCACGTGCATTATCTAATCGGCATTGTTGTGTTCGTTGGGTTGACCGCCGGAGCCATCGCGCTCGGAGTTAAGTTTTTCGACACATCCGTGAGCGAACAAGAACACGACAAAAAGTGGTAGCGCCGATTTAACTCTTTCGGTTCCCGATAAATCCGCTAGCCGGTCCGCGCTGAAATTACCGCTCAACAGCCCCGGTAATGAAGTCCTCAACGGCCTGCTTGGCTTGGCTGTCGTTGTACTGAATCGGCGGCGACTTCATGAAGTATGAGGAGGCGGACAGGAGCGGGCCGCCGATGCCGCGGTCCATGGCGATCTTCGCGGCGCGTACCGCATCGATGATCACGCCGGCGCTGTTGGGCGAATCCCAAACCTCGAGCTTGTACTCCAAGTTCAGCGGCACATTACCAAAAGCCCGGCCCTCAAGGCGAACAAATGCCCACTTGCGGTCATCAAGCCAAGCGATGTAATCGGATGGGCCGATGTGCACATTGCGGGCACCGAGGTCATGGCCTACCTGGGAGGTGACCGATTGCGTCTTGGAGATCTTCTTTGACTCTAGGCGATCGCGTTCGAGCATGTTCATGAAGTCCATGTTGCCGCCGACATTTAGCTGGTAGGTGCGATCGAGAACGACGCCGCGGTCTTCGAACAACTTAGCCATCACTCGGTGCGTGATCGTTGCACCGACCTGACTCTTAATGTCATCACCGACGATGGGCAGACCGGCATCTTCAAACTTCTTAGCCCACTCTGGGGTGCCGGCAATGAAAACTGGGAGTGCATTAACGAAACCGCAACCTGCATCGATTGCACACTGCGCGTAGTACTTCGCAGCTGCATCAGAACCAACCGGCAGGTAGCACACCACGATGTCAACGCGCGCGGCCTTCAATTCCGCAACAA